>DASXBZ010000134.1:0-11851 GCA_036491435.1 Acidimicrobiales bacterium
CCGACAGCGCGGGTAGTCCGAAAACGGCACAAGGGCCCGGGCCCAAAGTCCCTTTTCGAAGGCGTGTCTCAACCCAGACCCAACGGATCCGGGCTCAGGATGCGCTCGGCGGGGAGCGGGGCGCCAGCGGCCACCTCGTCCTCGAGCCAGGCACGCTGCGTCTCGATCAACGCGGCGCGCGCCCGCGGCACGCAGGCCTCCAGCTCGTCGTAGACCGCCATGAGTTTGCCCGTGATCTGCGGGGACCCCACACCGAACAGGGCGATCTCGGTGAAGGCGAGCTCGACGAGGCGGTCCCATCCCGGCGCCGGGACCAAAAGCCGAACGACGCCTTCGCCGTCGACGTAGACCCCGCTGGGGTCGGGGCGACCGGCCACCGCACGGAGCACGCCGTGCAGACGGTCGAGGGACTGCACGGCGGTGGTCGGGTCGTTAATCGCCGGCGACAGCGCACGGATGGCGATGTCCACCAGTTGGCGCACGCCGTATTCAGGATCTTGGTACATGGTGCGGGCGGCCGAGCTGTGCAGCGACCGGCCGATGGCGTGCGGGTCGGGCCGCCTCCCGCCCAGGACCTCCATGAGATCGAAGTCGCGCGGCAGATAGGTGCCGACGGGGACGGTGAGACGCAGCACGCACCCGTGCGCCGAGGCGAGACCGACGAGGCGGTCGGCGTCGATCCCGTCGAGCACGGCGTCCGCATGGTCGAAGCCGATCGTGGCGACGATCGGGAGACCCGCGGGCTCCTCGACGTCGCGGTACGCCGAGGCCTCGGCGAAGGTGTTCGTAGCGAAGCCTCAACGCTAGGCGCCGAGTTGTCATTTTTTGGTGATGATCGGGCCGGCGGCGGAGCCCGGTTGACGGCATGTGAGTGCCGCGAAAGCATGGCCCCTTCTTCGGGGAAGGGGGTCGGGCGGTGGTGTTGGCGTGATACGCACGCGGAGGTTCCGATGACTGGCCAGTTCGTCAACCCTTCGTGGATGCCCCATTCGGTGAGCGAGGCGGCCAAGGCGGGCGACGCCACTACCGAGGATCTCGTGTCGGGCCGCGCGTGGTCACACCTCCTCGACGCGCTCGGCAAGGCGGCCGATGTCGTCTGCTCGAACGCAGTGGCCCGAAACCCCGCCGACTTGGCGTCCGGCTTCCGCCACCTGCTCGTTCTCCTTGCGCTCGGTGCGGATCAAGCGCTCCGTGCCGATCCCGACCCCGTCTTGGCCGTCAGCCCGTCCGGCGTCGACAACGTCTACAAGTGGGGCATGGACTGCCCCGACTGCATCTACACGGGGGCGCCACTCCGCGGGGACGAGACGTACCGCATCTGGGGCAATCGAGGTACCGCCCGCTACGTCGGACTGCAGTCGATGGCCGGCATGGCCTCCTCAGCCAACGTCCTCCTCGACGAGCTCGACCTCGGGCCCGGCGGCGAAGTCGAGCTCATGCTGTCGGCCGAACCACACGACGGCAACTGGCTGCCCATCGCCGAGGACGCCACGATCTTGGTGGTCCGCCATTTCTTCTACGACTGGGATACCGAGGTGGCGTCGTCGCTGTCGATCGAGCGGGTGGGCGCGAGCGGTGCCGAGCGCGACAAGGACGGAGCGGGCAAAGCCGAGAAGGCGTTGCGCGATCCGCGGGAAGTGGCGGCGCGTCAGCTGATCGCGTTGGGTGACTTCGTCCTCGGGAACCTGGATTTCTTCCTCCAGTTCTCACGACCCGAGGCTCCCAACACCTTCCTTCCCCCCCTCGACGGCACGAACATGGGGGCGGCCGCCGAGAATCGCCCCGTCATCGGTTCGTTCCAGCTCGAGCCGGACGAGGCGTTGGTGGTGGAGGTCACGCCGCCCGAGGGCCTCTACTGGAGCTATTCGATCGGGAACCCCTGGTGGGAAACGATCGACTACGCGCGGCACCAGAGCAGCCTGAACGGGCACCAGGCCGTCGTCGACGACGACGGGATCCTCCGCGTCGTGATCGCGCACCAAGACCCGGGGATCGCCAATTGGCTCGACACGGCCGGCTCAAGTGCAGGGCCCGTGATCCTGCGCTGCGTCCGCACCGAGTCGGCGCCCATTCCCGAGACGCAAGTGGTTCGCTTCGACGAAATCGCGGGCTCCTTGCCCGCGGGCACACGCCAGGTCACCCCCGAGGAACGACGCCGGACAATTGCGTCGCGTCGGCTGGCCGTCAGTAAACGGTTCTCCCGATGACTCTTGAGGCCGATGCCCTTGAGGAAGAGGCCCGGGCCTCAACCGGCCTCGAGGACTTCGGCGACGGGTCGCATCGCGAGGGTCTCGAGCGCCTCACAGCCTCGCTCAACACCGAGGCCGACCTCACGGCCGCCGGGGAAGCCATGCTGCGGATCCGCCTGGCCGGCGCGCTCGCGTCGCGGCTGCGCATCGAGGACACCTACCGGGCGCACCCGGAGATCGACGACGAGCAAGTGGAGGGACCGGTGTTCGTCATCGGCCTGCCCCGCACCGGCACGACCGCATTGAGCCAGCTCGTGGCGGCCGACCCCCAAATCCGCTCACTGCGCTTGTGGGAGTCGTCGAGCCCCTGCCCGCCTCCCGAGTCCGCCACGGAGCATTCCGATCCGCGAATCGCCGAGGCCGAGGCCGGGCTCGCCATGATGAACCAGATGTTCCCGCTCATGGCGTCGATGCACCACGAGGAGGCGACGGGACCGACCGAATGCCAGGACCTGCTCGGCATGAGCTTCCGTACCGTGCACTTCGATGGCTTCGGCCGCGTCCCTTCCTATCTGGAGTGGGTGACCCAATCCGACATGGATGCCACCTACCGTTACCACCGCCGCGTGCTTCGCCTCCTCCAGTGGCACTGCCCGCCGAGGCTGTGGCATCTCAAGACGCCTGTGCACATGTTCGCGCTCGATTCGTTGCTGGCCGCTTACCCCGACGCCAAGTTCCTCTGGAGCCACCGCGATCCGGCCAAGGTGCTCGGGTCCGTGTGCAGCCTGATCCACTACACGCGCAGCTGGGCCAGCGACCGCGACGACTCCCTCGAGCTCGGACCGGAGCAGCTGGGCCGGTGGTCCGAGGCGATCACGCGGGCGATGGACTTCCGGGCTCGTCTCGGCGAGGACCGCTTTGCGGACTTGGCGTGGACCGACCTGCAGACCGATCCCGTACAGGCCATGGCGACCGCCTACGAGAAGATCGGATTGCCCTTTCCCGAACGTTCCCGCGCCGCGGTCACTCAGTGGGCGTCGAGCCACGAGCCGGGAGCGCACGGACGACACTCCTACGAACTGGCGCAGTTCGGCCTGGACGAAAACTCGGTGCGGGAATCCTTCGCCCGTTACATGTCGACGTACGATGCGGCGGCCTGAGCAGATCGGGCTGTCGGGAGGAGGCTAGGTGGATCTCGGAATTGCGGACGCAACGGCTGTCGTGGCCGGCGGCAGTAAGGGGATGGGCCGCGCCGTTGCGGAGATCCTGGCCGCCGACGGCGCCCGGGTCGCCGTCATGGCACGAGGTCGCGATGCATTGGACGAGACAGCGGGGGCGTTGCGTGCGGCGGGCAGCCCCGACGCGATCGGCGTCAGCGTGGACGTCACCGACCCCGCGTCCATCGAAGCCGGATTCGGCGAAGTAGCGGATCGGTGGGGCGCGCTGAACATCCTCGTGAACACCGTCGGACCCGGGGCGGGCCGCTTCGAACAGCTCGACGACAGCGGTTGGGATGCCGCGTTCGCGCTCGGCACGATGTCCGCGGTCCGTGGCGTCCGCGCCGCGCTCCCGCTCTTGCGGGCAGCGGACTGGGCCCGCATCGTGATCTTCTCGGCGCACTCCATCCAGCGCCAGAGCCCGAATCTCGTCGCCTACACCGCGTCCAAGGCAGCAGTGACCAGCCTGGCCAAGAACCTGGCCAAGTCGCTGGCGCCCGACGGGATCTTGGTGAACACCGTCTGCCCCGGCTCGATCGTGACTGCGAGCTTCACCGAAGGACTGCGCGACACCTTCGCTGCCGAGGGCCTGGACCCGGCCGACCCCCACGACGTGATGACGTGGATCGACCAGAACTTCCACCACCCGGCCGACCTGGGCCGGGCGGGCCTGCCTGACGAGGTCGCCTCGATCGCGGCCTATCTGGCGTCGAGGCGCAACGGCTACGTGACAGGGGCATGCGTGAACGCCGACGGGGGCTCCGACTTCGTCTGAGGCCTTCGGCCCGAGACGCCAGGATGATGACCTTTCTTACGGAGGTGATGCAGTGATCCGGGCCGTCCTCTTCGACTTTGGTGGCGTGATTTCTTCGAGCCCGTTCGAGGCGTTCGCTCACCTCGAAGTCGAGCGCGGCCTCCCGGCCGACTTCATTCGGACCGTGAACGCCACGAACCCGGACACCAACGCCTGGGCGAGGCTCGAGCGCGGTGAGGTCGACCTGGAGACGTTCGGGTCAATGTGGTCGGACGAGGCGCGTGCTCTCGGGCACGAGCTGGACGGGAGGTTGGTTTTGGAGCGTTTGGCCGGAGAGATCAGGCCGCAGATGGTCGATGCCATCCGCTCGTGCAAGACGAAGTACAAGACGGCGTGCCTCACCAACAACTTCACGCGCGCAGAGGCAATCCTGTCCGAGGAGGTGGCGGAGGTCTACAGCCTCTTCGACGCCGTCCTCGAGTCTCGAGTCCTCGGGGTGCGTAAGCCGGATCCTCACTTCTACGAGCTTGCCTGCGAAGAACTCAATGTGGAACCGGGCGAATGTGTCTTCCTCGACGACTTGGGGGTGAACCTCAAGCCGGCACGGGAGCTCGGGATGCAGACCATCAAGGTGACCGATCCCGATGTCGCGTTGACCGAACTCGGGGAATTGACCGGTCTGTCGCTGAGCGGCTGACACGCCTCGGACCGGCAGCGGGTGACGGCTCGAGCAACCGCCCCCGGGAGCGGTAAAGATCTCTTCGTGGCCGATAGACGGATCGAGATCGCTCGCGAGATCAAGGCATCACCCCAGAGCGTGTACGCCGCCATCTCAGACGTAACCCGAATGGGTGAGTGGTCCGAGGAGTGCTACGCCTGCGAGTGGCACGAGGGATTCGACGGTCCGGCCGTCGGCGCCGGCTTCGACGGCCACAACCGCAACGGACAGCTGACGTGGACCACCCAGGGCAAGGTCATCGAGGCTGACCCTGGTCGCGCGTTTGCATTCGAATGTTCGATGATGGACTTCCACTACTCGACCTGGGGCTATCGCATCGAGCCGACCGGCGCAGGTTGCCTGGTGACCGAGTGGAGTGACGATCTTCGACCGGAATCAGTGTTGGAATTCAGCAAGCAGGTCTCAGGTGTCGACGACCGGACCGATCGCAACCGTCAGACCATGAGTGGGACACTCGAGCGCCTCGCCAACGCGCTGGAGCCAACGGAGTAGACGTACGGCCGCCGCCGACGATTGAGATCACGTGGCGCCAGTGACCGCGGGCATCACCGTCTCGGTCACAGTGCGGAAATACCGCCATGCAACCTCTGGAGCGAGCCCCCCGATCAACGGGTGAAGCGCCAACGGCATCCCCGATCGGACCGTCTCCACTGCTTCCTCGACCGTGATGATCCGGTGTGTCCGGTCCTCCGAGCGGAGCTCGTCGATCGTCTTTGCCTCCGAGATGCTGGCCGTAAACGAATGTCTGCCCACGTTGATGCTCGCGTAGCTGGTGACGTCGTGGAGTATGTGGCGTCCGAGCTCGTCCCACGCTCGGTCGACGTCCTCGGCGACAAACACAGTCGTCGCCGTGTCGAGAGGTGGAATCATGCAGAAACCTGGTTGGTGGCCGTTCGACCGCGCCGCATCCTCGTACACCTCCGCCAGGGACGGATCACCACCCTGGGCCATGAAGTTCAAACCGAACCGGCCGGCGCGGGCGGCCGCGGGAGCACTGCCCCCACCCCAGGCAATCTGTGGGCCGCCCGGGGTGACCGGTTGCGGCGTCACGTGGATGTGACGGCCTTCCTGATCGAAGGGCTCTCCGCTCTTCGCCTTGAGGAGCAGCTCCAGCGACTCTTCCGCGATCCGGCCGCGCCGGTGAAAATCGACCCCGTGCTGCTCGTATTCGGCGGGCACGTAGCCGATTGCGGCGACGTAACTCACACGACCACGGCTGATGATGTCGAGCACCGCCATGTCCTCGGCGAGGCGGACCGGTTGGTAGAGCGGCAGAACGACCACCGCCACCGTGATCGGCAGCGTGGTCGTGCGGGCGGCCATGGCCGTGGCAAGGATCAGTGGCGACGGCAGGTAGCCGTCGCTCACGCCGTGGTGCTCGCATACGACCGCCGCCAGCGCACCGCGGCTCTCTGACCATTCGGCCATCTCGAGGGCGGTCGCATACAGCTCGGGCGCGGGAGCTCCCCAATCCGGGGCCCGCATGTCGAATCGCATGAGGAACATGGACGAATCCTTCCGGTGTCGCCCCACCGTGGCGGCCGCCGCCTGCCATCTTTTGCAGGGCAAGGAGAAGAAGCGAGGCGGTCGGCCCGTTGGTGGGAGGTGCAACCCTATCGCCGGTCGTTCCCGCCGGTTCGAATCGCACCACCATGGCAGGCTTGATGACAACACCGGAAGCCGAAGGAGACACCCCGTGAGTGTTGAGCAATTCGATCCGTCGCTACACCTCGGGATACGCGCAGTGATCGTCCGTTACGCGTCCGGTATCGACCGACGCGATTGGGATCTGTTCCGATCCTGCTTCACGCCTGATTGCAAGGTCGACTACGGGGAGATCGGGATATGGAGCGGAGTCGACGAGATCACTGCCTTCATGGTTGCAGTACACGAGGACTGTGGCTACACCCTCCATCGGATCTCCAACGTTTCCGTGGAGCGTCTTCCTGACGGAGTTCAGGCGCAAAGTTATGTCGACGCGGTGATTATGGGTCCGGACAATCGTGACGGCGTGCGAGCGATCGGCTTCTACGACGATCAGTTGGTCCACTCCGATCGCGGCGGATGGCAGATTGCGCGACGTCGCTTCACAACGGTGCACGTCGGCACAGTTGGCCAAGGAGCATTGGGCTGATCACTGCGTCACCGGGCACGGTGCGATATGGCGCGATGACATTGCTCATTCTGCGCGAAGCAGCACCGCCGTTGACGTGCGTGCCGCATATCGTCCTGGCGCAGCCGCTACGACGTTCGCGAGCAGGATGGCGCCCAGCGTTATCACTGCGATCAGGACGACCGGCACGCTCGGAGCTGGCACGGCGTGGATGTCGCGGGCAAAGAGGTCCCACAACCAACGCCCGAGGGCGATTCCCACAGGGACGCCCACGATCGTGCCGATCAGCGCAACGATGGTGGATTGCCACGCGATGGTGACCGCGAGCTGCCCCTTGGTGAACCCGAGCGTCTTCAGCACCGCAAGGTCCCGTCGTCGCCTCCGGACCGACGCGACGAGAGTCAGCGCGAGCGCCGCGATCGCTGCCGCTGCGAGCCCTGCACCGAGGAACACGGGTGTATCACCGAGAGATCGGTAATTGACGATCTCTGCCGGGCGAAAATCCTGGACACCCTCGACCGTCACCCCGAAGTTGGCGGTGTTCGAGGTCGCATGGGCAATCTGCTCGAGCGAGTGCAGTTCCGTCGAGGGCTCGTAGCCGTTTTTGAGACGTATGAGCACAGCGTTCGGTCCCGTGACCGGGTTGTCAAAGGGGTTGCGATCGACGGACGGTAAGAGCTGCGAGGCCAGGATCGCACCGGTTGCCATCTCGAGGTGGGTGCCGCCGTTGCTGCCGAGGACCGGCATCGCTGCCGTGCCGACGATGCGCAGGCGATGCGCAGGGGTCGAACCGGACGTCACCTCCACGGTGTCGCCGACCACCTTGTGCAATTGCGCCAGCGTCAAAGCACCGAGGACGACCTGGTCGGTGCTTTCGAGTCCGTGACCCGAAAGCACTGGAGGAGCCACCCCGGTCCCGGGGTTCTCGCCCAGCA
Source organism: Acidimicrobiales bacterium (assembly GCA_036491435.1). Lineage (GTDB taxonomy): Bacteria > Actinomycetota > Acidimicrobiia > Acidimicrobiales > RAAP-2 > Bog-473. Next base: position 7,948 of record DASXBZ010000134.1, read on the forward strand.
CGGGGAGGGCCTGACCGTCGATGTAGAAGTCTGAGGTGTAGACGCCCGACCACTGCGACACATAGCGGTCGTGCTCCAGGAGTGACGTCACATGCGCTCTCGGGATGTCGCCGCCTGAAATCAACACGTAGTCCCAGTTCCAGCCGTAGAGCGCTGGGTGCGAAACGAGAGAGCTCAGGCTGGCACCGAAGGTGACCGTGGCAACCACCGCGACCACGGCGAGCGCGGCCCCGAGGATCGCCGAACGGACTGGTACTGGGTCGCGCTGGCCACCTGGTTCCAGCGCGAATCGGGCCCCGGTCACCGCGGGAGCCGGAAGTCCGATACCGGCGGTGAATCTGGCCAACCTCGACACGTGACCGGTGGACCGGTATTCGCGACGGCGTTCGCTGTGCGGAGCACCAAGCCAGCCGAGGAGCAGCGCAATCACGCTCAGCCCGACGACGAGGACAGCGACACCAATACCGATGACCGTCCAGTCGAAGTCGATCCCCGGGTATGGGTAGACAGGACGTACGGGTCCGAGAGGCGCGAGCGGCGAGAGCAACACGGCCACCATTGCGGCGAGCAGCGCTCCCGCGACGATTGCCCCGACGATGCCCGGGACCCCGTCGGTTGAGGTCGTCATAGACCCGGCGCCGAGGGCACGCAGCACATCCCTGTCGTCCGCGCCTCGGCGGAGCTGCCGTCCGATCAGCTGCGCGGCAATGAGCAGCGTGGCGACCGCCAGGATGGCGCCAAAGGCCCCAAGTGCCACGGCTTCAGGGTTGATCGCCCTTTGAGCCTTGGTGACGTTCGAGGTACGGGTCGGGAGAAAAGGAGGGAACCCCGGCAAGGCCTTGGAGATCTCAGCGGCAACAGCGGAGTCGTCAGCCGGACCCCCTCGGACTCGGACCCCCGTCTGCGTGTAATTGACGCAGCAGGTGAGGAGTTGACGCGTGAGGGCAGGTGTGAAGATGTTGTTCGGTTGGACCGACGCGTCAACGGTGTCCTCGACGACCGAGGTTGGGAAGACGAAGATTCCGACGACTTTTTCGTTGATCTTCCGGATCGGTTTGACGCGCGCGGTACCAAAACCCGGAAGTACCGTCTGGGCATTGGTGTAGATGCCAATCGGCAGGACGCTTCCCACGTGCACCCTGAGCGCGGCGGCGCCCTGTGCGTTCAGCATGTACTCGTTGGCGCGCCTGGGGTCGGCCATCCTCCCTTGCACGACCGTCACCTTGTCCTGATCGAAGTACAGACCGTCGACGCTGCCGTAACCATTGCCCGGGGAAGGCTGGTAGAAGCCCGGGGCTCTCAGTGGTGCGCCACGGTGGTCCAACGGGAGGAAATCGATGCCCGCCTGGCTCTCCACCTGTTCGACATGAGGGAGATGGGCGATTTTCGCCACGAGCGGTGCGTTGTAACCGTTGTAGCTCCCGATCGAGGGATTCAGCACTGCGGACGCTCCAAAAAGGTCCGAAGGGTTCGTGCTCGCCCAGTACGTAGTGAACGACGACGCAGTCCGGCGGGCTCCGGCAATCGAAGCCATCGCGAGGCCGCCAACAAGCCCCACGAGTAGGAACAACGTGATGAGTCCACCGAGGCTCGGCCGCAATGTCGTCCGGAAGCGAAACGCTGCCAGCCGCAGGGTCGCCCTGCTCATGGGGGTTGTTTTCTCACAGATCCGACAGGACCGCCAGGAGGGAAGCACCACTGCCCCGGTGGTGGTGGGACCCCTTCCGGCGTCCGTCGAAGGAATGTCGACCTGTGGGCTGCACCACTGGAGCGAGACTCGAGGTGGGGTCACGTACCCCGGTCTGCCGGCTATGACGGATGGCGAGTTCGGCTCGGCTCAGGACTCCCGAAGACAGTGAGCACAAGGTCGACGATCTGCTCTGCGATATTGGGCCCAAGGGGTTCGCCGCGCACCACAGAGCGCAAGAAGAGCGGTCCGATCAACAGGTCGTAGATCAGGGTCTGGTCGGCGTCGGCCCGGAGCTCGCCGCGCTCGATACCGCGCTGAAGCGCCTGCGAGACCGACGCCTGACGCAGTTCGACGTAGTCGCCCAGGTAGGCGTCGGCGAGTTCGGGGTCGTCGACGAGATCTGCGACGAGGCCGGCCGTGATGCGCCGGGATTCCGGCCTGTCCATCAAGACGACTTGATCTCGTTCGAACGCGAGCAGGTCGTCGCGGAGTGTGCCGGTGTCCGGGGCGGGCGCCAGGCTCGGAGCTGCAGTGAGGGCTGCGATGACAAGTGCTGGTTTGGAGCGCCAGCGCCGGTAGATGGTGGGCCGGCCCACTCCGGTCTTGGCCGCCACGCCGTCGATCGTCAGCCCGGAGTAACCCTTGTCGTTCAGGATCTCGAGCGTGGCATCGAGGATGGCTTTGTCGTAGCCGGGGTCGCGAGGTCGCCCCGGGCCCCGGTGCGAGCCGGTGGCTCCATCCTCGCCGCCGCGTCGATCACCCTCGTTCGCTGCCATCGTCCCCTCTCGCTACCCGCTCGACACTGTTCTCCGAAATTAGTTTACAGCACCTTGCGTAACTGATTTGTTCAGTTTATAGTTCAGGGAGTAACGATACTCAGTGTCCTGGAATAGAGGCGCAAATGCATCCCACCCCCCACAGCGCGATTCCCCCGCGCCCGACGACGGACGACCGGCCCTCTGACCAGGTACTTTTGCGTCGCTTCGGCGGTGGCGACGAAGCCGCCGGGCGCGCCTTCGTGCGCCGCTACCAGGGTCGCGTCTACGGCCTGGCCCGCACTCTCGTGGGTGATCCGGTGCTTGCAGAGGAGATCGCGCAGGAGGCGCTCATCCGAGTGTGGCGCAATGGCCTGTCCTTCGACGCCCGTCGTGGCTCGGTATCCACGTGGGTACTGACGATCACGCGCAACCTCGCCATAGACGTCCTCCGGAAGAAGAGAGCCGAGCCCTGTGCGCCGAACTCGGAATTGCTCCTGAACCAACTGGCGCAAGAGCCCACGCCCGACGAAGCAGCGAGCATCACGGACGAGGCCGCCCGAGTGCGCACCGCTCTGGTGCGCGTTCCGAACGAACAGCGACGGGCGCTGGTCCTCGCGGCCTTCTACCAATACACGGCACGAGAGATCAGCGCAGCCGAGAGCATCCCATTGGGCACGGCCAAGTCGCGTGTCCGCTCAGGCCTCATCAAGATGCGATCGCTCATTGAAGAAGGCAACACATCGTTCGAACATCGGCGTTTCGCAAACTTCCGACCGACGACAGCCGTACTGACTCCCGACACCAATGAGATCAACCACTGATGAAGGGAACACCATGATGCTGCTTAACAAATCCAAACCACAGAGACCGGTGCATTCGATGAAGGCGTGGCATGCCGTTTCCGCGCTGGGCATCGCGGCCACCGCGGTCCTACTCGGGTCGTCCGTCGCCCTGGCGGCGCCGGCCAGCACGAACTTCGATTTCCATGCGCCGAACGTGACCGGTGGCTCCGGTTCGCTCGCCTTCAACGGTGCGGGCAATTTCAACGCGACTTCGGGTGTCCTCGATGTACACGGCCACTTCAAGTGCACCTCCACGGTGAGTAGCGGCCCGCTCGGCGGATGCATGTCGAACCAGGGAGGCCAATGGGTCTCCACGCTGGCCTTGCGGAGCACGCCGTTCAAGTGCACGGCCACTGATCCGGCGGGAGTGAAGACAGCGACCATCGCTGACGACACCGCCGTGCTGCAGGCTCACTTCTTCCGAGCCGGCGACGGAAACACCGCTTCGTTCACAGCCAATGTGATCGTCTCGCAGCACGACATTGCTCCGGACATCGCCGGCGTCCAGAACGTTTGGGTGCAAGGCGTCGGTTGCGCAACGGCGTCGGTGCACATGCACTAGCCAAGACGCACTCAGGACCCGCCGAATCCCACGGACATCCTGGTCCGTAATA
>DASXBZ010000135.1:0-20023 GCA_036491435.1 Acidimicrobiales bacterium
GTGTTGAACCAGCGCGGATCGACCCCGTTGACGAAGGGCCCCGAGCCGAGCGTGCCCGGCCCGTAGTGGTACGGGTTGAAGCCGTGGCTCATCATTTCGCCCTGGGCCGCATAGGAGAAGACGTCACGGCTGAAGAGCGGAGCCACCGCCATCAACGGCAGGATCCACAGAGCGAGCATGTAGGCGAGGGACTTGATGGGCACGTTCGGCCGCGCCCGCAACGTCTGGTACAGGCCGAACCACACGCGCACGAAGAGGACCATGCCGCCGTACACCGCGACGACGCCCGGGAGCATCCAGGCCGTGGTGGGCCACGGTGCCTCGCCGAAGAACCACGCACCGCCCCACCCCATCGATCCCTCGAGCTTGAACGGCGAGCTCGGCAACGACGCGCCGACACAGATGGAGACGACTGCGATGAAGCCGAGCAGCGCGGGGCGGCGCAGAAACGTCCAGTCGTCTGGGTCGCCGCGCTGCGCTTCGACGCGCTGCGTGAGGGTGAGGCGCGGAGCCAGGCGGATCTGCCACGCCTCCGCGCGGATCGACAGGCGGTTGAGGCGCGTGCTCATTTGGTCCCGGACCGGATGGGGAATGGCCTCGGCGATGTCGTCCACGTGGATGTCAATCTCGCTTGTCGTCTCCGGGCGACGGTCCCGGGGGGTCGGAAGGGGAAGCGGGCCCACGCTTTGCCGAGCGCGGTGCCGCAATCGATCTGAAACAGCATTGTAACGCCATGCCGCACGGCGGCCCAGCCGCCTGGCCTGGGAATTACCGGTGGATCGAACCGCCGACCGGAATGGGGCTGCCGCCGGCGCCCAGCCGCCGATGGCCGGCCGGCCGGGACGACGACGCGGCCACTGGGACCCCTGCGTGGGCCGGGAAGGATTCGAACCTCCGTAGGTGTTAACCGGCAGGTTTACAGCCTGCTTCCTTTGGCCACTCGGACACCGACCCGCAGGCGAGCGAGATTACTCCGGCCCCGGCCCCCGGAACGCCGAAGGGACGCCGATACGCTGGCCGCATGCCTACCTTTGACATCGTTTCCGAAGTCGACATGCAAGAGGTTCGCAACGCCGTGGACCAGGCCAACCGGGAAGGGGCGACACGGTTCGACTTCAAGAACACGGACTCGTCGATCGAGCTGGGCGAGAAGGAGCTGGTGCTGCGCTCCTCCACCGAGGACCGCTTGCGGGCGCTGCACCAGGTGCTGGACGAGAAGCTGGTCAAGCGCCAGGTCTCGTTGAAGGCCTTCGACGCCGGCAAGATCGAGGAGGCCCAGAAGGGCACGGCGCGCCAGCACATCGCCATCCGCGCCGGCATCTCCGCCGACCACGCCAAGCGGCTCAACAAGTTCATCAAGGACCTCGGCCTCAAAGGCGTGTCCTCGCAGACCCAGGGCGAGCAGCTGCGGGTCTCGGGCAAGAAGCGCGACGACCTGCAAGAGGTGATCGCGAAGTGCAAGGCCGAGGACTTCGGGATCCCGCTGCAGTTCAGCAACTTCCGCGACTGAACCGGTCCGGGGCGTCGCCCCAGGGCGACCCGTGGTGGCTCAGTCCGGGTCGGGCGACTCCGACGCCACCTTCTCCGCGTGGTGCTCTTCGTACTCGACGGGGTCGATGTGGAAGAGCTTGTTGTAGATGAGGAACTTCACGATCCACAAGATCGCGAAGGAGAACAGGTTCGCCGCGTTGACCAACAGGGTCGTGGTGGCGTGCCCGTAGTCGTGGCTGCGGGCGAAGTTCCCGGCCAGCCACACGGCGAGGCTGGAGAAACCGAGCCCGATGAACGACAGCACCCAGAACGGAACGACCTCACGCCACAGATGTGAGCGCCCGCCCTTCCCCCACACCCACTTGCGGTTGAGGTAGTACGACGGCACGGTGGCGACGGCGTTGGCCAGGATGTTCGCCGGCACCTCCGACATCACCCGCCAGACGCCGAAGGTCATGAACAGCGTGACCTGCGAGACGATCGTCGAGATGACCGAGACGCCGGCGTACTTGAACAGCTTCAGGCTGGACGGGTGGGCGATGATCTGGCGGATCCGGGCCGACATCGGCTGATCGGACGACCAGATGTGCTTCAACGGCGGGTGTTCCTGGGGTTTCGTCGCCGTCGGGGCCCCCGCGCTGTCGTCAGTCGATTCGCGGGGCGAAGGCGGCACCCCAGAACTTTACCCCGGCGGCCAATTCCGACTCTGGCAACCCGCTAAGGGCCTGCTGTGTAAACCCGGTTCGACCGCGCCACCTCGCCGAACCAGTGGGCGCTGGGCTTGGGCCTGCGCTCGAAGATGCCCGGTGCAACCCCCACGAGCCCGAACTTGGGCCCGTACCCCAGGTGCCACTCGAAGTTGTCCAGCAGGCTCCACACGAAGTAGCCGCGCAGGTCGATGCCCTCGTCCAGACAGCGGTGGGCGCTCTCGAGGGCCTCGGTCAGGAACCCGATGCGCTCGGTGTCGTCATCGGTGGCGATGCCGTTCTCGGTCACGACGACGGGCCGTCCGCTGATGGCGGCCGCGCGGCGCACGCAGTGCTCGACCGCCTGGGGCCAGCGCTCGTCGCCCATCTGGGTGACCGGGACGCTCGGGTCGTTCTCGGCCAGGCCGTCGGGGCCGAAGTGCATCCGCGTGTAGCACTGCACCCCGACGAAGTCGTCGCCCTCGGTCGCCCGCAGGAAGACGTTCTCGAGCATCTCCTCGGCCGCGTCGCGCAACGACTCGCCACCCGGCTGCGCCGTGATCTCGGCCATCGAGACCGTCAGGCCCACCGGGAAGTCGCCGGGCCCGGCCCGGAGCGCGTCGACGGCACTGCGGTGCGCCCGGACCATCGTCTCGTTCACCGCGCCGTAGCGGACGAAGTCCTGCTTCACCCCGGGCGGGTACTGCCCCTGGAAATACCCCATGACCGACACCACGTTCGGCTCGTTGATGGTGCACGCCCATCCGATGAGGTCGCCGAGGTACGCCACGGCGCGGCTCACGTACCGAGCGAACCGGTCGACCGCGTCCGGCGACTCCCAGCCGCCGCGTTCGGCGAGCCACCGCGGCGTCGTGAAGTGGTGGAACGTGACGACCGGGAGGATCCCGTGGCCGTGGCACGCCGCGCAGATCCGCCGGTAGTGCTCGAGCGCGGCGATCGAGAACTCGCCCTCCGCCGGCTCGATCCGGCTCCACTCGAGCGAGAACCGATAGGCGCCGAGGCCCATGTCGGCCACCAACTGCACGTCCTCGCGCCAGCGGGTGAACGAGTCGCACGCGTCGCCGCTCGGTTCGAGCGTGCCCGAGCCGGGGTGGTGCTCCCACGCCCACCAGTCGTTGTTGACGTTCCCACCTTCGATCTGATGGGCCGCGGTCGCCACGCCCCAGGTGAAGCCCGCCGGGAACACCATCTCGCGTCCGCCCTCAGGGGTCACGCCGCCGCAGGGTAGTGGGGCCGGGCTGCGCGCGCCCAGCGGCGGCGCCACCGCCCGCCTGCGAACATGGGCCGATGAGCGCGTCCTTGGAGTTCCTCGTCCGCCTGCTCGACCTCGAACCGATCGAGGAGAACATCTTCCGCGGCATCCAGCCCAACGAGGACCGTCAGCGCGTCTTCGGCGGCCAGGTGGCCGGGCAGGCGCTCATGGCCGCCGGACGCACCGTCGAGCACGGGCGCGTCAACTCGCTCCACGCCTACTTCCTGCGACCGGGGGACCCGGCCGTGCCCATCCTCTACGAGGTCGACCGGATCCGCGACGGGAGGTCGTTCACCACGCGCCGCGTCGTCGCCGTCCAGCACGGGAAGGCCATCTTCAACATGTCGGCCTCGTTCGCGGACCCCGAGCGGAGCGCGCTCGAACACCAGATCCCCATGCCCGACGTCCCGGCGCCCGAGACGCTGGCCCCGCTGGCCGAGCGCCTCGAGCCCTGGAAGGACGAGCTGGTCGACTGGTTCGACCGGCCGCATCCGATCGACCAGCGCCACATCGGCGAGCTGCCGTGGCACAGCAAGGGCGCGGGCGAGCCGTACCAGCGGCTGTGGATCCGCGCCGACGGCGAACTGCCCGACGACCCCTTGCTCCACGCGTGCGTCGCGACCTACGCCTCGGACATGAATCTCTTCGACGTGATCCTCGCCCCACACGAGGTCAACTGGGACGACCCCGAGTTCATGGGCGCGAGCCTCGACCACTGCATGTGGTTCCACCGGCCGTTCCGCGCCGACGAATGGCTGCTCTACGACACGGACTCCCCCATCGCCGCCAACGGGCGCGGCCTCGCACGCGGCTTCCTCTTCGAGCGGTCCGGTGAGTTGTGCATGACCCTGGTGCAGGAGGGCCTGGCGCGCCTCAGGCCCCGGCCGGACTCGATCCGCGGCTAGTAGTCGACGCCGGCGCGGGCCGGCGCCTTCTCAGCGCGAGCCGATCGGCGTGTAGTCGCGCTCCTCGGGGCCGATGTAGAGCTGGCGCGGCCGGGCGATCTTCGAGTCCTGGTCGAGCATCTCCTGCCAATGCGCCAGCCAGCCGGCGGTGCGCGGGATCGCGAAGAGCACGGGGAACATCTCGAGCGGGAACCCCATGGCCTGGTAGATGAGGCCCGAGTAGAAGTCGACGTTGGGGTAGAGGCGCCGCGAGGTGAAGTACTCGTCGTTGAGGGCGATCTCCTCGAGCTTCAGAGCGATGTCGAGCAACGGGTTCTTCCCGGTGACCTCGAAGACCTCGTCCGCGGTGCGCTTGATGATCTTCGCCCGCGGGTCGTAGCTCTTGTACACGCGGTGGCCGAACCCTTGGAGGCGCTGGCCGCCTTGACCGGACTTCACCATCGCGATGAAGTCCGGGACGTTCTCGATGCTGCCGATGTCGGTGAGCATGCGGATCACCGCTTCGTTGGCCCCGCCGTGGCGCGGTCCGTAGAGGGCGGCGGCGGCGGCGGCCGTCGCCGAATAGGGGTCCGAGTGCGACGAGCCGACAACCCGCATGGCGGTGGTCGAGCAGTTCTGCTCGTGGTCCGCGTGGAGGATGAACAGGACGTCGAGGGCACGCGACAGCACAGGGTCCGCCTCGAACCTCGGTTCGGCGACTTTCCAGAGCATGGACAGGAAGTTGGGGGCGAAGTCGAGGGAGTTGTCCGGGTACACGAACGGCATCCCGACGCTGAACCGGTGGGCCGCCGCCGCCAAGGTGGGCATCTTCGCGATCAGGCGGATGATCTGCTTGTTGCGCGACTCGAGGTCGAAGATGTCCTTGGCGTCGAGGTAGAAGGTCGACAGGGCGGCGACCGCCGAGACGAGCATCCCCATGGGATGAGCGTCGTAGTGGAAGCCCTCGAGGAACCGCTTGCGTACGTTCTCGTGGATGAACGTGTGATACGTGACCTCGTGGCGCCACGCGTCGAACTGCGCCTCGTTCGGCAGCTCACCCTTGAGCAGCAGATACGCCACCTCGAGATACGTCGATTGCTCCGCCAGCTGCTCGATGGGGTAGCCGCGGTAGCGCAGGATCCCCTCGTCGCCATCGAGGTAGGTGATGGCGCTCTCGCACGCCGCCGTCGACATGAAGCCGGGGTCGAAGAACCACACTCCGGGCAGGAGCTTGGCCCACTCCACGGCGGAGACGCCGCCGTTGACCAGCGGGATCTCCATGGACTCGCCGGAGCGGTTGTCCGTGATCGTGATGCTCTCGGCCACGAGCTGGCCCTCCAATTCCTGATTTCGTGCGAATCCGATCCTATGACCGCGGTGCGCAGTTGGTCGACACGGCGCCCTTCGGACCCAAGCACGTCGCCTGCGAGATCGCCAACACGTACTGCACGGCCGTGCCGGCCAGCTGGGTCTGTCCCGCGGGGACGTCCACGCTCACGGTCAACACATAGGTCGTCCCCGCTACGACCCCGAACGTAGCGGGGGGCAAGGCCTGCGAGGTAGCCGGGGCGAGGGCGACCGTGTGCGCCCGGCTGCTCGTCGCGCCCGACGACTGGTCGGCCAGCGTGTAGTGGACCGTGGCGCGCGGCTCAGCGACCGAACCGTCGTTGGCGAGCACGACGGCCACGGAGATCTGGTTCGTGGGCGTGAGCACCGACACGTTGCCCGACCCGCCCTGTGGCGTCGGCAGCGCGGGCGGGCTGATCTGGACCGTCCGGAGCGCGAGGTAGTGCACGGCCGCCAGCGACGGCGACGACGCCACGAGGTCGATCTGACTGGCGACGGCACCGGCGGCCCAGAGTTGCGGGTTCTGCACCCACGCGGACGCGGGCAGCCGGGCGTTTCCCGCGGCCGTGCGCAGCGCGTGGCGGACGGACCGGTACAAGGAGTCGGACCGCTTCAGCAGCGCGCCGGCGTCGGCGATGCGGTTCGTGGCCTCCGTCGCGGTCAACAGCGTGGCGGTGGCGCTGGAGCCGGAGCTGGCCCTCGAGGCCACCGTCGTGACCGCGCCCGCCACCGGCGGTGGCTGCATGCCGAGATAGCCGTCGATCGCGGAACGGAGTTCGCGCATCGATTGCGCCCGGTCGGCGAAGACGGCGGCGAAGCCGGCGCCCACCGAGCCCAACGGGGTCGCCCCGGCCGCCGCACGGGCACTGGCCGCCTGGTCGGCCGTCTGCTGGACGAGCGTGTCGAGAGCGATCTGGAGTCCCGGCCGGTTCTGGGACTGGAGGGTGTTCATCAGCGCGGTGGCCGAGCTCCCCGTGGCGTTGGACTGCTTGGCCACGACGCTGCCCTGTGCCGCCAGCGCCCGGTTGGACGTGACGTCGTAACCCTGGGACTGCCGCGACACCTCGGCCAGGCCCCCTATGAGCAGCGCAGCGAGGACCGCGAGAGCCCCCACCACGAAGATCGGGCGGGCGGGTGACCGACGGCGCGCGCGGCGGCGTGGCCTGCGTGGCGACATCGCCGCAGGAAACTACTGCGGGAAAGCTGGGGCTACAGCGCGAGGAACGAAGAATCGGCCGTTTCGCCCGCCGTGGTCAGGGTGCTCGCGCTGGAGCGCCACTGCACGGTCGGGGCGATGGCACGCACATCCACCCGGTCCCGGTGCTGCTCGACGAGTTCGAGGATGTCGCTGATCACCTCGTCGGTGAGGAGGTGTGGCTGCAACCCGAGGTCCAGCAGCTTGGTGTTCGCGGCGTGGAAGTAGTGCTCCTCGTGCTCGACGCGCGGGTTGGCGAGGCCCTCGGCGATGTCGACCCGCGTCGGGCAGACGCGCTGGACCATCTGCGCCATGTCGCGCACCGAGAAGGACTCGGTGAACTGGTTGAAGACGCGGAACTCGCCGCGGTCCGCCGGGTTCTCCAGCGCCAGGGTCACGCAGGCGAGGGTGTCGCGGATGTTGAGCATGCCGCGCGTCTGGCCCCCGGCGCCGTAGACAGTCAGCGGGTGGCCCGTGACGGCCTGTACGCAGAAGCGGTTCAGCACCGTGCCGAAGACGCCGTCGTAGTCGAAGCGAGTCGCCAGCAGCGGGTCCAGGTCCGTCTCGACCGTGGACTGCCCGTAGACGATGCCTTGGTTGAGGTCGGTGGCGCGCAGCCCCCAGATGCGGCACCCGAACATGATGTTGTGGCTGTCGTGCACCTTGGACAGGTGGTAGAAGGACCCGGGCTGCTTGGGGTAGGGCAGCACGTCGGTGCGGCCCTTGTGGGTGATCTCGATGAAGCCCTCTTCGATGTCGATGTTGGGGTAGCCGTACTCGCCCATGGTCCCGAGCTTCACCAGGTGGATGTCGGGGTTGATCTCTTGGATGGCGTACATCACGTTGAGGTTGCCGACGACATTGTTCACCTGCGTGTAGACGGCGTGCTCGCGGTCGATCATGGAATACGGCGCCGAACGCTGCTCGCCGAAGTGGACGATGGCGTCGGGCTCGGCCTCGGCGATGACGCCGTAGGTGAACGCGGCGTCGGTGAGGTTGCCGATACGCACGTTGACGGCGTGCCCCGAGATCTGCTCCCAGCGCGTGACGCGGTCTTCGAGCGAGGCGATCGGCACCAGGCTGTCGACGCCCATCTCGCGGTCGTACTCACGGCGCACGAGGTTGTCGACGACCGTCACGTCATGGCCACGCGACGACAGGTGAAGGGCCGTGGGCCAACCCAGGTACCCGTCTCCGCCCAGAACCAGAATCCTCATGCTCAACCCTTTGTTTTCACTCAGGCTCCGCTTTTGTTACGGAGTCATGTCAGGCTCATCATGCGGCAACACCCTGAATCCACGCTGTGTTCCGGCTGTTATTGGTGTGAGACCAGGGCTTTTATGTGCAGCGAAGCATAAAAGATGCGCTCAAGCCTGCCGGGGATCCTCGCTCGGACCACTCCCCCAGAGGGCGTGCCGCAACCCCGAGGCCCGTGAGATCGGGCGCGTCACGGCGGCCCGGATCGACGCCTCGGCGCCAACGAGGATCAGCCGTTCCTGCGCCCGCGTCACCGCCGTGTAGAGGAGCTCGCGCGTCAACAGGCGTGAGCCAGCAGCCGGCACGACGAAGGCCACGGTATGGAACTGCGACCCCTGGCTCTTGTGCACCGTCATGGCGTAGACCGTGTCGACCGCGGCCAGACGGGTCGGGCTGACCTCGGCGACGCTGCCTCCGCGCTCGAACGCAGCGACGAGACGGCCGTCCCCCGCTTCGACGACGACGCCAGTGTCGCCGTTGTACAGCCGCAGCCCGTAATCGTTCTCCGTCACGATGAGCGGGCGGCCCACGTACCACTCGCCCGTGAGGAAGCCCTCGACCTCGGCGCGCAGCCAGTCCTCGACGTGCTGCATCCACGTGGCCACGCCGTCGGGCCCGTGCCGGTGCGCGCAGAGGAGGCGGAAGCGGCCGAGCGCGTCGATCGCGGTCGCGGCGTCGCCGGCCCGCGCCGCCTCGATGACCGTGCTGCCGCTCTCGACGGCCGCTGCGCGGACCGCGGGCAGGTCGCTCGGGGCGGGCGACTCGTCGTCTGTCACGATCCACTCGATGGTGGGCCCGCCCTCCTGCAGGACACGGACGGTCGCGTCGGCGTCGCCCCGCTGGATCGCCTCCGCGAGCGCCGCGATCGCCGTGCCGAAGCGGTGCACTTTCCGCAGCACCACGATGCCGTCGCCTATGGCGGCCTCCGTCCCCTCACCGGCGGGCACGCGCTGGCCGGTCACCGCGGCGAGCTCGACGCGTGCCGCCTCGTCCATGCAAAGGCCTTTCGACGCGGGACCGACGATGTCACCGAGCACCGCGCCCGCCTCCACCGAGGCGAGTTGCTCGGGGTCGCCGACGAGGATGAGGCGCGCGTCGGGGCGGACCGCCTCGAGCAACCGCGCCATCAACGAGAGCGAGACCATGGAGGTCTCGTCCACCACGACGACGTCGAACGGCAGCCGGTTCAGCCGGTTGTGGCGGAACCGCGTGCGGTTGCCCGGGTTGAAACCCAAGAGGCGGTGCAGCGTGACACCAGCCAGCGCACGCAGCCGGTCCTTCACCGCGTCATCGACCGGCATGTCCTCGGCACCGGCGCGCACGGCTTCTTCGAGGCGCGCGGCCGCCTTGCCCGTCGGCGCCGCCAAGGCGACGAGCGGTGCTCGCGCCGTCGTGGCCTCGGCCTGTGCGTCGAGCAGCGCCAACACCCTCGCGACCGTGCGCGTCTTCCCCGTTCCGGGCCCCCCCGCCACCACGGCCACGCGTCGCAGGACCGCGGCGGCGGCCGCCATCCGCTGGAGGTCCGGCTCGTCGTCGTCGCCGAACAGCTCGCTTAGCCCAGCGGCCAGCGTTGCGGCGTCCACACCGGGCGCGCCGGTCGCCGCCCGCCCGCGCAGGTCGGCAGCCACGGCACGTTCGTCGGCCCACAGGCGGTCGAGGTAGAGGTTCGTCCCGTCCAGGTGCAGCGGTCGGGCCTCCCCGACCATCGGGCTCGCGGCCAGCCGTTCGAGCCATTGCTCCGGGTCGGGCCACGGCAGGGTGTCGAGGTCTGCGGGCAGGTCGGTGTCGCTGCTCGCGGTGGCGCGGATCGCCGCGAGGTCGACGCAGACGTGGCCGAGCCGCGGCGCCCGGGCCGCGAACGCCGCACCGAGCGTCACCACGTCGTCGTCGACCGCGCCCAAGCGGCCGAGGCGCTTGGCCACGTGGACGTCCGACGTCGACAACACGCCGGCAGCGTTGAAGGCGTGGAGTGGCCCTTCGATGCCCAGCGCCAGCGCAGCGTCGTATGCGTCGGTGGATTCGACCACGCTCATACGACGCCCCGGTCGAACAGGTCGCTCAGGGACTCGACGAGGCCCGAGGGCGCGCGCCAGGACCACACGCCGCAAGGCTGGCCGTCGAAGTCCGCAGGTTCGAGCGCGCTCATGCCGCGCACGAAGAGGTACAGCACCCCGCCCAAGTGCCTTCCGGGGTCGTAGCGGGCGAGCCGCCAGCGCAGGTAGCGGTGCAGTGCGACCTCGTAGAGCAGCGCCTGCAGCGGGTAGTGCGCCGCCACCATCTCGGCCTGCAGCGCTTCCGGCCGGTAGTGCCAGGCCGACAGCGCCTCGCCGGTCGCACCGAGGCGGTTCGTCTTGTAGTCGGCGAGCACGAAGCGGTCGTCGCGCATGCGGAAGACCAGGTCGAGGCTGCCGGTGAGATAGCCCCGCAGCGTGCCCTCGAGCGCCGGGTCGCGCAGCCGCGACGCGTACCGGGCTACCGGGTCGGCGACGTCGAGGTGCGCCTCCAGGAGGTCCGCCACCGCGGCGAGGTCGAGCGGCGCCCGTGGCGAGTCGCCGCCGACGAGCGGGAGCTCGAACCCGAGCTCGTCGAGGCGGTCAACCCGGGTCACGTCGCGTAATGCCAGGCCGTCCGCGAGTGGGCCCAGCGGAGATTCGAGCGCGGCACGGAGCCCGGCGACCACCGTCGCGCGGTCGCCCAGCTCGACGTTGTTCCACGTGAGCTCCTGCGCCAATGCGTCGTCCAGTGCCGCTGCCAGGTCGGGCGCCGCGAAATCGGTGCGCTCGAAGACCCCGTGCACGACCGTGCCGACGAGCGCGCCCCCGGGCATGTCTCCCAGGCCCAATGCGACGCGACGCGTCGGGTCGGCGTCGGCACCACCCGGCACGTCCCACTGCACCGACACGTCCTCGTCGGACGTCAGCGGGTGCTCCGGCTCGCTCCCGATGTTCGGTGCGTCGTGCACCGCGGCGGTCAGGCTCGAGTAGGACGCGCGGCGCCACTCCGTGTCGAGCGGGCGGGCGAACACCGCCGCCTCGAGCGCCGGCGGCGCATCGCGCGCGGACTGCCACTGCACGCCGGGGATCGGGCCCACGCGCTCGACGGCGACATGCGCACCCAGGTCCTCCCCGGCCGTGACGACTGCCGCCTCGCTGCGCGGGGCCGCGCCGTAGGGCGGGACCAGGCCAGCGGCGTCCCGGTCGAAGAGCAGGCGCGCTAACGGCGAGTGCTGGCTGTCCTTGACACTCGCCCACCAGAGCACGGCCTGGTGCCTGGCCCGCGTGAGCGCGACGTACAGCAGCCGCAGGTCCTCGCCGCGACCCTCCTCGAGCTCGAGCCGCTGGTGCTGTGCGAACGAGTTGCCGTCGTGACCGACGTCGATGGTGCGTAGGTTGTCGTTCGCCGGATCGTGGAACACCGGCACCTCGCTCTTGTACGGGCGGCCGTCCCAGGCGAACGGGCAGTAGACGACTGGGAACTCGAGGCCCTTGCTGCGGTGGATCGTGATGACCTGCACCGCCTCGGCGTCGGACTCGAGGCGCCGCGCCCGCTCCTCGTTGTCGGCGTCCCGCTCGGCGTCGTGGATGCGCCGGCCCAGCCAGGTCGCCATCGCGGTCGGGCCCAGGCCGTCTGCGACGCCCGCCTCGTGGAGGAGCTGGGCGATGTGCCGGAGATCCGTCATGAAGCGCTCCCCCGACGGGCGGGCCAGGACGCGGCCGGGCACACCGTGCGCGCTGCTCACCGTCTCGTAGAGCGACGCCACCCCCTGGTCGCGCAACAGGGCCGCCCATCGGTGCAGCGAAAGGTGCAGCGACTCCCACGCGTCGTCGGTCGCCGACGCGACCTCTTCCGCGCTCCAACCGACGAAGGAGGTCAGCGCGGCCAGCGAGGCGCGGTCCCGTGCCGTGGGCCGCTCCAGCGCCTCGAGCAACCGGAGCCACTCCTGGGCCGGCTTGGTTCCGAAGACCGAGCCCGCACCGCCGATGACAGCGGGCACCCCCGCCGCGTGCAGCGCGTCGCGTACGAGCACCGCGTGCGAGTTGGCGCGGACGAGTACCGCGATGTGGCCCGGGTTCAGCTCGATGCGCTCGGCCTCCGCGCCGTCGCGCCGCCGCGTGACGAGCTCTGGCCGTGCGGAGAGGAGCCCGACGACGTCCGCCGCCAGGTCCCGGGCGATGAACTGCCGCGTCTCGGGTGCCTTCGGCTCGCGGCGCTGCGTCGTCAGGGGCACCAGGCCATCGGAGCCGTGCAGCACGCGCAGCCGGAGCTGCGCCGGATCCGGGGCGCCAACGAGGCGCGCCTGCTGGTGGGCGTCAGCGGCGCGGACGTGGCGGTACGTGATGTCGGCGTAGCCGAGCTGGGCATTGCCGAACAGCGCGTCGTACGCCTCGAGCAGCGCCTGATCGCTGCGCCAGTTAACGTCGAGGGTCCACTCCGAGCGCACCACCCGGTGGGCGGACAGGTACGCGTGGACGTCCGCCCCGCGGAACGCGTAGATGGCCTGTTTGGGGTCACCGATCAGCACGAGCGTCCCCCCGCCCAGGCCGAACGCCTCGTGCATGATGTCCCATTGCACCGGATCGGTGTCCTGGAACTCGTCGACCAGCACCACGTCGTAGCGCTCGCGCAGCCGCCGGCAGGCCTCGGTCCCGCGCACCGGGTCGACCAGTGTCTCGCGCAAACGAAGGAGCACGTCGTCGTAGGTGAGGATCTTCAAGGCCTGCTTGCGGTGCTGCATCTCGTCGCGCACGGCTTCGGCGAAACGCCGGCGTATGGAGGGCAGGTCCTGCTGCTGGGACAGCGGCGGCACGATCACCGCGTCGGGGTGGCCAAGGACGAACCGCGCGATCTCCATGGCCTCGTCGCGGGTGAACCGCAGAGGGTTGGGCCTGGTCGCGAACTTCCGCAGGTAGAGGTCGTCCACCACCTCCTCCATCAGGTCGCTCACGTCCTCGACGAGGGTGACCTCGCGGTCGACGTCGCCGGCCGTGCCGAGGCCATAGAGGACCTGCAGGCAGAAGCCGTGCGTCGTCTCGATCGTGGCGGCGTCGAAGTCGGCGACCGCCTTGCCCAAGCGGTCGCGCCGGCGCACCACCTCGAGCTCGGGGCCGCGCGACAGCAGCTGCACGAGCTCGTCGTCCTCGTGGCCGGCGGCGCCGTCGAGGGAGTCGACCAACCCGTCGTACGCGCGTACGAGCCGCTCGCGCACCCGCTCGCGCAACTCGCCGGTCGCCATACGGGTGAACGTGATCACCAGCAGCCGGTCGATCGGAAGAATCCCCTCGGCGACGTAGCGGGTTGTCAGCGCCGCGATCGTGAAGGTCTTGCCGGTGCCTGCGCTCGCCTGCAGCAGCGTCATGCCCTTGGGAAGGTCGCCGCACACGTCGAAGGACCGGGCCTCGGGGATGGGTGCGGTCATCGGTCAGTCACCTGCTCGTGTGCCAGCAGCCCGTCCCACAGGCGACGCGCGTATGCGCCGAAGCGGGTGGGCTCCGACGCCTCCCACCCGCCTTCGTCACCCAGCGGCGGACCGCCGATGCCCAGCAGGTCGTCGAACGCGACATCGGCCCCCAAGACGAGCGCGTGCTCGGCGTCCTTGTCCTCTTTGTCCATGCGCCACTGCGAGGTCCAGGCGGACGACGCCATCCCCTCCGGGTCGCGTCCGACGTCCACCGCCTCCGCCCAGGCGGCGGACGTCCGGAGGTAGAGCGGCAAGGGCTCCCGCATGCCACGGAGGAACAGGTCGACGAGCACCTCCAAGTGGCGCTCCGCCGCCGTCTTGCGGCTGGCGGCGTCGGGCCCGAGCGGCCCGAGCCGCGCCATGGTGATCGTGGCCCGGCTGCTGCGGCTCCGACCGATCGTGCAGGCCTCGAACGCCCGGTCGGGCGCGGTTGCCGTCAACGCAAGCAGGCGCAGCCAGGCGAACAGGCGGGGCGCCGGTCCGAGCTTCGAATAGGTCACCGTGTGGATCACGTTTCCGCGCACGCCGGCCACCGTGCCGACGAGCCCCGGACCCCCGGGCAGGTCCACCAGCACATCGACCGATTCGGGCGCCGTTGCGCTCAGACCCGCCTGCACGAGCTCGTCGAGTGGCCCGGTGATCTCGCCGAGGACCGAGTCGGCAAGCTGTCCCGGCGGCAGCGCACCGCGGGCGACCTCGGCCGCCACGCAGGAGGCCTGGGTCGCGCCCGTCAGTTGGGCCTGCAGCACGCGGTCCGCGATCTGCCATTGCTCGAGCGAGTCGAGGTCGATCGGGATGGCGTCCTCGAACTCGCGCGTCTTGTTGCGCAGCGAGACGTTCAGCCGTTCGCGGAGGAAGGCCCGCACCGGGTGACGCAGGAACCGCTCCATCTGGTCCAAGCCGATCGGGTTTCCCTCGTACGGTGGCAGCGGGTTGGCCAGGAACGGGGGCAGCGCCCGGCGCGACGTCAACGCGGCCTCGGCCCCCGCGAGGTGCAGGGCGTCGAAGCTCCACGGGCCGTCGCCCGCCAGCGCGCGATCCTCGAAGTTGCGCGGGTCGAAGGGCTGGAGGGGATGCTTCACGACGATTTCGTCCCGGGCGCGGCCCGACGGCCCGCGCACCGTGTGGTCGACGACGTCGAGCAACTCGCCGACCGGCACGGCCGGCGGACGCGGCAGGTTCGACCGCTCGTCGCGCCCCGAGTACGTGATCACCAGGTGGTCCTGCGCCGCCAGCAGGGCGTCGAGCAGGAGCTGGCGGTCCTCGCTGCGCACATCGCGGTCGCCGACCCGGGGGGCACGCGCGGTCAGGTCGTCCCCGTCCCGCTCGATGTGCCGCGGGAAGCTGCCGTCGTCGAGCCCGAGCAGGCACACCACCCGGTGTGGGATCGAGCGCATCGGGACGAGGGTGCAGACGGTGAGGTGCCCGGTCCGGAAGTTCGCCCTCGTCGGCTTGCCCTTCAACCGGTCCGTCATGATCGAGCGGATGTCGTCACAGCTCAGCTCCACGCTGCTGGCGTCCTCGCCGGCCGTGGCCTCGGCCACGAGCTCCTCCAGCACGGCGGAGAGCTGTGCGCGCTGCCAGTCGTCCCGCGCCGTCGTCGCGCTCAGCGCGTCGGACGCCCGGGCCAGGGTGTCGGCCCAGTCGCGCACCGTCCGCACCCCCGCCAGCTCGTCGAGCACCCGCTGCAGACGGTGTACGAACTCGGCCAGGCGCCCGGCCAGTTCGATGTCACCGCTGTCGACGTCGTCGAGCGGCAACGTCTCGCCGAAGAGGCGCTGCCCGTCCTCCGCCATCGCCACCCCGAGCAGGATCCGGTCCAGCCCGGCGTGCCAGGTGTTGGCGTCGATGTCGGCCAGCTGGAAGGTGCGGCGGTGCGCAGCGTCGAATCCCCACCGCACGAACGCGCCGTTGACCCACTCCTCGAGCCGGAAGAGGTCGTCGTCGCTGAAGCCGAAGCGACGACGGACAGGGTCGCGGCCGGCCAGGTCGAGCACCTCGCTCGCCGTGATCCGCGCCGTGGCGAGCTCCATCACCTCCGCCAGCACGCCCATCACGGGGTTGGTCTGGCGCAGCGAGCGGTCCGCGAGCCGTATCTGCAGCTGGCGCGTGGGGTCGAATGGCCCGTCGTTGAGGTCGTGCGCGCCGAACGTCGCCTGAATCAGGGGCGCGAAGTGCTCGATGTCAGGGCACATGACGATGACGTCGCGTGGTTCGAGCGTCGGATCGTCCGCCAGCAGGTGCAGCACCGCATCGCGCAACACCTCGACCTGGCGCCCCCGGCCGTGGCACGAGTGGACGCGGATGCTGTCGTCGTCCGCCGCGAGCACTGGCCGCTCACGGTCGTCGCCCCCGGCTCCGGCCGGAGGCCGGTCGAAACGAATATCGTCCTGGATCCGGCCTAGCAGCGTGGACATTGCCTCGTCGGCCGGCGCACCGACCTCCTGGCCGTGCGGGACCGCGCCCCCCAGCACCAGTTGCATCTCGCGCGCATCGCGACCCCACGACGCGAGCAGCGGATGGTTCGGCACGTGCGCGGTCGGGTCCTCGGCCCGCACCACGAAGCGCGACGACGCGTCGACCTCCGGTTGCAACCGTTCCCACAGAGCCGGCGAGGGGTGCAGGAGGAAGAGGTGCACCTCGCGTCCCTTGGCGATCGCGTCGAGGACATCGAGGTAACTCGCCGCCAGGCGCGTGAGCCCGAAGAGCGACAGCCGCGGCGGCAACTCGAGGAGCTCGGGCTCCTTGCGCAGCCGTTGACACGCGTCGACCAGGCGCTCGGCCGGCCCCGGCTGGCCGATCCGCTCCCGCAGGAGGCGCCAGAGATCGACCTGCCAGGTCGCCTCGCCGAGCTGGGGCGACCCGGCCGCCCAGCGCTGCACCATGTCGGGGCGATGGATCGCGTAGCGGTCGAAGAGGTCGGCCACGTGGCGGATGCTCGAGAACCGCTTCGAGCCCGCGACCGTCTCGGAGTTCTCGATGTGCTTGGCCAGCGGTGCCAGCCACGGGTCGGCGAAGTGCTCCTCGACCACCTCCATCAAGGGCCACACCGCACGCTCGGGCAACCAGGGGTCCGCCCTGGGGTCGACGCCCGACGCCTGCGCCAGCGCGCCGGAGATCAGGCTGCCCGGAAACGGGAAGTCGACGTTGGCGCAGACCCCGTCGTGCGCGCCGGGGCTCGTCCCGAGGTGGCCCGACAGGCGTTGCGAGAGCCAGCGCTCGATGCCCTGCGTCGGCACCGACACCACCTCTGCCTGCATCGGGTCCGGCAGAGGAACCGCCACCAGCTCTGCCAGTTGCGCGACCAGGTCGTCAGCGCGGTCGGAACGGTGGACGTGAAGCACGGGTGCAGAGTACGTCGCCGATGTTCGTTGCGGTCCAGCCGATTTGGCCTGTCGCGACCGACCCGGCCCCACGCTCGGGCGCCGACGACCGGCGTCAGCCCGGCAGGCGCCTCGGAGCGTTGCCGGCGCCGTCGGACAACGGGAGGATGTTCTGCTGCAGCACCTCACCGGCCGCGCCGTCGTCTCCACTCTCGTCGTCGTCGGGCTCGACAGCCTGCAGATGGCGCGGCGCTGTCTCGATCGACGAGAGCTCTGTGATGTCGGCCCGCTCGCTGCCGACGACGCCGAGGGAGGGGAATTTGCGGGCAGTGACGAGCACGCGCGATTCGAGAGAGCCGACCGCGCGGTTGTAGGCGTCGACGCTCGAGGAGAGGCTCTTCTGCAGCGCCTGCATATGCCCCGTCCATGTCCGCAGCCGCTCGTAGAGCTCGGCCCCGAGATCCTTCACCTCGCGCGCGTTCTCGGCCAGCGTCTCCTGCTGCCACGACAAGGCGATCGTGCGCAGCGCCGCCACCAGCGTGTTGGGCGTGGCCAGGATGACCCGCTTGTCCAGCGCGTACTCCTGCAGCGCAGGGTCGGCGTCGAGGGCCGCCGCCAGCAGCGGCTCGCCCGGGATGAAGGCGACGACGAACTCGGGCGAACGGTCGACTTGCATCCAGTACTCCTTCTTCGCCAGCTGCTCGATGTGCGTCCGCAACTGCTTCGCGTGCCTCACCAGGAAGGTGCGCCGCGCGTCGTCGTCGTCCGCCTCGGTGTATTGGAGGAATGCGTCGAGCGGGACCTTGGAGTCGATGACGACCTCACCCCCGCCCGGCAAGTGCACCACCATGTCCGGCCGCACGGAGCCGTCCTCGCCGGCCATCGTCTTCTGCTCCTCGAAGTCGCAGTGCTCGAGCATCCCCGCCGCCTCGACGGCGCGGCGCAGCGTCATCTCGCCCCAGCGGCCGCGCGTATGCGGTGAGCGCAGCGCCGTGACCAGGTTGCGCGTCTCCTTCTCGAGCCGCTCGTGGCCGTGGTGCAGCGCGGCCACCCGTTCGCTCAGGCTGGCGTACGCCCCCTGGCGCTCGGCCTCCATCTGCCGGATGCCCCGCTCGTAGCGGGTGAGGGTCTCGCTCAAGGGGTTCAGGAGCTCCTCGATTGCCTGCTGCCGCTGGGCCAGGTCGCCCTGTGCTGCCGCGCGCACCTGGCCGAAGCGCGTGTCGGCCAGTGCGAGGAACTGTTCGTTGTTCTTCGCCAGCGCCTCTTGCGACAAGGTCGCGAAGGCCCCGCTCAGGCGGGCCATGTCTTCCTCGGCCCGCGCTGTCGCCTCGACCTGGTGCTTACGCTGCAGCTCGAGCTCGGCTCGCGCCACATCGCGCGCCGATTCGGCGGAGTTGGCGACCTCGGCCAGCGCCTGGATCTGCACCGACTGCTCGGTGATGGTCAGCTTCGCGTCCGCCAGTCGGGCCTCGGCCAGGCGCGCCGCGCTGGCCGCGTGCGCGCCACGCGCGAGGTACCACACCATGCCGACGAGCACCCCGGCAGCGAGCCCGATGAGGACGCCGATGACCATTTGGCCAGGGTAATGAGAGGGTGTCTCAGCATCGGGGATCGCTCGCGACCTCCAGATATAGGGAAAACTCCGTATACAGATGAACAGAACGTCGCCCCGTGCCTACACGTGACGTAGCCGGTAGCGTGAGCAAGATGCCGTTCAAGCTCGGTGGCAGCACCAAACGGGTCCGCGAGCGCGACGATCGTCACGATCACCGCGACGACCACGTCGACGAGCACGAAGAGCCGGAAGCACCGAGCGGGCCCCTCGCCATGGAGCAACCGCTGTGGCCGACGACGATGCCCGAGCCGCACGAGGTGGACCGGCTCTTCGCGCAGGTCTTCGCGCTCGTGGGCGAGGGCATTGCCGGCGCCACCCACGCGCTCCTCGCCGGCGACCGCGACGCGGCGAAGGAGTTGGTCCGGCGCGACGAGGTCGTCGACAAGCTGATCGGGCAGATCCTGACCACCGTGCAGCATCAGCTGGTTCACGGCGCGACGACGGCATCGGAGCGTCGAGAGTACGTGGCGATCCTCCGCATGCTGCCCGACCTGGAGCGCAACGGCGACCTGGCCGAGCACATCGCCCGACGGGCCGCCCGGGGCCTCGGTGCCGAGATGTCCGCGCGCAGTCGCGGCCTCGTCGAGCGCATGGGCGAGGTGACGGCCAACATCTGGCGCGAGACAGCCGATGCCTTCGCGGAGCGCTCGGCCGGCGCGGCCGCTTCCATCGACGACCTCGACGACGAGCTCGACGACCTCCACGTCACCCTGACGGCCGAGCTGGTGGCGGGCACCATGCCACTCCCCGTGGCGATCGAGCTGGCGATGGTGGCGCGCTTCTACGAGCGCTTCGGCGACCACTCCGTGAATCTCGCCCGTCGCCTGGCCACCCTCGTTGTCGGCGGTCCCGAGCCGGCGTCCGCCGGCCCCGACTGATCCGCCGGCCTACACCACGCGCTTGGTGAAGCGGAACATCACCTTGTCCCGGTAGTAGTAGTCGAGCCAGCTGCTCAACGACGTGTCCGCGTGGGAGTCGCCGCGGTGCGCATGCACGGGCACGAACCGCATCGGGAGCCGCCCGACGGAAACCTCGAACCCGGCGTTCTCGAAGATGTCAGCGACTTCCTCGAGACGGTGGGGGCCGGGGAGGTCGAGCTCCGTAGCCTTCTCACCGTGCCACTCCACCATGAGAGGGCTGTCGGCGTGCACCCCCATGGTGGCGAAGTACGAGGCGCCGGCACCCAGAGCGGCGAACACCGCCGCCGCGTGCGCCACCAGGTCGTGGAGGACGTAGAGCACTTCGTGGCTGAAGGCGGCGTCGAAATCCGACCAGTCCGCCGGCACCCTCGTCGCCACCTCGAACGTCAACGGACGGGTACCGGCGAGGCGGCGGGCGTCCTCGATCGCACCTGGCGCCGGGTCGTAGCCGAACCCCGCGCCGATGCCGGCATGGTCGACGAGGAGGCGCAGGAACCCGCCGCGGTTGCAGCCGATGTCGAGGACCCTGCCGCCCGACAACGGCGTCTCGATCATCTCGAGCATGGCGAGCCAG
>DASXBZ010000136.1:0-20839 GCA_036491435.1 Acidimicrobiales bacterium
AGGATCGACTGTTCCCGAGCCGGCAACGTGGCCAAGGCCGGGCCGAGCAGCGCCCTGTCCTCGACCGAGTCGTAGTTGCCGTCTTGCTCGCCGAGGCGGGCCGAGAGCGGGTCGTCTTCGCTCTCGTTCGCGTCAATCGACGTGGCGCGGTAACCCTGGCCGGCTTCGATCGCTTCGATCACCGCTTCCTCACTTGCACCAGTTGCTTCGGCGAGTTCCGCCACCGTCGGGTTCCGGCCGAGCTGCTGGACCAGGGTGGCGGTGGCGTGGCCGAGCTCGAGGTAGAGCTCCTGCACGCGGCGACTCGCTCTGACCGCCCAACCCTTGTCGCGGAAGTGACGCTTGAGCTCACCAATGATCGTCCGTGTCGCAAACGCGGCGAAATCGACACCCCGACTCGGGTCGAAGCGGTCAACTGACTTCACCAGGGCGACCGAGGCGACCTGAACGAGGTCGTCGAGCGGTTCGCCGCGATGGAGGAAACGACGGGCCAGCTGATGGGCCAGTCCGAGATTGGAGGTGATCAACTCCTCACGCTCGGCCGGGTCGAGGTGCGGTTGGTCAGCTCCGGTGTCGGATTCCGGCCCGGGATCTGTTTCCCGGCCGACCGTCACGCGTCATGCACCCCCCGCTGCTTGCGTAACCACGCACGCACCGAACCGTCTTGGCTCTCTCGTCCATGCTCATCCACAAGCGCGTCGAGGATCTGCTGGCTCAGCTGCGCCGACTCATCCTCGTCCGGTCGGGTCTCGCCGCCCGGAGCGGCGTGTTCCAATGTGCATTGGACCCCGATCGCGTCGTCCAAAACGCTCAGCTCGAGGCGAAGGTCCCCATAGCGGGAGTCGTGGCCCTGCAGTGTGAGGAGGCACAATTCGCCCACGGCAAGACGGAGGTCTTCGAGTTCTTCGATGTCGAAGCCAGCCCGGGCCGAGATGGCGCTGGTGACGAGCCGCGCGAGCACGATCAGATCACCGCGCGCCGGAAACGTCAGCTCGATGCGGTCGCCCGCCGCGAGCTTCTCCATGGATTCGGTCATGACGCTCCGGCTGCCTGGAGATTGTCCGTGATGGTAAAGACGTTGGTAAGCCCGGTGATCTCGAAGATCTTGACGATGCGCGGATCAGCCACGACGACGTGAAGGTCGCCGCCCAACTCGCGGCACCGCTTCAATGCTCCCACGAGCACGCCCAACGCGGTCGAATCGAGGAAGGTCACGCCGAGAATGTCGAGGACGATTGTGCTGCTCCCGTCCGCGATGACCCGATGCAAGGTTTCACGGAGCTGCGGGGCCGTGGCGACGTCGATCTCGCCACTGACCGCGACCACGGGAAGTGGGCCGTCCGATCGTTCTTCTATTTGGAACTCCTGATCCACGCTTGATCTCCTGGTGAGAGCCGAGGTGTAAGGCCGGCGAGTCGCGCTGCAATGGCGATTGGCCCCTGAGATGCCTATAGCCGTTCGACGAACAAACTAAACGTCCTGGAAGCCCGGCCTGCGATTCTCTGACACCGCTGGCGTTGCGGCCTGGTTGGCGGAGCGGAACGGGGCTGAGGCGACTCCTCGGAACGCAGGCGCCTGGAGGGTGCAGCCAGACGTCCGCACGCAATAGCGTTTTCCGAGCCCGACGCCCTCCTGGGAGAGAATGGACCGTGCCCGAATCTGCGGAAGAGGAGATGCAGGCCTCGCCCCGGAGTGATCGAGCGGACCGCGCCGAGGCAATTGCGACGATTGTCGCCCTTCTGTGGGTCTCAGGGGCAGCAATCGTCTTTGCCGTCTTCGGCGGCAACATCTCCCTGGTCGGCGTGATGGCGATCGGACCGTTCATTGCCGCCGCGTTCGCGCGGCCATCCAGGGTGGCGCTCGTGGGCGGCCTGGCCGCGCTGTTCGCCCTCATCATCGGCACGCCTCCGCACAACTACGGCGAGCTGAACCACACGCTCCGCGTCGTCACCCAGCTAGCGGCAACGGCGGTCGCCATGTGGATCTCGTATCTGCGCGGCCAGCGCAATCTGCAGCTCTGGACAGCCCGCTCGGAGACACGTGAGGAGCGACGCCGACGCGTCGCAGCGGAGACGGCGCAGCGCATGCAGGTGATGGCCCGCGCGCTGACGACCGCCGCCGATCCGGCTCAGGTGGCCGACGCCGTCTTCGCGGCTCTACGCGACGAGATGCATGTCGACGCGGCCACGTTCGCGCTCGTCGGTGAGCGAGGACGGCTGCGGACCCTCCGGCGCTTCGGCTACGACCCCGAAGAACCGGTTGACGGCGTCTTGACCGCGTTGCAACCGGGCGGACCCGTGCTCGGACAAGCCGACGCCCTCTTCGCCGAATCGCCCGAGGATCTGAAACGGCAGCGTCCCGACGTCTACGCCTCTCTCATCTCGAGTCGCTTCCGCGCCCTTGCGGTCGTCCCGTTGGTGGTTTCCGACCACACGATCGGCGCCGTTGTCGTGCACTGGGACGACGATCGCGACATCTCGGATCCCGACCAGAGTTTCCTCTTCACGATCACCGGCGCCGCAGCGCAAGCCGTGGAGCGTGCTCGCCTGACCCTCACCGAGTTCGTCAACCTCGAACGAAACCAACATCTTCACCAACTGAGTTCGGCCCTGGCGGCTGCGACGACCCCCGGCGACGTCGCGCACGCCGCCATCGCCGGCGGACGCCGGGCCCTCGGCGCCCAATCTGCCGTTGTACGGGTGCCGGTCACCGGTGAGCGCGCCCTGTGGTGTGTGGCAAGCAGCGGTCATCCGGCGCTGCTTGCGCGGGGGATGGTGCCGGTGGACGAAGGCAATGCCGGTATCTGTTTTTCTCGGGCCACGACGGTCGTGGGCACGATCGAGAGCGCGGAGAGCTTGGGGAGCGAGCTGGCAGCCGAGGTCGTGCCTCGGGTGCTGGCGGAAATGGGCGAACCGGTCACGATCGTCTCGGAACCGCTGGTGGGCAGCGTTGGTCCACTCGGTGTGTTGTCCCTTGCGTTCGTGAACCTCCCCGAATTGAGCGAGCCCGATCTGCGCTTCCTCTCGACGCTGGCCGGCTTGACGGCACAGGCGCTTGAACGGGCCCAGGTCTTCGAGCACGAGCGGGAGGCGCTGCGGGCGGCCGAGGCGGGGCGCGAACGCCTGTCATTGCTCTCCGAGGTGACGCGGTTGCTCAGCTCGAGTCTCGAGCCGACCACCGTGATCAGGCGGACGATGAGTCTCGTCGAAGGGCGGCTGGCCGATTCGTGTGTGGTGCAGGTCCCAGGGGAGCTGGGACTTGTTCGGCTCGACGACGTGCAAGGACCTAAAGGCTCAGCAGGGGTCTCCTCCGGGACGGAGTTCGAGAGCGTGGCCTTCGACAGCGCCGCTCCTGCCGCTGTCGCGTATCGGACGGGCCGGACCCAGTTGGCACCCCTCGAAGAGACCGGGGACTCCAGCCCTCAAGCGGTCTCCACCGTCCTGGCTGTACCGCTCACGGCAAACGGAGAAGTCATCGGCGTGATGACGTTCATCGACGGACCTGGCCGCATCTTCGAGGCGGACGACGTCTCGTTGGCCACCGAGGTGGCTTCGAGGACGGGCGTTGCGCTGTCGAACGCCACTCGGTTCCAACGCGAACATGTGGTCGCCGAGGTGCTGCAACGGGCCGTCCTGCCGGATTCCTTGCCCGCGGTGGCCGGCTTGCGCCTCGATGCCGAGTACCGCGCCGGGGTCGCCGGCAGCTACGCCGGCGGCGACTGGTATGACGTGTTCGAGCTGGGCAACGACTCGATCTTCTTCAGTGTCGGAGACGTCATGGGCAAGGGTGCGGCGGCGGCGGCACTAATGGGCCAGGTACGCAGCGCAATCCGTGCGTATGCGGTCTCCGGGCAATCGCCCACCGAGGTCCTCTCGTCGCTTGATCTCTTGTTCAACACGTTGGTCGAGGACCGAGTGGTCACGGCGGTTGTGGGAACAATCACACCGTCGACGGGACGTGTCGTCTTGAGCAATGCGGGACATCCACCCCCACTGGTTGTGCGTGCCGACGGAACGGTTGCGTTTTGTCGATTGCAGAACTCGCTGTTGATTGCCGCCGGACTGAACGGAGCCCCGAGGCCCCGCGACGAGCTGGAACTCGACCGAGGCGACTCGCTCGTCATGTATTCGGATGGACTGATCGAGCGGCGCGGCGAGCTGATCACAAACGGCATGGAGCGTCTCGGGACTGCGGCAACTGTCATTGCCAAATCGGGTTGGCCGGACCGGCCCGCGGTGACGTTCGCGTCCATGTTGGGCGACGAGGAACGAACCGATGACGTCGTCGTACTGTGCGTCAATTACTTAGGAATCAACGCCGAAGGCATAACTGCCCCTCCCGTGGGTACCACAGAGGATGGCATGGCAACATTGCATCTCGAGCCGGTTGTGGAGAGCACTCCGGTGGCACGCCATTGGATTGCCGCGCACCTCCGCGAATTGCCCGCTGATGTCTCGAGTTGCGCCGCCCTCCTGACATCCGAACTTGTGACAAACGCGGTGCTCCATGCTGCAACGCCGATGTGCGTCACCCTGCACATCCTCCCGGATCGGATCCGGGTCGATGTCGCTGATGGGAACTCGACCTTCCCCGCAGTCAAGGACTACGGCCGCGACGCAGCCACCGGCCGCGGCCTCACTCTCTTCAACACGCTTGCCTCGGACTGGGGCACCCAAGCGGTCGAAGGCGGCAAGATCGTCTGGTTCGAGCTTGCTGTCGATTTCCCGGTGACCCCCGTCAACTTTTCGGATGGGACGTTTCGTTTCGACCTCATGGGTTTGACGCGCCCGGATCTGCACCGCGAGGAACCGATGTCCCCCATGGTCCCCGTTCGGTTGATCGGCATCCCGGTGGCGCTGCTGCAAAAATCGAGCGAGCAATACGAGGCGCTTTTTCGTGAGTTACGACTGATGAAAGAGCGCGGTGGCAGTGCCCCTGGCGCGCCCGCGCTTCCCGAGCGACTCTCCGTCTTGGTCTCCGAGATCGGGACCCGCTTCAGCGGGCTCGGTCCCGGGATGGACGAAATGTGGCAGAGGGCCGTGGACAACAAGGTGGATCAGTTCGACTGGACGCTCGAATTGCCCCAGGCTGCGGTCGTTGCCTGCGAGTTCTACGACGCCATGCTCGACGAGGCTGACGAGTTCGGGCTTTCGGCTCAGCTATTGACGCTTCCAGCTTCGCCGAACAGCGTGGCCGTGCGCCGTTGGTTCCTCTCCGAGCTCATTGGCCAGCTCCACGGCAAGGCTCCGGTTGCGTGGAATGACAGCCGGTTTCACACTGCGCTGCAAACGACGACAGTGAACTGATCGCCTTCAGCGAGACTTGGCCGTTACTTTCTTGAAGACCTTCGCATAGTGGTCGAGACCCTCGTTCGAAAGCGCAGACGCGGGTCCACTTGCGATGGAGACCCGTTCGGGCACGATCCCCCACACGGGCACGTTCAACTCCGTCCACCAATCGATGGTGGCGTCCAAGTCATTGGTGCCGAGCCGTGCTGAGCAGATCACCACGCCGGCCGGCACGTTGGCCGGCGTCATCGCAAGCGTGGCCATGACGCGGTTGGGCTCGACCCCACCTGCTCGAGTGGGGATGACCACCGCATCGGCCCGGCCCAGCGCGGCCTGGACGACGGTCCCCTCGCCCGGCGGGGTATCGACGACGACGATGCCGTCCTGCTGGTTCATTGCTTTGCCGACCGTCCTCACAGACGGACCCTCCACCAGCTCGACGCCATCGAGGGGGTCGGCGTCGTACCACTCGGCCGTCGAGCCCTGGGGATCGGCGTCGACGAGCACGACCGGTCCTCGCCCCCGTTGCCCGGCGACGGCGGCCAGGTAGACGGCAGTGGTCGTCTTGCCAACGCCACCTTTCACGTTGCTCACCACGATGTTCATTGGGTCCGGTCCTTCGCCGCTCGGGGAAAATCGGCCCTTACGGTATCGGCCGGCCGCACCCCGGCGTCACGGGAGGAGGAGCTTGCCGAGACGGCGACGGGTGATCATGACCCCGCCGATCGCCATGATGACCAAGTAGGCGATGTGGCCGAGGAGGGCCCAGCTGAAGATGCCCAGGTCGGCGGCGCGGACGATCACGACCCCCTGATAGAGGGGGGTGCACCTCACGACCGCCTGCAACCATCCGGGGTACACGGTCAGGGGGTAGAAGGTGGCCGAGAAGAGGAAGAGCGGGATGAAGGCAAGAGAGACGATGTCGAAGTCCTGCCAGGTCCGCATGTAGGTGGTCCCGGCCATGCCCGCAGACGCGAAGGCCAGGCTGATGAGGATGGCCGCCGGCCAACAGAGGACTGCCCACGGCGAGACGATGTAGCCCAACATGGCCATGATGGCGAGGAAGGCGGCGGAGTAGAGGGTGCCTCGGAGCACGCACCAGCCCAACTCCCCGAGGGCGACGTCATCGACGCCGAGCGGGGTCGACAGCATGGCGTCGTAGGTCTTCGCGATCTTGAGCTTGAAGAACACGAGAAAGGTCGAGTCGAGCATGGCCCCGTTCATGGCGGACGAAGCCAGCAGTCCGGGCGCGACGAACGCCGTGTAGGGCACCAACTTCCCATCGACGTTGATCGGTCCGACCAGGTGGGACAGCCCGACACCGATGGAGAGCAGGTAGAAGAGCGGCTCGAAGAACCCCGAAACGATGAAGATCCACGAGCGCCGATACACCAAGATGTTGCGCTCGAGCACCCGCGAGGCGTGTCGGCCACCCAAGAGTGCAAGCGGCGTAATGCGCGCGACAACCCCGGGGGGTCGGCGGTCGATCACTGCGTTTGGTTCGGTGACGCTCACGGACACGTCACACCACCAACCGGCGGGCGAACGTCCGGCGCCCTGCGAGATAGCCGATGAAGGCCAACGCACAGAGGTAGGCGAGGTGCCCGAGGTCCGCCCACGACACCTGGCCGAGCGTCAGGTCCCGGCACAGGGCGACGCCGTGGTAGAGCGGGGTTACGTAGGCAACGGCCTGCAGCCACGCGGGTAGCTGGGAGATCGGGAAGAACGTGCCCGAAAACAAGAACATGGGGATGATCGCGAATCGATACAAGGTCGAGAAGGACGTGTCCTTGTCCTGGGTGGCGGCGAAGGCGCTGACCGGTGCAGAGAAGGCAAGACCGGTCAACACGGCCGCCGGCAGCGCCGCGATCGCCCACGGCGAATAGACGACACCGAACGCAGCCATCACGCCGAGATAAATCGACACGACGATGGCCAACCGAGCCGCGATCCAGGCCAGATGGCCGAGTAGGACGTCATAAACGTCGAGCGGCGAAGCCAACTGGGCGAAGTACGTCCGCATCCACTTGATGCCGCCCATCACGGGATAGGTCGCATCGTTCGTGCCGATCTGCATGCAAGTCCCCGCCAGGAGACCCGGAGCGAGGTAGGCGACGTAGGTAACCCCGTCTACCCCCTGCGAGTGCTTGTCGATGAGTGATCCGAGAGCGATGCCCATTGCCGCCAGGTAGAGCACGGGGATGAGAAAGCTGGTGACGACAGAACTCCGCCAGGTGCGCCGGTACTGATAGGCCCAATACCCGGCGGCCCGCAGCCACTTCGGCGTCGAGATGCGCCGTGCCGGCACGTGTTCTCCGTGCCGGAAGATGGTGACGCCCGGCGCCGGGCCCTGCGCCGCCGTGGTCACGGGGTCAATCCACCAAGGTGCGGCCGGTCAACCGGAGGAATACGTCTTCCAAGGTCGACCGGCGGACCAACGTGCTCTGGGCGACGTGTCCCATGCGCGCGACTTCTTGAAGGGCAGCGTCGCCGTCCTCGGTGTAGAGCAGGATTCGGTCAGGCAACACCTCTTGGCGCTCTGCCAGGGCCGCCAACGAAGGGGCGACCTCTTCGTGCTGGCCTGGTGCAAACCGCAGCTCCACAACTTCTTTCGTCGAGAAGGCTTCGATCAACTGCCGGGGTGTGCCCTCAGCAGCAAAGCGACCCTTGTCCATCACGACCAGTCGGTCGCAGAGTTGTTCCGCCTCGTCCATGTAGTGCGTCGTGATGATGAGGGTGACACCTTCCTGCTTGAGGCGGTACAGGCGATCCCACAGCAGGTGTCTGGCCTGCGGATCAAGACCGGTTGTGGGCTCGTCGAGGACGAGCAGGTCCGGGTCGGATATCAGGGCTCGGGCGATCGTCAATCGGCGCTTCATCCCGCCTGACAAGGGATCGACCCGGTCGTTCGCGCGCTCGGTGAGCTGAGCGAAATCGAGCAGTTGCTCCGCTCTCTCACGAATGATCTTCTTCGGCATGTCGAAATACCGGCCGTAGATCATCAGGTTGTCGAGGACGGTGAGCTCCAAGTCGAGCGAGTCCTCCTGGGGAACCAGTCCCATGCGGGCGCGGATCCGGGGGCCGTCCGTCTTGGGGTCCATTCCCAATACGCGCAGCGACCCCTCACTGATCGGGCTGATGCACGAGACCATGCGCATGGTCGACGTCTTTCCCGCTCCGTTCGGCCCGAGGAACCCGAAAGATTCACCCTTTGAGATAGTGAAGTCCACGCCATCGACGGCGACGAATGCGCCGAATCGCTTCACCAGACCGTGTGCCTCGACCATGGGCGCGGCGGGCACCGCCCGCACGTCGCGGGCCGGCACCCCGTCTCGTTCCCGCTCCGAATCGGGGACGTCAGTCATCGGCGAGGAATGTGACGCCATTGTCAGCTAACGATACCGTGCTCCCTAGGACGCAGAACGAGCGGAGGATCGGCCATGGCCGGAACCGGACAGAGTCGGCCGTTTCCCGGGGGCTTCACCTGGGGCACGGCGACGGCCGCCCACCAGATCGAGGGCGGGAACGTCAATAACGATTGGTGGGCCTTCGAGCATGACCCTGGTTCGGGGTGCTCGGAACCCTCCGGTGACGCCTGTGATTCTTGGGAACGCTGGGAAGAGGACATCGACCTGGTGGCTGGGCTGGGGTTGGACAACTACCGGTTCTCGGTCGAGTGGAGTCGGATTGAGCCAGCCGACGGCGAGATCTCCTACGCCGCACTCGCGCACTACCGCCGGCTGTGCGAAGCGCTCCGTGCACGCGGCATCGACCCGGTCGTGACCTTCCACCACTTCACGACGCCGCGGTGGCTCACCGATCTCGGAGGCTGGGAGGGCGCAGTGGCTGTGGAGCGCTTCGCGCGCTTTTGCTCCATCGTCGTGGATGCGCTCGGCGACGTGATGAGCCGAGCCTGCACCATCAACGAGCCGAACATCGTGGCCACCATGGGTTGGCACGCCGGGATGTTCCCGCCCGGCAAGAACGATGTCGGGTTGTCACGCCGGGTGGCTGGGCACTTTGTCGACGCCCACCGGGCGGCCGTCGAGACGATCCGTTCCGCGGCACCAGGGGTTCCCGTCGGAATGACGCTGTCGATGACCGACTATCAACTGGCACCAGGAGGCGAGGCGAAACTCGAGAGCATCCGCTATCACGCCGAAGACGTGTTCCTTGACGCAACCAAAGGCGACGACTTCCTCGGGGTACAGACCTACACGCGCCAACTCATCGGTCCACAGGGATGGGCCGGTTACGAAGAGGGCGTGCCCGTTCTCGACATGGGATACGAGTTCTATCCGGCGGCTCTTGGTAACTGCCTGAGGCGGGCATGGACCTACACCGACGGCTCGCTGCCCTTGCTCGTCACGGAGAACGGGATCGGCACGACAGACGACGAACAGCGCATCGACTACGTTCGCCAGGCCCTTGCCGGAGTGCTCGACGCCATTGACGAGGGAATCGACGTGCGGGGTTACACGTACTGGTCTCTGCTCGACAACTTCGAGTGGGCATTGGGCTATCGGCCTCGGTTCGGGATCGTCAATGTCGACCGCTCCACCTTCGCGAGGACGACAAAGCCGAGTGCAACATGGCTCGCGGCGGTCGCAGCGGCCAATGCCCTCGACGCTTGACGCTGCTCTCGTCCTACGCCACGGTCAGCTCGGTGTTCGCGGCAATCGCCTCGGTGATCTCGGTCCAGAGGATTTCGGGCAGGTCGTGGCCCATGCCCGGGTACGTGATCAATCTGGCCCCAGGAACGGCCTCCGCCGTCGCCTGCCCGCCGCTCAGCGTCACGAGCGGATCAGCCTCTCCGTGCAAGACCAGGAACGGGAGCTCTACACCGTGGAGGCCCTCGGTCCGGTCGGGTGACGCCAAGACGGCCGCCAGCTGTCGTGCCGTGCCCTCCGGACAGTAGGAACGGTCGTAGGCGGCGGCCGCCCGCGCGCGCAGGACCTGCTCGTCGACCGGGTACGCCGGTGAACCGATGACCTTGCTGCCGGCCACGCTCGCTTCGATGGCCTCTTCCCTCGTCGTCGCGATCGGTCGGAGCAACGCGGTGATGGCCTCGGTGGTCGGCGCTCCGACAGAGCGGTCCCCGGTCGTCGACATGATGGAGCAGGCCGTGAGACACCGGTCCTGATGGTGGATCGTGAGCGCCTGGGTGATCATGCCCCCCAACGACGCGCCGACCACGTGTGCCTCGGAAATCCCCAGTTGCGTCAAGAGCCCGGCGGCATCGTCCGCCATGTCCTCGATCCGGTACGGGGCCGACGTCGTGTCACCACCGAACAGAGCAGTGATCTCGGGTATCCCTTCGAATTTCGTCGACAACCCACTGTCGCGGTTGTCGAACCGGATCACGAAGTACCCCTTCTTGCACAGGCCGTCGACGAACCCCTGCGGCCACGTGATCAGCTGGGCGCCCAGACCCATCACGAGGAGCAGGGGCGGCGCCGCGGGATCACCGTCGGTGACGTATTCGATGTCGACCCCGTTGGCATGAACTTTTGGCACCTGCACTCCCTTCGATGGTCCGTTCAGCCGCCTTCCTACCAGGCAGAGCACACGGAAGGGCTAGGCGGGCGTCGAGGGCTCGGCGAACGACGCCTCGTGGGCCCTGGCCTTCCTCCACCGGGGTCCCGGCTCCCAACCGACGAGAAAGACCTCGACGGAGCCCACGCAGAGGATGAAGATCGGGAAGGCCGCCACGTCGAAGGTCCAGTGGTCGATCGTGAGCAGCAAGATGACCATGCTCACGACGGCACCGATATACGTGTGCACCGTTTCGGTCTCCGGGTGGGTCCAGCTCTTCATCAACGTGGGCACACCGGCGAGGAAATCGGCCACGATGGCAGCCGAGATGGCCAGGACGCCGTTGCGCGTGACCAGCCAGACCACCGTGCCAACAACTGACATGACGCCGCACGCGTAGTCGATCCGACGGATCTTCCACACCGATTCGGGGTTGTGGAACGAACCGATGAAGACGAGCAGGGGCATGAAGCCGATCATGAACGTCGGCAGCGTGCGGATACCTACCCCTTGGTCGAGCTCCACCGCAGCGGCGAGCAAGGGCGCGACGGCCCAGAGGAGCCACGTCACCCGGTTGGGCTTCGTCGTTCCTCGCAGCGTGTCACGCAGGTATACGGCTGTGCCGAGTGCTC
Organism: Acidimicrobiales bacterium; assembly: GCA_036491435.1. Classification (GTDB taxonomy): domain Bacteria; phylum Actinomycetota; class Acidimicrobiia; order Acidimicrobiales; family RAAP-2; genus Bog-473. The sequence goes on from DASXBZ010000136.1 coordinate 11,456, forward strand.
CGATTGCACTTCCGACGTACACCCAATAGACGCTGATCACCGCATCACAGTTTGCTGCGCCGGGCGGGGCCTGTCACCCGGAGGGCGACCAGTCTTGTTGGAAGCACGCCGGTAGCGTGGCCAATAGAGAGGACCAGAGGAGTGCCGGTGCACATGGGCCAGAAGGAAACCGACATCCATGGGTGAGCTGCTCCTTGTCGCGTTCCTCGGCGGACTCATCACCGGGATCTCCCCCTGCATCGTTCCCGTGATTCCTGTGGTCGTTGCCGGCGGATCGTCCACCACGAGTCGCCGGCGTCCGTTCCTCATCATCGGCGGACTGGTCCTGAGCTTCAGTATCACCGTTCTCTTCGCACAGACGGTGTTGAGTTTCCTGCACCTCCCGCTCGACCTCCTCTTCTGGCTTGGCGTTGCCATGTTGGGGGCGATTGCGCTCGGGTTGATGACCCCGAAGGTCGGCGAAATCCTCGAACGGCCCTTCGCACGACTTGGCTCCACGCGCTATGCCAACGAGGGAGGCGGGTTCGTCCTGGGGCTGAGCCTCGGCCCGGTCTTCGTCCCCTGTGCCGGACCAGTCCTCACCGCGATCTCGGTCGCCGGCACGCACAACCGAGTGGGAGCGTCGGCGCTCCTGGTCACGCTGTTCTACGCCATCGGGATCACCTTGCCCCTCCTCGTTCTCGCGATCGTCGCGCAGCGCGCGGCCACCAGTTGGACCGGTTTGCGCCAGCGCCTCCCGGTGGTCCGCCAGGTTGCAGGGGTCGTGCTGGGCATCGCGACCCTTGCCATTGCTTTCAATTGGCTTGGCGCGGTCCAGCGTGATGTGCCCGGCTATACCACGGCGCTCGAAAACCGCATCGAGTCGACCAACTCGGCCTGCACCCAGCTGCGCCAACTGAGCGGAGAACGGCAGAACCAGTTCGCAGCGGCGAACGCTCGACTCGAGGGGAAGAAGGCCACCTGCTCCGTGACCGACGCGGGCAACACCCAGAGTGGGCACCTGGCGGCAGGGAAAGCGACGACCACAACATCGACGACATCTCCTTCCAGCACCAGCGGGGTGCCGCAGAAGCCCACGGTCTTCATGGCGAACAAGACGAACCTGCCCAACCTGGGCCGTGCCCCGAACTTCACCGGTATTACCGCGTGGTTCAACACGCCGGCCGATCAGGCTCTCTCGCTGAATGACCTGCGGGGCAAGGTGGTCCTGGTCGATTTCTGGACCTACTCGTGCATCAACTGTCAGCGCGCGCTGCCCCATGTGGAAGGTTGGTACAACGACTACAGGGCGGACGGTCTCGTGGTAGTGGGGGTCTCGGCACCCGAATTCGCGTTCGAGCACGTCGTGTCGAACGTGAAGAGTGCCGCGGGCAGCCTCGGCATCGACTATCCCGTCGCCGTCGACGACAACCTGGCTACGTGGGACGCCTATAACAACGAATACTGGCCGGCCGACTACCTCATCGATCCGACAGGCGTCGTCCGGGCCTACAGCTTCGGCGAAGGCGGATACGGCACGATGGAGAGCAACATCCGCATGCTGCTCTCGGCGAACGGCGTCTCCGATCTTCCGGCGCGGACGGACGTCCCGGACAGAACGCCGACCGATCAGTCGATGACTCCGGAAAGCTACGTCGGCTACCAACGCCTCGTGAACGAGGTCGGCACATCGGTCGAGCCGGACAAGGCGATCGTGTACCACGCTCCGGCATCAATACCCTCGAACAGTCTCGCCTTCGGGGGCACGTGGACCGTCCACAGTGAAGAAGCGACCGCGGGCCCTCACGCGACACTGGGTCTTCAGTTCACCGCGAATGACGTCTATCTGGTCATGAGCGGACAAGGAGTGGTCGGAGTCTCCCTCAACGGTCAACACGTCAAAACGTTGCAGGTCGGTGGGGTTCCGAAGCTGTACACCTTGTACTCGAGTACCTCAGCAACGAGCGGCGTTCTCACTCTGACGATGTCCCCCGGCGTCGAGGCGTACGACTTCACATTCGGGTGACCCGACCGTGAAGCACGCGCTCACGAGCGGCTCCAACCGCAGGTAGCGCTGACCTCCGAGCGTTGGGTCAGATCAGTGGATCCTTCGCTCCTGGTGCGCCCAATACGGGGCGCGGAGCTCGCGCTTGAGGATCTTGCCTGACGGATTGCGCGGTAAGGCATCCGTGGTATCGACGGAGGTCGGGCACTTGTAATGCGCCAGGTTGGCACGGCAGTGTGCGATCAGGGCCGACTGCTCCACGTCGGCACCGGGTGCGAGCACGACGATGGCCTTGACGGTCTCTCCCCACCGCTCGTCGGGCACTCCGATCACCGCCGCGTCGACGACCGCGGAATGCGACAGAAGGACGTTCTCGACCTCTGCGGGATAGATATTCTCTCCACCACTCACGATCATGTCCTTGATGCGATCGTGGAGGTAGAGGTAGCCCTCGGCGTCGAAGTACCCGGCGTCGCCGGTGCGCAACCATCCGCCGTCGTCGATCGTCGCGGCTGTCTCTTCGGGCTTTCCCCAATACCCGGCCATGTTGTAGGCAGAGCGAGTCTGGACCTCACCTACGTGACCGAGCTCGGCCTCCTGCCCTGTCTCCGGATCGACGATCCTGATGTCGACGGCCTCGAGCGGCTTGCCGGCCGAACGAAGCAGGCCGCGGCGGGGACCGTCCGGATCGTGATCTTCGAATGGCAGTGATGTGATGGCGCCGGTCGTCTCGGTCATTCCGTAAACCTGACAGAACCCACACCCAAAGGCCGCCATACACTTCACCAGGACATCCTCGGAGATCGGCGACGCGCCGTAGAAGATGAGTCGCACGCTGGAGAAGTCGGTCGTCGCCAGCGACGGCGTCGCCAACAGCACCATCAGAACTGCCGGAACCAGGAACATCTCGGTGATGTGCTCCGACGCGATGAGTCGCAACAGCAGATCCGGGTCGACGTCACGCAGGATGATCGATCGGCCCCCTCTCGACATGGCGCTCAGCGCCCACCCCGATCCTCCGATGTGGAACAGCGGCATGGCAACGAGACTGACCGTGTCCTCCGCGATGTTGAAGGTCCGGTTCGCCCCGGCGATGGCCGTCGACAGGTTGCCGTTGGTCAACATGACACCCTTCGGCAGTCCTGTCGTGCCGGAGGTATAGAGCTGCATGCTGACCTCGTCGTCCCCTCCAACGTGACCGGGGTCATCCGACTCGGCTCCTTCCATCCACTGTTCAAAGGACACCGCTCGTGGGTCTGGGCACTCGTGCCCTTCTGTCTCACCGATGACGACGATCCGGCGCACGTCGGGCAGGCCTCCCGGCATGTCGTCCAGCGTGCCGAGATAATCCGAGTGAATGACCAACACCGGCGCTTTCGAGTCATCGATGATCGCACCCATCTCGGCGGGGGCAAGCCGCCAATTGACGGCGACGTTGACGGCGCCGATCAACGAGCCCCCGAAGAGAAAGTCGAAATAGGCGATCCCGTTCCGATCGAGGAACGCGATGCGGTCACCGACGTTGACACCCTCGCGCGCCGCAGCGTGCGCGACGCGGCAGGCGATGTCGAATTCCTCTGCCCACGTACGACGCTCATCACCGAGCACGAACATCTCGTGATCCGCTTGCTGACGCGCCAGATGCCGGATGATTCCGGCCACCGTGTAGCGCTCGCGCTCGGTGACAACGGCGGTTGTTGACACTGGCGACCTCCCCGCGACTGCCGATGGTTCCGGAGGGACCATAGAAGAACCGACGTCGGCGCAGCGCATGCGCTGAAAAGGGAACGAACTCCTTCAAATTTCGGTCATTGCCACTGGTCAGACGCATTTTTGCAAATTGAGAGGATTTTTATCCCGACTATTCACCTAAAAGCAGCTGCCCGACCAGGGGGTTTGTGATCAATATCACAAGCCTGCGGCATAAAGCCCCAGTTCATAGGGGGTGCGCAAGAGATGAACACGAGTTCCGTTAACCCACCTGTAGATTGTGTCACCGAAAAGCCTGATTGGCCTTTCCGCGAGAAGCCGTGAAGCAGAGGCTCCGGCTGTAACGGAAATCAGAGGGCCGATCGGCACCGCTGAGACCACCGATGTCTCGGCGCGCCTGCCTACCCGCAGGCATCAGGACGTACACGCAGAGAACAGACGAATCGAGGACCACCCGCCAGAGCACCAACCTGGGCTGTAAGACAACCGGCCGCACACCCTGCGGCGACGAGCCAGAACGGACGAAGCCTCCCTGCTCTCCGTTCGGGGCGCGAATGCAATGGCCGGAGCCCGCCCAACACCGAGCAGAGCCCGGCGCGCAGTAGCGCCTGACGAAGGGAGGTGCCGTGCGGACCCGCATTGCACTATCGACGGCCCTTGCCGTCCTTATCGTTGTTCCAGTTTTACTTTTCGCGTTATCCAGCAGTAGCCCTGTCGCTTCGGCGAAGATCCGCCACGAGGCAGGGAGCCGTCATAGGGCGGCGCGCATCGACATGAAGCTCATGTCGTACGCCCAAGCGCAAAAGGTCACCCAGTTGGCGACCTTCTACAACACCGTCACCGCGCAGGAAGAGGCGACCTACTTCCAGGAGATTGCGTACCTCCAAGCGCTGGCCGCGCAGCGGTCAGCGGCGGCGGCTGCTGCCGCTCGTGCCCAAGCCGTCACGCCTCCGCCTCCTCCCGCTCCCGCTGGCGGTGGCTCGGATGCCGTAAGCACCGACACGCCCGACTGGGCGTGCATCCGTCAACACGAGTCAGGCGGTAACTACACCGAGGGCGGCGGCGGTGCGTATCAGTTCGAGCTCGGGACGTGGGAAGGCCTTACCGGCCTGAGTACGCCGGCCCAGGACTCCCCACCGTCGGTGCAGGACGCGGCAGCGCTCAGGCTGTATGCGGAGCGCGGCTGGGAACCGTGGACGACTCGTTACGTGTGCGGACTGTGAGCGCCGCCATGACACGTATCAGTGGAGCACTGACAAAGAGAGGCCGCATCGTTTTCGCAACGGCGGCCATCGCCCTTCTCGTGATTCCGGCACTCCTCCTCTCACTCTTGACGGTGACTCCGGCGGGGTCCACGCGGGTCCGGCACGAAGCGGGAACCCGGCACGAGGCTGCGCGGATCGACAACAGACTGATGTCATACGCCCAGGCGGTGAAGGTGGCGAGGTTGGCCACCTTCTACAACGCCGTGAATGCCCAAGCGGTCACGACCTATCTCCAAGAAGCGGCCTTTCTCGAAGCGGTGGCAAACGCGAACACGATGCCGGCCGCGTGGCAGGCGACTGCCACCTGCGAGGAGGGCGGTCGTAACGACCCGTACGCCGGATACTTCGGCATCCTCGAGTGGAACGGCTTCGAGGGCTACCCGACCGCCGGCAGCGCGCCCCTGTCCGTACAGCTGGCCTGGGAGTCGGCTCATGGGATCTCACCGCCGGACGCTCCCGGCCAGTGCCACAGCTATTGAGGCAGGGGCTCGGCTTCACACGGGTGACGCCCCCACGACCGGCGTGACCGATCGGGACTACCCCAGCCCGAAGATCGCGTTGACCTGGGCCATGTCGAAGTAGTCACGCCATGCGGTGATCTTCCCGTCTACGACGTTGAAGGCGCCCATGACCGGAAGCGGTGCCGTCTTCCCGTTGATGGTGAACGTGTCGGTTCGCTCGGTCAGCACGGTCGATCCGTCGGAGGCGAGGTGGTGGATTTCGAACTCGAGCTCTTCGCACATGGTGACGAAGATGTTCACGACGGCCATCGTCGCCTCCAGGCCTTCGGCGGGCTCCATGGGGATGTTGTGGTACACGATGTCGTCCGAGAAGTACGACCGCAGTTCATCGGGCTCGCGACGGCTTGTTGCCGCGCAGAAGTCCCGGACGACTTGTTCGGCACTGGGCATGACGCTCCTCTCCTCGGGGTGGGCAGCACACGGTAGCGAACCATCGGTCATGATGGTCGGGTGACGAAGCCAGAAAAGCGAGTCGCCGTTCTCGCTCCGATGAAGCCCGAGCTGAAGGCCATTGTGAAGTCCTTTGGCCTCCAGCCCAGCCCTGAGGATCCCGTCTTTTCGCACATCGGCTCCGCCGGATCATGGGGAGTCGCGGCGTTGGTCACCGGCATGGGGCCCGCCCTGGCCCGCGAAGCAACACGCAAGGCCTTGGCCACGGGCACCTTCGACCATGTCATGGTCATCGGTATCGCGGGTGGGCTCGATCCCGATCTGCCGGTCGGGTCGCTCATGGTGCCCAGCCGGGTTCAGCTCTACCCCGAAGGACCCGAATTCCACGCGCATCCGGTTCCACCGCGCGTTGCCGAAGGCTGGCTGATGACTACCGACGGGCTGTTCGACAACGACCAGGTATGGCGTCCCATCCTCGAGCGGGGCTTCGGTGCCGTCGACATGGAGGCGGCCGGGGTGGCAGAAGTGTGCGAGGAGGCCGGCGTCGCCTGGTCCGTCTATCGGGGGATCAGTGACCGCCCCGACGAGCGCATCGTCGACCAGGCGGTGTTCGGACTCAGCAAACCGGACGGATCAGCCGATACGGTCGCCCTGGCCAAGTACCTCGCCCGTGATCCTCGGAGAGCGAAAGCGCTCGCGCACCTCAATCAGTGCATGAAGGAAGCCGCAAGTCTCGCCGCGGACGCGGCGTTCGCCGACCTCACCGCAACCTAACCCGCGTCGTCCGCGCTCGGACGATCCGTCGACTCGTCGCGACGGGCTATGACGTGGAGGTCGATGTCGTTCTCCGAGGCCATCCGGAGGATCTGCTGGATAACCGAACCTCGCGTCATCGACTGCCACCTGGTGAGCCGCGACGTGCCCAGGACGATCTGCGTGATCTGCTGGTCCACCGCCGCCGCGAAGATCGTCTTGGCCACGTCGTCGCCCTCCAAGGTCTGCCACGTGCCGCCGACATCCCGCACGAGCTCTTCGAGCTCGGCCGTGCTGGCTTGACGCGTGTCGGCGTCACCTCCCACCACATGCACGGCGATCAACGGTGCTTTCACCCTGGCGGCAATGCGCGCCGCCCGGCGTATGACCGACGCATTCCCCGGTGCGCCGGTCACGGCAACCATGATGCGTTCGGTCGTCTCCCACAGCTCCCCTGCCGCGCCGCGTGAGCGGAGGTACTCGAGCAACTCCTCCTCGGTCTCGTCGGCGACGAATCGCAGTGACAGCTCCCGCAGTGCGACGAGGTTCTCCTTCCGAAAGAACCCGTTGAGCGCCGAGGGCACCTTGTCGGACGTGTAGATGTTGCCGTGCAGCATGCGCCGGCGGAGCTGGTCGGCCGAGGAGTCGATGAGCTCGATCTGGTCCGCCTTGCGCACCACCCAATCGGGCACTCGCTCTCGGACGCTTACGCCGGTGATCCGCTCGACGGCGTCGGCGATGGACTCCAGGTGCTGGATGTTCACGGTTGTGATGACGGCGATCCCTGCATCGAGGATCTCGAGCACGTCCTCCCATCGCTTTTCGTGACGTCCGGCTCCGGGCACGTTGGTGTGCGCCAGTTCGTCGATGAGGGTGACCTCGGGCTTGCGGGCCAGCACTGCGTCGAGGTCCATTTCCTCCCAGACCGAGCCGCGGTATTCGATCTGTTTGCGAGGGACGACGGGCAGGTCGCGCAACTGTTGGATCGTGTAGGGACGCTTGTGGGTCTCCACGAACCCCACAACGACGTCGGCGCCTCGCTGGAACCTGCGCCACCCTTCGTCGAGCATGGCGCAGGTCTTGCCGACGCCGGCCGCCGCGCCGAGGTACACCCGGAAGCGCCCGGTCGGCTTGACCCCTTCGTCTTCAGCACTTGCGCTCATCGCATCTCCCGGGTCGATTCCAAGGTGTCAGAGGTACAATTTGGCGTCGGCAAAAGCGCCGACGATCGGAAGCGGTGGCACACGTGAAGGACGACAGGTTGGCCTCCAGGGGAACGTACCAGCGTGTTGTCGTCGGGATCGTCGGGACCCTGGCCTCTCTGGTCGTGCTCCTGATCATCCTCTTGCCCTTCCGAGACAACCTCAGTACTGCGATCCCGGCACTGGTCTTCGTCCTCCCAGCGGTGATCGGCGTCGTGATCGGAGGTTTCTGGGTCGGCGTGGTCGGGGCCGGGGCCGGCTTTGTGGTCTACGACTTGTTCTTCCTCCCTCCCTACGACGCACTGACGGTCCGGTCGGGCCAGAATTGGATTGCCGTCGCCGTCTACATCACGGTCGTGCTGATCGTGGCGCAGGTCGTGGCGCAGTTGCGCGCCGCACGGGAAGAGGCGCTGCGACGGACCCAGGAGTCTGATCGGCTCTACGAGCTGTCGCAGGCTCTGATCGGCGACCTCTCGCTTCCTCAACTGCTCACTCACATCGTCGACACCGTCCAAGGAGTCTTCGAGCCCCGCTGGACTGCATTGGTCTTGCCACAGGGCGGACACGATGAACCGGTGCCTGGTGAGACGCTCGAGGTCGTGGCCGCGGCGGGGCAGGCGATGTCCGATGCGGACGTCGCGTCGCTGACCTCGGCCCAGGGCGTGACGCGGTCCATGGGGTGGGTCGCTGACGGCGGCGATCGGGGGCCCCGCGTGGTGTCCGTCGCCTTGGTTGTGAACGAGCGACCCGTCGGCATGCTCGTTCTGCAGGAGGTGGTGCTCGAAGGAGCCGACCGGAGCCTGCTCGGGACGTTCGCCAACCAGTCGGCGCTCGCCGTGGATCGAGCGCGCCTGCGCGAGGAGGCGCTGCGGGCACGCCTCTTGGAGGAGATCGACCGGTGGCGCCGTGCGCTCATGGGCGCGGCGTCGCACGACCTGCGTACGCCGCTGGCCGCCGTCAAGACGGCGGTCTCCAGCCTGCGCCAGGCCGGCACACGGCTCAGCGAGGAGGACCGCGCGGAATTGCTGGAACTGATCGAGCAGCAGTCGGACCGCTTGGCGCGTCTTGTTACCAACCTGTTGGACATGACCAGGATCGAGTCGGGCGCGCTCGAGATCCGGCCGACCGTGATGCCGCTCGACGAACTGGTCGACGAGGCCCTCGGCAACCTCGGCGGCAGCGTCGGGCACGAGCGGGTCCGGGTGCAGGCGCCCGCCGATCTTCCGATGTTGCGCATCGATCACGTCCTGGTCAGCCAAGTCCTCGCGAACTTGCTGGACAACGCCGAACGGGTGTCGCCCCACGGGAGCATGATCGGCGTGACGGCAAGGGTCGCGCCGGGATCGGCGGACCGCATCGAGATCGCCGTGGCCGACGAGGGTCCGGGCATCCCGCAGAGCGAGCGGGACCGGGTCTTTGAGATGTTCAGCCAGAGCGGCCGCGGCGGAGGGGCCGGTCTGGGTCTCGCCATCGCCAAGGCCTTCGTCGAAGCGCACGGGGGGCTCATCTGGGTCGACCCCAACGCGGTTCTCGGGGCGCGCCTCGTTTTCACCGTGCCC
>DASXBZ010000137.1:0-3114 GCA_036491435.1 Acidimicrobiales bacterium
CCGACGGTCACCTTCGGCGGCGTCGCCGCCACCAACGTGCACGTCAATTGGAACGGCGAGCTCACCGCGGACGCGCCGGCGGACCCGCTCGGCACGGCCACCGACACCGTCCCGGTCGTCGTGACCACGACCGCCGGCTCGTCGGGCTCGACCGGGGTGCCGGAGGTCAACGAGTTCACGTACGTGCCCAGTGGCCCGACGATCACCTCCATCTCCTCGGCGTCGGGTCCCGAGATCCCGGTCTCGAACAGCACCATCACCATCCACGGCACGAACTTCGTCCAAGGAGCGAACCCGATCGTCGACTTCGGCAATGTCGTCAGCCTCGGGATCAGCGGCAACTCCACCACGATCACTGCGACGATCCCCGAGTCGGTGACGCCGGGCACGGTGAACGTCTCGGTCACCACACCGGTCGGCACCACCCCGGTCGTTGCGGCCGACCGTTACACGTACACGGGCAGCGGGAGCACCACCGCGCCGACCATTTCCAGCACCAACGCGGCCACGTTCGCCGCCGGCTCTGCCCACATCTTCAACATCACGACGACGGGCACGCCGCCCGTGAGCGCGGTGACGGACACCGCGTTCAGCGGCTGTACCCCATCGGCCCTCCCGGCGGACATCTCGCTCGTCTACACAGGGGGTGACACCGCGACGCTGTATGGGGACCCGAGTACCAGCGACAACTCGAGCTACACGATCTGCCTCGATGCGTCCAACGGCATCGCACCGGACACCACCCAGGCGTTCACGCTCACGGTTACCGGGACGTCGCCACCTCCGCCTCCGCCTCCGCCGCCACCACCGCCTCCACCACCGCCGCCTCCGCCGTCCCACGGCTATTGGCTGGTCGGCTCTGACGGCGGCATCTTCTCCTTCGGCTCAGCACAGTTCCACGGGTCGATGGGCGGCGTCGCCCTGCAGCGACCGGTGGTCGGCATCGTGCCGACGCCTGACCGCGGCGGCTACTGGCTCGATGCGTCGGACGGTGGTGTCTTCGCCTTCGGCGACACCCAGTTCTACGGCTCGATGCCCGGCCTCGGGTTCAACCCGGCCGGGTCCGGCAAGCCGCACAGCCTCAACGCGCCGATCGTCGGGATGGTGGCCAGCCACGACGACCGGGGCTACTTCATGGTGGCGTCCGACGGCGGGGTGTTCGCCTTCGGCGATGCGACCTTCGCGGGGTCCTGCCCCGGCATTGGCGGTTGTAGCGGCGCGGCCGTCGCCGTCGTGCCCGACGCAACCGGCGGCGGCTACTGGGTCGTCACGACCACAGGCCACGTCTACGCCTTCGGCGATGCCGTCAACCACGGGTCGCCCGGCCAGCAGGCCGCGCCCTTCACGTCGGCGGTCGCCACGCCCGACGGTGGCGGGTACTGGCTGCTCGAGTCCAACGGCCAGGTCTTCCCGTTCGGTGACGCGGGCAATCTCGGGAGCCCGCCGCCCGGTGCGGCCGGGGGCTTCAACCCTGCGGCGTCAATCTTCTCGACCTCGGATGGAGGCGGGTACTGGGTCGTGACGGGCCAGGGCGCGGTCTACAACTTCGGGAATGCGCCGAGCGACGGCGACATGACCGGCACACACCTCAACGGCGCCATCATCGCCGCCTCGGGCTCCTGACCCGGTCCCTAGCCGCAGACACTCCGCTTGCGTCCCCGGGCTGTTCCTGATGCCGCGGCCTCGCGTCGCGGGAATCGAACCTATGGTGGGACCAAAGAGCGAGATCAGGTAGGGAGGTAGCCATGGCTGGCATGTTTCAGCGGGCACACGACATCGTTCAGGCCAAGGCGAACAAGGCCCTCGACGCGGCCGAGAAGCCCGACGAGATGCTCGATCTCTCCTACGAGAAGATGCTCGAGCAACTCACCCAGGTCCGCCGCGCCCTGGTCGACATTGCGGCGTCGAAGAAAAGGCTCGAGCTGCAAGAAGAGCAGCTGCAGCACTCCGTCGACCACTTGCAGGATCAGGCCAAGCAGGCGCTCCAGGCCAACCGGGAGGATCTGGCCAAGGAGGCGCTGGCTCGCAAGGCGACGGCGCAGCAGCAGATCGACGAGATGGACCCGCAGCACCAACAGCTCGTCGAGGAGGAGCAGAAGCTCACCCAGACCATGAACGTGCTGCAGAAGCGGGTCAACGACTTCCGCACGCAGAAAGAGACACTCAAGGCGGAGTACACCGCGGCCGCCGCCGTTTCCAGCGTCGACGAGAGCACCGCCGGGATCTCGAAGTCCTTCAAGGACTCCGGACAGACGCTCCAGAGGGCGCAGGACAAGATCTCCACGATGCAGGCTCGCTCCGGCGCGCTCGACGAGCTGCTCGAATCAGGCGTGCTCGAGGACGTGGGCGGTGGTTCGGACGACATCCAGAAGGAGCTCGATCAGGTCGGCAAGGACGCGAATGTCGACAACGAGCTCGCCGCGCTCAAGGCGCAGCTGGGCACGGGATCGTCCGAACCCGACGCGTTGGCCGCCGCACCGTCGTCGGACGGCGAGCAAGCCAAGCCCGCCTCGTAGCGGCGCCCTTTCTTCGTCAGTCCGCTTGTCCGGGCGGCGACTCTTCGACCACGCGGACCACGACCTCGGCCAGCTCGGCGCCCCGGTCCTCTTGGAGGAAATGACCTGCGCCCTCGATCGTGGTGTGGGCGCGCCCTCGTGCGCCGAGCACCCGTTCCTGCAAGACCTCGGCCCAGCCACCCGTGCCCGGGTCTCCGTCGGAGAACGCCGTCACGAAGGGGCCGTCGAAGCGGGCCAAGGACTCGAACGTCTTGCGGTTGACGCGGGCGCACTCGCTCGACGGTGTGAGACCCATCAGCAAGGGCAGCTGACGCGGCCCGGCACAGAAGGACTCGTCGGGGAACGGAGCGTCGTACGCCACCAGGACGTCCTCGTGCACCGCAGAGGTGGTGGCGCCCTGCACGAACAGGCTGGGCCGAAATGGCACGAGCTCCTGGGTCAGGCGCTGGTAGTCCAACAGCGCGGCGCTCACCGTCACGGTTGCATCGCCCGAAGCGTGCACAGGCCAAGCCAGACGACCCTCGAGCGTGCCGTCGGCCGTGTGCAGCGCCGTGTTGGCCGCCACGACGCGCCCGACGATCCCCGGGCGTTCCGCCAG
>DASXBZ010000138.1:0-7479 GCA_036491435.1 Acidimicrobiales bacterium
CAGGTAGTGGTACTGCGACTGGTGGATGAAGGCGAGGGCCAGGATCCCGACCAGCAGAAAGGCCGACCCCAGGAACGTGTAGAGGAAGAACTTGATCGCCGCGTAGGCGCGTCGCTGGTGGCCCCAGCCGGCGATGATGAAGTACGCGGGCACGAGCGTGAGCTCGAACATGAAGAAGAACACGAGCAGGTCGAGGGACAGGAAGCTCCCCATGACCGCGGCCTCGAGCAGGAGGATCCACGCGAAGTAGGCCCGGGCGTTCTCGCGGTTCCGCCCCAGCACGATGGTCAAGGGGAACAGGATCGCCGTAAGCAGGACGAGGAAGACGGAGATGCCGTCGACGCCGAGATACCAGTGGACCCCGAGCGACGTGCCCGTGTACTCGTGGTTCGAGACGAGCTGGAACCCTCCGTCGTGCACCTTCATCGTGACCAGGGCGGCAACGGCGAACCCGAGCGTCGTGAGGGACGCGATGAGCGCGAGCACGTACGGCACTTCGCGGGGCAGCCGGCGGTCCAGCCCGAGCAGGCCGAGGACGGCCGCGCCGATGGCCGGGATGAGGACCAGCAACGTGAGATAGGGGACGATGTGCCTCATCCCCACCACGTCCTGCTCAGCATGAAGGCGATCAGGAGCGCCAGGCCGATGGCGATGCCCAGCGCGTAGTTGCGGGCGTAACCCGTCTGCATGCGACGGGCCGCCGTCCCGGTGACCTTGGCCAGGTGCGCCGCGCCGTTGACCGCACCGTCGATGATCCGCACGTCCACCACCCAGGCGCAGAACGTCGCGATCCGCTGGCTCGGCCGGCCGATGACGGCGTCGTAGAAGTCGTCCCAGTACCAGACCCGCTGGAGGAACGCTGGCTCGAGGGCGGGCTTGTCCACCTGGACGCCCCGCCACAGTTGATAGGCGACGATGACGCCGATCACGGCGGCCGCGGTGTCGACCGCCGCCAGCGCCCACAGGGAGGCGTCACTCAGGCCGTTGTTGTAGAGCGTCCCGGAGAAGACCGGCGCCAACCAGCTCTCGAGGTCGTGGGTGTGCACCCAGGGCAGGTTCAACACACCCCCGAAGAACGCGAGGATCGCGAGGATCACCAGCGGCAGCCGCATCACCCACGGCGACTCGTGCGGCGCGTGCAGTGCGGGCTCGCCGTTCGGGCCGACCTTGTCGAAGCGCGGCTCGCCGCCGAAGGCGAGGATCTCGAGCCGGCTCATGTAGTACGCGGTGAGCACCGCGGTGAACAGGCCGATGGCCCAGAGGACCTTGTATTGCACCATCGGGTGGGCGAAGACGTTGTCCAGGACGTCGCCCTTGGCCCAGAACCCGGACAGCGGCGGGATCCCGGCGATGGCCAGGTAGCCGACGGTGAAGGTGATCGTCGTCCAGCGCATGTAGCGGCGCAACGCGCCCATGCGTTTGAGGTCCTGCTCGTCCTCGAGCCCGTGGATGACCGAACCAGCGCCGAGGAAGAGTAGGCCCTTGAAGAAGGCGTGCACCACCATCAGGAAGATGGCGGCGACGTAGGCGCCCGAGCCGACGGCCAGCACCATGTAACCGATCTGCGACACGGTCGAGAAGGCGAGGACCTTCTTGATGTCCTGCTGCGCGCAGGCGATCGTGGCGGCGACGAACGCCGTCACCCCACCGATCCAGGCGATGGTCTCCATGCCGGCCGTGGTCTGGTGCAGGAGAGGGCTCATCCGGCACAGCAGGTAGACCCCCGCTGTCACCATGGTGGCGGCGTGGATGAGGGCGGAGACCGGGGTCGGGCCCTCCATGGCGTCGGGCAGCCAGTTGAACAGTGGGATCTGCGCCGACTTGCCGGTGGCCGCGAGCAGGAGCAGGAGCACCGCTGCGGTGGCCGCCGCGCCGTGCAGGTGGGAGAGCATCCCGAAGATGCCCCCGCCCGGGCCGCTCTCGTACTGCAACGTCCCCGTCTTCTCGAAGATCAGGAAGATGGCGATCAGGAAGCCGGCGTCACCGATCCGGTTGTAGATGAACGCCTTCTTGCCGGCCGAGGCGGCGGACTCGCGCTCGAACCAGAACGCGACCAGGAAGTAGGAACAGACGCCCACGCCTTCCCACCCCACGAACGTGAGCAGGAGGTTGTTCGCCAGCACCAGGAGCAGCATGGAGAAGACGAACAGGTTCAGGTAGATGAAGAACTTCGGGTAGTCCCGGTCCTTCTTCATGTAGCCGATGGAGTACAGGTGGATCAGCGCGCTGACCCCGGTGACGAACATGCACATCGTCATCGACAGCGGGTCCACCAGCGTGCCCACCGGCACGCTCAGGCCGCCGGCGCTGAACCAGGTGAAGTACTGGTGCACCACCACCCGGTGGTCGGCGGGCAGATGCATGAGACCGACCAACACCAGGCAGGCGATGACGAACGCACCGCCCACGGCGATGGTGCCGACCCAGCCCGCCAGCGGGTCCCCGAGGCGACGACCGCCGACGACGAGGACCGCGAAGCCGGCCAGGGGCAACAGCAGCATGAGGTACGCGAGATGGACCACGGGTCAGCCCTTGAGCGAGTCCAGGTCGTCCGCCACGGTGGTGGCGCGGCGTCGGTAGTTGGTCACGACGATGCCGAGGCCCACGACGACCTCGGCCGCCGCCACGACGAGCACGAAGAAGACGAGCGCCTGGCCCCCGATGTCGTTGAGCATGCGGGAGAACGTCACGAAGGTGAGGTTCGCGGCATTGAGCATCAGCTCGATGCACATGAACATGATCAGCACGTTGCGCCGCACCAGCAGTCCGACGGCGCCGATCGTGAAGACGATGGCCGCCAGGCCCAGGTACCAGGCTCCCGAGAGGCTCATGCGCGCAGCTCGCTCTGGGGCGCGTCCTCCTGCTCGGCGTGCACCGACGGCGGGCGGCGGGCCAGTACGACGGCGCCGACGACGGCGATGACCAAGAGGGCCGCCGTGGCCTCGAACGCGAACAGGTACGTCGTGAAGAGTTGCTTGCCCAGCTGGGCGGGCTCACCGGACGGCGAGGACGGGCTCTTCGTCACGTGCCCCTGGATGGGGCCGACGACCTGGTGCGCCCCGGTCACCCAGTGGGCCGTGACGCCCATGGCGATCAGGCTGCCGAGCGTGATGGCGGCGAAGACGTAAGCCAACGGCCGCTGGCCAACCAGCGGTTCGGTGTTGACGTCCTCGGCACGGTCGACCCCCAGGAACATGATGACGAAGAGGAACAGCACGACGATGGCGCCCGCGTAGACGATGATCTGGACAGCGGCCAGGAAGTCGGCCTCTTGCTCGATGAAGAGGACCGCGACGCCGAAGAGCGTCATGACCAGGCTCAGCGCAGCGTGGACGGGATTGCTCGACGTGACGACGCCGACCGCACCCATGAGGATCACCACGGCGGACGCCGCGAACACGATGACGTCGGGCACGGTGGCGCTCGTCGAGGCCAGGAGCAACGCGTGGAGCATGGTTCAGTCGCTCTCCCGGAAGGTCGCCTCGTCCGCCTCGTGGGTCGCCTGCGCCGCCACCTGCGCCCGGGACTCGGCCTGCGCGGCCTTGGCGTCGGCCTTCGTCGCCTTGCGCTCTGCCCGCAGCTCCTTCATGCGCGCGCGCATCGCGTCCATCTTGCGGCGGTTGCGCTCGGCCCCCTTGCGGGCGCGCCAGATGCGGCCCTGCATGCCGCGGTGTGCGAGTGGGATGTCCTCGTCGAGCAGGTGCGGCTCGAGCACCTCGCGCAGCGGCTTCATGCCGGTGGCGTCGTCGTTGCGGCGGCCCGACTGGCCACCTTCGGGGGCGCGGACGCCGTACCCGAGCTCGCCCGACCACTGCACCTCCCCTTCGTAGGCGGCGTTGCCCGACGGGGAGGTGGCGCGCATCCAGCCCGACGTCATGCGGTCGTCGCCCTCGCGCCAGTCCTCCCACGGCAGCTTCTTGGGGGTGCCGTCGTCGTTCACCACCAGCTCGTTCTTGGTGTAGATGGCGTCCGAGCGGTTGGTGAAGGAGAACTCGAAGAGCTTGGACTCGGTGATCGCCTCGGTCGGGCAGGCCTCGACACACATGTCGCAGTGGATGCAGCGCAGGTAGTTGATCTCGTAGACGAACCCGTAGCGCTCGCCGGGTGACACCGGGTGGTCCGGCGGATTGTCCAGTCCCCGCACGTAGATGCAGTCGGCCGGGCACACCCCCGCGCACAGTTCGCAGCCGATGCACTTCTCCATGCCGTCCTCGTAGCGGTTGAGTACATGACGGCCGTGCTGGCGCGGCTGCTTGGGTTTCTTCTCCTCCGGGTACATGGTGGTGACCCGGGGCCGCGTCAGGTGTTGGAACGTCAGCTTGAAGCCGCCGAGGAACGAGAGCTGGTCCTTCATCTCGTCGCCCACGCCCATTACCTGTCACCCCCCGGAGCCGGCCCGAACGGAGAGACCGGGACCCGCGTCGGACGCGTGACCCGGGTGCCGATGGCGGGGATGACCACGTTCTCCTCGCTGCGGTGGGCGCCGAGCTGGGTGGCCCGGAACAGCAGAGCGGCGGCGAGCAGCATCACCGGCACGAGGATGAGGCCACCCCAGTGCCAGGCGATGATGGCGGCCACGAGCAGCAGCCACCCCAGCGTGAGCGGGATGAGGCGCTTCCAACCGAGGTCCATGAGTTGGTCGTAGCGCAAACGCGGCAGGGCGGCACGGAACCAGACGTAGATGAAGCAGAAGGCCGCCGTCTTCAGGAGGAAGTAGATGATCGGCATGTAGATGCTCGCCCCCGGGATGTGGAAGATGTAGCCGTTGGGGCCGCCGAAGAAAAGGGTCACCACGATCGCCGACATGGTGATCGTATTCATGAACTCGGCCAAGAAGAACAGCCCGAAGCGGATGGACGAGTACTCGGTGTGGAACCCGCCGACCAGCTCCTGCTCGGCCTCGGTCAGGTCGAAGGGCGGTCGTGTCAGCTCGGCCGTGATGGCGATCATGAAGAAGATGAAGGGGAGGATGCCGAGGCGGATCAGGTTCCAGTTCCAGAAGCCATCCGCTTGCGAGTTCACAATGGCCCGCGTCGACAGCGACCCGGTGACGAGGACCACCATGACCGTCGTCATGCCGAGGGCCGCCTCGTAGGAGATCACCTGCGCCGACCCGCGCACGGAGCCGAGCAACGGGTACTTCGAGCCAGACGACCAGCCGGCGAGCATCACGCCGTAGACGGCGATGCCTGACATGGCGAGCACGAGCAAGATGCCCACCGGGGGGTCGGCCACCTGGAGCTCGAAGGTATGGCTGCCGATCGTTATCACGCCGCCGACCGGCACCACGGTGAAGATGAGCACGGCCGGGATCACCGAGAGGTAGGGCGCCAGCTTGAAGACGAACGCGTCGGCCCGGTCGGGAAGCAGGTCCTCCTTGAAGATGAGCTTGGTCCCGTCGGCGAACGTCTGGAGCAGCCCCCAAGGCCCGGCGCGGTTCGGCCCGATGCGGCTCTGCATGTCCGAGATCACCTTGCGCTCGAACCAGATCATGAGGGCCGTCGCCACGAGCAGTGCCACGAACGCGACGAGGCACTTGATGATGACGATGACCCAGACCTCCCAGTTGAGGCCGAAGTAGAACAGCGGGTCCCCGTTGCCGCTGTTGGCCGCGTGTGTCAGCAGCTGAGGGTTGGTGGCGGCGGCGTGTGCCGCGTCGGCGAAGAGCGATGTGATCACACCGACTCCATTCGGACGTCGGTGACGAGCTGGCGGCTGTCGATCAGCGTGGCGGCGGCGTTGCCCGGGCTCTCGGCGCTCGGCACGTTGAAGTCGATGGCGACACAGCCACGTGGGACGTCCTCGTCGGCCCGGGCCGGCAGGACGAGCTCGCCGCGGGCCGAGCGGATCTTGACCCGGTCCCCCGTCTTCGCACCGAGCCGGTCGAGGTCGTAGGGGTTGGCCCGCGCCTCGAGCGCAGGCACGAGCGGGGTGAGCGAGGGGGACCCGGTCATGGCGCTGCCCGCGTCGTAGAGCCGGCGGCACGCCACAAGGCGCAGCGTGTAGTTGTCGGCCTTGGGGATCCGGAGCGGCTCGGCCTCGCCACTCGAACGCGCGGTGAGCAGGGGCGGCATGTCGCCCAAGTCCTTCGTGCGAGCCAACGCTTGCGCGCGCACCCCGGTACCGACACGCGGCGGAGCACCCTGGCGCTCGACAGACTCGACGCCCGGCAACGCGACCGGGTCGATGGGCTCCACGTCGGCGCTGCGGCGGGTGCCGTCGCCGAGCGGCACCAGGAAGCCGTCGTGCGCGCCGTCTGATTGCAAGACGTCCTCGGTCAGCCCGGCGTAGGCGGGCGCGGCCAGCGCCATCTCCTCAGTCAGGTCGACACGGCTCGATACCCCGAGGTCGCCACCGAGCGCGTTGGCCATCTCGGCCGCGATCATCCAATCCGACCAGGCGAAGCCCGGCGCGGTGACCTTCGGACCGAGCCGGCTGACCCGCCCCTCGAGGTTGGTGGTCGTGCCGGGGCGCTCGTGCGCGACCGAGCACGGCAACACCACGTCGGCGTACCCATCGACCGACTGCGACGGATGGCCGGTGACCGCCACCACGAAGTGGCCCGACGAGAGCGCCTTCTTCGCCACCTCGTGGTCGGGGAAGTCGCTGAGCGGGTCCGCGCCGAGCAGGACGAGGGCGGTGACGGGCGGGCCGTCGGCGGCGGTGCCGGCATGGCTCGTCGTCTCGCCGGCCATCGACGCCAGGATCTCGGCCGTCGAGCGGCCGGGGGCGTCGGGAACCGAGCCCCAGGCGCCGGTGAAGCGGCGGCGGCCCTCCTCGAGGCCGACACGGCCGGGCAGGAGTCCGGGTGACAGCCCCATGTCGAGCGCGCCGAACACGTTGCCGCGCCGCAAGGCCGGCAGGAAGGTGGCCTTCGGCAGCGCCGCCGCCAGCGCGCGCAGCGCCTCGGCCGTCACCTCGCCGGACTCCGCGTACGAGCCGCGGCCCGCGATGATCACGACGCCCTCGCCGTCGGGGTGTTCGGCAACGAGCTGGCGCGCCCGATCGAGCGCCGATGCGTCGACCGCGGCGCCCTGGTGATGCGAGCCGAGCGCAGTCACGGCGGAGGGGTCGCCGGTGAGCGCCTTGGCGACGAGCGGTGCGTCGCCGGGGCGGGCGGCCAGGACCGCCGCGGCGAGGGGGCTGAGCGCGGTCGACGTCGGCCCGATCTCGATGAGCGTCGTCCCGTGCTTGATGACGGCCTCGCGCAGCCGCAGGAACAGCACCGGCAGTTCCTCGCGCAGGTCGCCACACAGCGTCACCAACAACGGGGCGGTTGCGGCCTGGTCGATGGTCGCACGCGGCAGCCCGAGCACCAGCTCGGCCGGCAGGCCGTCGCCCAACTGCGCGTCGACCGAGTCGGTCCCGATGACGCCCTTGGCCAGCTTGACCCACGCGTAGGCCGCCTCGTTGGTGAGGCGCGCGCCGCCGATGACACCGACCGCGGCCGCACCGCCGGACTCCTTGGCGGCGGTGATG
>DASXBZ010000139.1:0-1596 GCA_036491435.1 Acidimicrobiales bacterium
CTCAGGTTCAACTGGTCGTCGCAACACTGCCATGTTGAATTGATCGTAGGTACGCGTCGAGCGCCTCGGCGGGAGTCTGCCAGCCGAGGGTCTTGCGCGGACGGGTGTTCAACGCGAGCGCGACGGCGTCGAGGTCTTCGCGGCGGTGCCGGTGCAGGTCGGTGCCCTTCGGAAAGTACTGGCGCAGGAGGCCGTTGGTGTTCTCGTTCGTCCCGCGCTGCCACGGGCTGTGCGGGTCACAGAAGTAAATCGCCAGCCCGGTGTCGACGCGAAGCTGCGCGTGTTGAGCCATCTCGGTTCCTTGGTCCCAGGTGAGCGATCGACGGAGCTGTACGGGCAACGCGCCGATCACCCTGGCGATCTCGTCGCGAACAGCCTCGGCGCCGTGACCGGCGAGCGGTGGCCCGTTCTTCACCCGGGGCTGCTCCCCGCGGCCTTCCATCGGCGGAAGGTGCAACAGCATCGTGAACCTGGTGGTGCGCTCCACGAGGGTGCCGATCGCGGACTTGTTGAGCCCGATGATCAAGTCGCCTTCCCAGTGGCCCGGCACCGCCCGGTCATCGACGTCGGGCGGCCGCTCGCTGATCATGATCTCCGGGGTGACGAACTGCTTGCCGCGGCCCCGCGTGCGTGCCCGGGGAACACGCAACGCTCGCCCGGTGCGCAGACAGGCGACGAGCTCGCGCTTGAGCGCGCCGCGGCCCTGGATGAACAAGGCCTGATAGATCGCCTCGTGCGATATCCTCATGGTCTCATCCTTGGGGAAGTCGAGCTTCACCCGATTCGCGATCTGCTCCGGGCTCCACGACGTTGCCCATCTTCGGTCCGCTCGACGCCCGTGCCGTCGACCGATGAACCGCACCTCCGGGCCGGGAATCCGCTCCCCGTCGGTCCGGGCGATCGTGCCCGCGAGCCGGTCCTGGACGTACTGACGAAGCCTCTCTTCCGATGCCAGCTTCGCCGCCTTGGGGCGGCGGGCCTGCAGCTCGGCTTTCCACTGCGCGATCGACGCCCGATAGTCGAGCCGGCTGCCCCGCGTGGCCGCGTTGCGGCGCAACTCACGGGAGATCGTTGAGGGGGGCCGGCCGAGTGTGCGGGCGATCGCCCGCACCCCGAGTCCTTGCCCTCTGAGCAGCGCGATGTCTTCGCGCTCAGCGAACGACAGGTACCTGCCCGACGGCGGGGTGAGCTGGATCGACGGCATGCCACCCCGCTCGCGGAACCAGCGCACACCGACCGGGCCTGACACACCACACGCGATCGCGGCCTCCTCGCTCGACAGTCCCTCGGCGATCTTCACCCAGAACCCCCGCTCCACATCGCGCCGCACCGGCGGTCGGCCCGGTGACCGCATCGCCGGCCGCCCCGTCAGCGTCGCCATCCACCCAGGTCGCCTTCCCATACAACACCTCCGTCTTGAGGTGTTGCGACGACCAGTTGAATTCACCCTGGCAGCCTTGATCGGAGTGATGGATCACGCCGGTCGGACGGCGCTGCGTGAGCGCCATGTTGAGGGCGTCGAGCACGAGCTCGGTCCGGAGATGAGTCGCCATCGCCCAGCCGACGACGCGCCGGCTCCAGGCGTCGAGGACGACG
>DASXBZ010000140.1:0-5534 GCA_036491435.1 Acidimicrobiales bacterium
CAGAAGGTGTACCGCGACCAGGGTGTCTCGATCCACGACAAGCACATCGAGCTGATCGTGCGCCAGATGCTGCGCCGGGTCCTCGTCGCCGAGCCGGGCGACGCACCGTTCCTGCCGGGCGAGCGCGTCGACAACCAGATCTACGCCGAGGTCAACCGGACGCTCGTCGAGGACGGCAAGGTGGCGGCCGAGGGTCGTCCCGAGCTGATGGGTATCACCAAGGCGTCGCTCGCCACCGAGAGCTGGCTCTCAGCGGCCTCCTTCCAGGAGACGACGCGGGTGCTCACCGAGGCGGCCATCGAGGGTCGCAGCGACCAGCTCTTCGGCCTCAAGGAGAACATCATCATCGGCAAGCTCATCCCAGCCGGTTCGGGTATGCAGCACTACCGGAACATCCGCTTGGAGATGCCCGACGCCGAAGCGATGCCGTTCTGGGCCATGGGTTCCGGCGAGTCCGACACCGAGGACCTCGCCAACTGGCTGCGCGACATGGGCGAGGGGGCCAGCGAGGACCCCTTCGACTCGTCGATCGACGCCAGCTGGCTCGGCGCCACCCCGACGGCCGAGGACGCCTACGGCAACCCGATCGTGGACAGCGGCACGTCTTCCGACGGCGCCGCCACGAACGGGTCGTCGGCGGACGAGCCCGGTGCCGACGCCGCCGAGGCGGGGGCGTAACAGCCGAGCCGAGTCGTTTCCCGTTCGCGTCCGGCCGCCACCACTGCGGTGGTGGCCGCGGCGTGACGGATTCGTGAAATCCTCACGCCGCAACGAGCGTTCTGACAACACGCGCGCAACGCGCAACGGGAGTTCAGCGCACCGATCGTGACTTTCGGCTCTGCCGATCGGGAAGACAGCTCAGTACCCTCAGACGCACTCGGGCGATCCGCCCGGTTCAGGCGGTGGGTTAAGGGGGTTCAAATGGCGCGTAGGACAGTGGGACGTGTCGCGGCGCGCGTGCACACCGGTACTGGCCCGGACCGACCCTCCGCCCGCTCGCGGATTCGCCCGCTGTGGGGCGCCATCTGTCTCGGCCTCGTGATGGGACTCCTGCCGGTCGTCAGCGCCATTCCCGCGGGCGCCACGACGACCGCGACCCAACTGGTCTTCGGCTCGCAACCCGGCGACGGTGACCCCGGCACGGCTCTCGCGACCCAGCCGACCGTCAAGATCGAGGACGCCTCGAACGCCGTGGTGTCGACGTCGTCGACCGTCACGCTCACCCTGACGGGATCAGGTGGCGCCGCGCTCACGGGTCTGCCCCCCACCCTGACCTGTGACCAGACCTCAGGCGGGGTTACGTCGATGAGCGCCTCGAGCGGCGTCGCCGCCTTCACCGGCTGCAAGGTGAGCCGGGGCGGCCTCTTCTCGCTCACCGCCACCGAGAGCACCGACAATTTGTCGAAGGTCAGTTCGGACTTCTTCGTCTCGGGTCCCGCACAGCTCGCATTCACCGCAGAGCCGAACGGAGGCGTCGCCACCACGGCCTGGACCACCCAGCCGCAGGTGACCGTGGAGGACGGGCACGGGACGACCATCAGCGGCTCGACCTCCGCCATCCATCTCGCTATCAAGTCGGGCACCGGGACGTCGAGCGGGAACCTTCACTGCACGACCAATCCGGTGTCTGCGGTCGGCGGCGTCGCCCAGTTCGGCGGCTGCGCCATCGACAAGGTGGGCACGGGCTACGAGCTGGTCGCGACGGACGGGACGGACTCGCTCATCTCACCGGCGAGCGACGCCTTCAACATAGATCCGGGCTCTCCGACCTCGCTCGCCTTCACCGCGCAACCACCGGGGGGCGCAGGCGGCGCCGCGTTCGGTGTCCAGCCGCAGGTGTCGGTGAAGGACTCCGGCGGCAACGTCATCGCCGGCAACACCGACGCCATCACCCTTTCCATCAAGAGCGGCACCGGGACGTTGGGTGCGAACCTCCACTGCACGACCAATCCGGTGTCGGCCGTCGACGGCGTCGCGAACTTCAGCGGTTGTTCCATCGACGACGCGGGCAGCGGGTACGTGCTCACGGCCACCGACTCGACGCGCAGCCTGTCCGTCGACAGCACGCCGTTCACCGTCGGCGCCGGGTCGGCATCCCATATCGCGTTCGACCCCGATCCGGGCGGCGGCGGTGGGGGCAGCGCCTTCGCGACCCAGCCCGTCGTGACCCTGACGGACGCCGGTGGGAACCCCGTCGCCGGATCGGTCACGCTGTCGATCAAGAGCAGCACCGGCACGCCGGGTGCCACCCTCAGCTGCGCGACCAACCCGCTCGCGGTCATCTCCGGCGCCGCGCACTTCTCTGGCTGCAGCATCAACGATCTCGGGACGGGTTACGTGCTGACCGCGACCTCGGGTTCACTCAGCGTGGACAGCACGACCTTCGACGTCACCACCGGCGACCCCGCCCACGCGACGTTCACCACGGATCCCGGCGACGGGCTCGGGGGGTCGGATCTGGCCCACCAGCCAGTCGTCAGCCTCACCGATGCGGGTGACAACCCGGCGGCCGGGGCCGTCACGCTCTCGATCACACCGGGCACCGGTACGCCCGGTGCCACCCTCTCGTGCTCGACCAATCCGGTGTCAACGTCGGGTGGCACGGCGACCTTCAGCGGCTGCTCGGTCGACAAGGCGGGCACGGGCTACACGCTCACTGCCACTTCGGGCACCGCGTCGGTCACCAGCAAGGCGTTCTCGGTGGATCTGGGCTCACCGGCGCACTTGGCGATCGACACGCAGAACGTGGGCGGCACGGGCGGGGTCGTCTGGCCCACCCAGCCGACGGTGACCGTCGAGGACGCCGGCGGCAACCAGCTGCCCACCAGCACGGCATCCATCGCGTTGTCCGTCACCCCGCTGACCGGTTCGGGGACACTGCACTGCGACGCGAATTCGCTCCCCGCGGTCCGCGGCGTGGCCCTGTTCAGCGGCTGTTCCATCGACAAGGCCGCCAGCGCCTACACGCTCACCGCCCGGGATTCGGCCGACGGGCTCAGCCAGACGAGTGCCCCGTTCGTCGTCGCGCCCGGACCGGCTGCACAACTCCTCTTCACCGCGCAGCCGGGCGGCGGCACCGCGGGGTCGGTCTGGGCGACGCAACCGGTGGTGGCCGTGGCCGATGCCGGGGGCAACGTGACCTCCTCGGGTGCCACGGTCGCGCTGAGCATTACGCCTGGCACGGGAACAGCGGCCGCAGCCCTCGCCTGCGCGTCCAACGCAGTAAGCGCCTCCACGGGCATCGCCACGTTCTCCGGATGTTCGATCAATCAGGCCGGCGGCGGCTACACGCTCGTCGCCACCGACGCAACGGACGGCCTCCAGGGCGAGAGCCTTCCCTTCTCGGTGCTCACCCCGCCACCGGGTCCGCTCGGGGTCGCGCCGATCGGCATCCCCCTCGGTCAGACCTTCGGCGGCAGCATGTACGGCGCCAATCCGACCGACAACGTCGACGACGTGAACTCCGCGACAGGCGCGCTGACTTTCTCCGTCACCGACCTGCGGGTCGCCGGCATCGGGGAGCCGCTCGTTCTTCGACGCACGTACAACTCGGCGGACGCGACGGGCGGCTCGTTGTTCGGCCCGGGGTGGACGTCGATCCTCGACACGTCGCTGACGATCGTCCAGCACCAGACCCTGACGCTGCGAGGGGAGGACGGCCAGCAGATCGTCTTCTCCTGGAATCCGGTCACCCGGTTATGGGTCGCACCGGCCGGGGCCAAGGCCTCGGTTTCGTGCACCCCGACCAAGTGCACCGTGACCCGTTTCGACGGGGTGACGATGAGCTTCAACAGCGCCTCTTCCGGACCGTGGCGGCTGGGCAGTTACGACGCGCCCGACAGCCAGGGGCTCTCGTTCGCCTGGAAGACCTCGAGTGTCGTCATCACCATCGACACGACGAACGCGACGCCCTACAACGTCACCGCCACGCTCGACGGGAACGGACACGTCACGAAGGTCACGACGCCCGCCGGCCGCTCCGTCTCCTATGCATACAGCAACGGACGGCTCGGCTCGGTCACCGACCTCCGTGGGCACGTGTGGACGTACGCCTACAACGGTTCGGGCCTGCTCACCACCGAGACGGATCCAGATGGGCACGTCCGTCTGACCGCTACGTACGGCAACGACGGCCGGGTGTCTGCGGTCTCCTCGGAGGGGAGCCCCCAGCACACGAACGACACGTTCTCCTACACGGGCGGCTCGACGACGCGAGGAGCACTCGTCGACGCCAACGGGAGCCACGTGCGCGCCCAGTACGTCGAGCAGTACCTGAACAACGTTCTCGTGGCGCAGACCACCCCCTGGGGCGGCATCACCCGGTATTCGTACGACGCTCAGGTCAACATGACCGAGGTACAGGACGCACTGGGCTGGGTCGAGCAACTCGGTTACGACGCCAACAACAACCTCATATCGCAGAGCAAGCCCATCTCCTCCACGTCGTCGTCCACCATCAAGATGGCCTACGACAACATGCACCGGTTGGTGTCGCAGACGGATGCCGACGGCAACACCGCCACGTACGCGTACAGCGGCGCCGCGATGAACTTCATCTACCCTCCGGGCGCCACGACAGCTGGCCGGACGCAGCTGACCTACAACGGTAAGGGCGAACTGACCAAGATGGTCGGTCCGACCGGCCAAAAGCTGTTCACCTACAACGCCGCCGGGATCCAGACCAGCATCGTCCTGGAGGGCCCTTCGGGCACTGCACTCAACGGGTCGGGAACCCGTACGACCTACGACGAAGCGGGCCACGTCACGTCACGCACCGACGCCAACGGCAACACGACGAACTACACCTACGACGCTTCGGGTGATCTCCTCACCACGGTCGCTCCAGGCCCACAGACCACGACCAGCGCCTACAACCAGGCCGGTGACGTCACGGGCACGACCGATGCGAACGGCAACACCACGACCTATTCGTGGGACGAGGCGACATTGACGCGCACGTCCGCGACGAACGGCGGGAGCCCGTCGACCAACGTGTTCGATCCCTCCGGTGCCCTGTTGACCGAGACGAACGCCGCCGATCGCACCACCACGCACGTCTTCGACGCCGCCGGACGCGAAGTCTCGAAGACCGACCCCTCCAATGTCACGACGCAGTACACCTACGACCTCGAGGGCAACATCGTCGGTCAATCCGACAACGCGGGCGACGTCATCAGCCAGCAATTCGACAGCCTCGACCGCATGGTCAGACAAGACGACAATGGTGCTGTCACCCTGACCTCCTACGACCCGGCCGGCAACGTCGTCTCCACGACGGACCCCGCCGGCGCCGTGACCACCACCACCTACACGGCGCACAACAAGCCCGCCGCGGTCACGAACGCCGCCGGCACGACCCGCTATGCCTACGACGCGGCAGACAATGTCGTCTCGACCACCGATCCCGACGGTCACGTCACGAGCCACACGTACGACGGGGCGGGGCGGCAGACCTCGGTTCGCACAAACGGGAACACCACCTCGTACACGTATGACAACAACGGCAACGTCAAGACGACGACGGATCCCGACGG
>DASXBZ010000141.1:0-10870 GCA_036491435.1 Acidimicrobiales bacterium
GAGTCGATGATGTGAATGAACGCCTCGTAACAGGTAAATAAACCATGCCGACCGGTCAAGACGTAGCCCTCGAGCAGACCCTCGCATAGATGCTCGGAAAGCACCTCGATCACCCGGCCGTCTTGACTCAGGTGATCGTCGCCCGTCACAGTCTCGGCCATCCACTTTCGATCGGTGACATCGAAGACGCGGGTCAGGCGATTCGAGACCACTTCGTCGGGTCCGAACAAGAGAAAGTTGCGTGGATTGGCAGCGATGACGTCGCGCACCCAGGAGCCGAGGACCCGTGTTGCTTCGGTTTGGGTTGTGCCAGGCCGCTCGACGTCGACGGCATAGTCGCGGAAGTCGGGAAGCTCGAGGTCCACGACCAACACACCCCCATTGGCGACGGGATTGTCGCTCATACGGTTTTCCCCTTTTGGCGGGAACTGCATGAGTTCTTCGATCGGACTCCCGTCGTCCTTGAATAGCTCCTCTGGCCGATAGGACTTCATCCAAATCTCCACGGCTGTCCTGTGAACAGGATCGGTGCGCGCGGACGGAATCGGAACCTGATGTGCTCGGAATGTGCCCTCCACCTGCTTGCCGTCAACGGTCGGCGGCCCAGTCCAGCCTTTTGGAGAGCGCAGCACGATCACCGGCCATCTAGGAATCAGCTTCTCGGCCGCTCTGTACGTCGCGTGAATGTGGTCGATGTCATCAAGGCAGTTGTCCAGCACCCTCGCGAACGTCTGATGCGCGTCGGCCGGGTTGGTGGTGAGGTCGATGGTTACGTCGCGGGGGTCGTAGCCGTAGCCACGCAGGAGCGCATGCAAATCATCCGGCGGGATACGAGCAAGAACGGTTGGATTCGCGATCTTGTATCCATTGAGGTGCAGGATCGGGAGGACCGTGCCATCACGGTCTGGATTGATGAGCTTGTTCACGTGCCAACTCGCCGCGAGCGCTCCAGTCTCGGCCTCGCCGTCACCGACCACGCAAAAGACCGTAAGGTCGGGGTGGTCAAGGGCAGCTCCATAGGCATGCAGCAGTGAGTATCCGAGTTCGCCTCCTTCGTGGAATGAACCGGGTGTATTGGGTGCCACGTGTGACGGGACACCGCCGGGAAACGAAAACTGTCGGAACAGACGCTGCATGCCCACTTCGTCTTGACGGATCGAGGGGTAGCGCTCGGCGTAGGTGCCTTCGAGCCAAGCGCAGGCGTTGGGTCCTGGACCGCCGTGGCCAGGGCCCATGACGTAGCAAGCATTCAGATCGCGATTGCGAATAGCACGATTGGCGTGGGCATAAATGAGGTTGAGGCCGGGGGTGGTGCCCCAGTGCCCGAGCAATCTCGGCTTGACATCCTCCGCCACAAGAGGTCTTCGAAGAAGCGCGTTGTCCATCAGGTAGATCTGACCCACCGAGAGGTAGTTCGCGGCTCGCCACCATGCGTCGAGTATGCGGAGCTCCTCATAAGTCAATGGGCCCGGGGCGTCGACCAGGTGATAACCGGTCGGAGCAATCGTCTCACCGGTGGCGCTCGTTTCGTCATCCGGGGACGTGTCTTCGGAGGTCCTGGCAGGAAGGTTCATACAAGCTCCTTCGGTGCGGTGGCCGGTGCGACGAAGCCTATGCACTCAACAAGCGCTAGAACCATGGAGTGCGAGTACTCGTGGTGAACGCGGGATCGACCAGCCTCAAACTTCGTGTCGTTGACGGCGAGGATCGCATAGGCGAGACCGTCGACTCCAACCCAGTTGGTGACTCATTGGAAGAGGACCTGGATCGCTTCTTGGCTTCAGCTGGACCGCTCGACGCGGTTGGCCACCGAATCGTGCACGGCGGTCCTCGATTCACCCGTCCTGTGGTGGTCGATGCCGGGGTCCGAACTCAGCTCGACGAGATGAACGATCTGGCGCCCCTGCACAATCCTCCGGCACTCGCCGCGCTGGATGCCTTGCGTCGCCTGTTGCCACAGGTGCCTGCGGTCACATGCTTCGACACCGCGTTCCATTCCTCGCTGAAGCCAGCCGCCTCGCGCTACGCGCTACCAACCGCATGGGTCGAAAACTGGCACCTGCGCCGCTACGGATTCCACGGGCTCAGCTGCACATGGAGCGTCGGTCGTGCTGCGGAGTTGTTGGAACGCCCGGCAGGTTCGGTCAGGCTTGTGATTTGCCATCTGGGCGGTGGTGCCTCCGTGACCGCCACAGCCGGTGGGCGCTCGGTTGACACCACCATGGGATTCACCCCTACAGAAGGGCTCGTCATGGCGACGCGCTCTGGGGATGTAGATCCGGCCGCAATCGCCTGGCTTGCCGCCCGTGGCGTCGCACCCAACGAACTTACCGATGGCCTGGAACTCCGCAGCGGCCTGCTTGCACTATCGGGCGGCCTGACCGGCGATATGCGAGATCTGCTTCGGTATCGGCAGCGCGGGGACCAGGAGGCCACATTGGCTGTGGACGTCTATGTGCATCGTCTTCGGGCGAAGATCGCTGCGATGACTGCCGCCACGGACGGGACGGATGCCGTCGTATTTACCGCGGGGGTTGGCGAGAACGAGAGCGAGATCCGGGCCGATGCATGCCAGCATCTCGAATGGATGGGTGTTTCTCTCGATGCCAAGGCAAACCGGGCGGTGGGTTCCGACGACGTCGACATCAGCGAAGTCGGCGCGAGAGTAAGGACGCTTGTAATTCACGCGCGCGAGGAGCTTGTGGTGGCTGCCGAGTGCCGGGCAGTGCTGAATTCATAGATGTGAGCTCAGGGGTTTAGCGACTCAGGGTGTCTTCAAAATCAAGAAGTCGAGGGTTTGTTGAGGACTTTGCGCCAATTGACCAGAGGCAAAAGGCAGACAACCGCGAGAAGCGCGACCTGCAGGGCGATGGACCAAGGCGAACCGAAGAGCTGGCCCAGGACGTTTCCCAATTGTCGATCCGCGAGAACCGCCACGCTCATGTAGATGGAATAGCTCACGAGTCGTCCCGCAAAGAATGCCAAGGTGAACAGCGGAAGGTTCAAGTCCAGAAACCCTGCAGCGAGGAAGAGCTGCGCGGAAGGGAGAGGCGAGACAACAAAGACAGCGAAGATCGCAAGAACGCTGCCGCGTTTCCGGTTCAGCAGAAAGCGGGCCTCCTCGAGGTTGTCGCGCATCCTGCGAGGAAGCCGCGTCGAAAAGTGGCGCGCACCCAACGCGAGGAGATAGCGCCCACTCGCTGCCGCGACGGCACCTATCACCACCAGCGCCACAGGGTTGAGGTGCCAATGCAGACGCGTGAACACAAGGACGGCCCAGGTGGGTGGGCCAAAGGCTGGGAGGAGATTGATGCCAAAAACGATCGCGAACACGGCCAGGTACGGCACGGTTCGACAATAGACACGCAGTCCGCATGGAATTTTTTGGTAAGTCCGCCCCCCGGTCTGTCGTCCGCACAGGCGGTTCAGTACGACACGTGACCCTGTCCCAGTTCAACATAAGCGCGATTTGCGCCGGGTCACGCTTCTGATCGCCCCTTCGGCCGATCGGCAACGAACGCAAAGATCACTCCGAAGGCCACGTTGTCGGCCAGCTGGAGACCGAACGGCAAATCTCGGATCGCGGGGAACCGACGCCCGATCACTCCTACGCCAACCAGGCCCATGGCGGCGCCACCAGCTGCTCCCCACAGGGCCGACTGCCGGTGGGGGAGGCATCGTCCAAGTGCCTGCCCGAAGGCGGCCGAGATGCCGAAGTGCGTCACCGCTCCCAGAATCAGGTTGGGCCGACCCGGTGGGACAAGCGTGCCGATCGACCGGGTCGCGCGGAGTCCGTACCGCCACATCCCTCTGACGCCGTCGCGATGCACGGCGCCGAGACCCGATGGCGCCGCGCTGAGGAGGCTGGCTGCGATCGTCGCCTCGAGGATCCGTCGCTGTGATCGCCTCCCCGTTGTGCTCGGCATGGCCGAAGAGTAGAACGTGGCCCGCAAATCCGTATGACCTGATGAGGTCACTGGGGGAGTGGTGCTCGAAGGGCAGAAGATTCTGGTCACCGGAGCAAGTGGGCGGGTCGCTTTCCCGATCGCCCGTGCGCTCGCCAAAGGCAACGAGGTCTGGGGAGTGGCCCGGTTCACCGACCCCGGCTCGCTTTCCCGACTGGAGGCGGCAGGGGTAAGGCCGGTGGCCCTCGACGTCTCGACAGCGGACTTCTCGATGCTGCCTGACGACTTCACGCATGTGTTCCACGCCGCCATGTCATCGGGGGCCGACGGCTGGGCGTCCGCGTTCGAGATGAACTCGCAGGCATCGGGGGCACTGCTGTACCACTGTCGAACGGCGAAGGGCTTCGTGTTCTGTTCGACCGGATCGATCTACCAGTACCAAGGTCGGCGGCCCCTCACGGAGAGCGATCCGCCGGGCGTCCCTCGGCTCGACGCCTACGGCAACTACAGCTTCTCGAAGGTGGCCGGTGAGGCGGTCTGCACCTGGGTGTCCCGGGAGTTCAAGGTGCCGCTCACCATCATCCGCATCTGCTCGACCTACGGGCCCGAGGGGGGCACCCCGGCCGATCGCTTCGAACGCATGCTGGCCGGCAAGCCGATCCGGCTCCATCCCGACGCGCCGAACAACTTCAACCCGATCTACGAGGACGACTATGTCGCGCTCGGCATCCGGGCCCTCGAGGTTGCCGGCGTGCCGCCGGTGGTCGTCAATTGGGCTGGCAGCGAGACAGTGAGCGCCGAGGAGTACTGCACCTACATGGGCGAGCTCACCGGGATCGAGCCGCAGATCGTCTACGACCCGGTGGTGCACACAGCCCTGTGGCCGGACGTCACGTACATGCACGAGGTGCTCGGCCGGACCAAAGTCCATTGGCGCGACGGATTCCGGCGCATGATCGAGGCGCGACACCCCGAGTTGCCGCTGCAGGACCTCGGATAACAGGCCCTTCGCGCCCACGACCAGCGGTCCTTGTCCCGCGCGACGGGGGCGGCCAAGATACGGCTGCCGTGACAAACGTACGCCCGGCGGGCCAGCACGCTTCCGCTCGCCACGCCAGGACCATGGTTCGCCGCCGCCGCACGTTCGCAGTCGGTGCCCTTCTCGTCGTGATCCTGATCGCCGTGTTGGTGTACGCGATGGGCTCCTCGGGCGGGAACAAGGCGGCGTCACCGCCCGCTGCCGCGTCGGGCCAGCACGGAACGACGACGTCGGTCCCGGGCCACGTGTCGTCGGGCCGGCACGGTGCGGCCGCGCCGGCGGGGGTCCCGGCGATCGAGTCGGGCGTGTTGCCCTGGCAGCTGGCGGCGCCGCTGAGCCGCGAGGTCGCGGTGCCGGGTGCGGGCGGTGGCAGCGTCAGCGTGCTGGGAGGTCTCACCAAGGGGAGCGCGACGACGGCGAGCGTGGTGAACCTCGCGGTGCCGGCGGGGACGCCGACGGCCGCCGGCGCTCTCGCGACCGCCACGCACGATGCGGCGGGGACGGTCCTCGGGGGCCGGGTCCTCGTGTTCGGCGGCGGCGTCCTCAACTCATTTACGACGGTGCAGGCGTATCCGCTGACGGCCGCCGGTGCATCGGCCACTGGCACGGTCGTGGGCCAGCTGCCCCAGGCGCGTTCGGACGCGAGTGCCGTCACCATCGGGCGCACCGCCTACGTCATTGGCGGCTACACCGGCACAGTCGCCGATCCGCAGGTGTTGTCGACGACGAACGGAAGCGCGTTTCACGTTGTCGGGTCGCTGCCAGTGCCCGTGCGTTACCCCGCCGTGGCCGCGGTCGGTCGCATGATCTATGCGTTCGGCGGCCAACAGATCGGTGGGGCCGCCGGCGCGGTCACCGCCATCCAGCGCATCGACACGGCGTCCGGGAAGATCCAGGTCGTCGGGCACCTGCCGCAGGCGCTCCTCGGCGCCTCTGCGGTGACGTTGGGCGGTGTGATCTACGTTGCGGGGGGATCGACCGGGCCGTCCGACTCGGGGGTGATCTATGCCTTCGACTCCGTCAAGGGCCGTGTGCTGGTGGCGGGGCACCTCATCGCGCCGTTGTCGAATGCGGCGGTGGCGACTGTCGCCGGCACGGCGTGGCTCGTCGGGGGAGAGAACGGGAGCACACCCACCACCACGGTCCAGATGCTGAAGCCCAACATCAAGTTCGGCACCGCGGGCGCGCCGGGGGCGGGCTCGCCGTACTTCGGGGAAAAGTTGCTCATCGCCGACCGCGGCAACAACCGGATGCTCGTCCTCGACGACACCGGCGCCGTCACATGGACGTACCCGAACCCGCCGTCCATGCCCCCGCCACCGGGCCCCCGGGGTTTCTACTTCCCCGACGACACCTTCTTCATCAATCACGGCACCGCGATCATCTCGAACCAGGAGGAGAACGAGACCATCGTGCAGATCGGTTACCCGAGCGGCAAGCTCTTGTGGAGCTACGGGCATCCTGCGCAGCCAGGCTCCTCGCCGGGGTATCTCCACGAGCCCGACGACGCCTACCTGTTGAAGAACGGCAACATCACGGTGGCCGACGCCGACAACTGCCGCATCCTCTTCATCAGCCCGGGCGGGTCCTTCCTCAACCAGATCGGGACGACGGGCTCGTGCGTGCACAACCCGCCGACGGGCGTGGGGGGCCCCAACGGTGATACGCCGTTGGCGGACGGAAACGTCCTCGTCTCTGAGACGAGGGGCTCGTTCATCTCCGAGTACACACCGAGCGGGACCCTGGTCTGGACGGCACACGTCCCCATCGCGTACCCCTCCGACCCGCAACAGCTCGGCCCCGACCTCTACATGTGTGCCGACTACACGAACCCCGGAGGCATCGTCGAGTTCAACAAGGCCGGACAGATCCTCTACACGTATCGGGCCCCCTCAGGCATCAACCGCCTCAACCAACCGTCGCTGGCCGAGCTGCTCCCGAGCGGTGCTTTCATGTTGAACGACGACTACCGCAACCGCATGGCGGCGATCGACCCCACCACCCAGGCGCTGGTCTGGAACTACGGGGTGCCCGACGTCGCCGGCACGGCGCCCGGGGAGCTCAACACCCCGGACGGGTTCGACATATTGAACCCGGACGGCTCGACGCCGACGCACCCGACGACGGGCTGAGGGCTCGGGCTCGGCACCACCCAGACGCGCTGGCCGGGTTCGAGGCCGAGGTCGGCCGCAGTGCCCCGGCTGAGCTGGACCCAGCAGTCGTCCCCGTTGGTCAACGCCACGTCCACCTTCACTTCGAAGCCCAGGTGCGTGACACGGGTGATCGTGCCGGCGACGGCACCGTCGTGTTCGTCGGCGTCCGCGGCGCGGTGGATGGCGAGGTCGTGGGGCCGTACCCACTCGCCGTTGAGGCGGGTGGCCGGCCCGAGGAAGGTCAACACGAACTCGTTGGCGGGGTGGTCGTACATGTCCGACGGCGTGCCGACCTGCTCGAGGCGGCCGTGGTTGATGATGGCGAGGCGGTCGGCCACCTCCATGGCCTCCTCCTGGTCGTGCGTGACCAGCACCGTGGTGACGTGCAGCGTGTCGTGCAGGTCGCGCAGCCACTGGCGCAGCTGGGTGCGCACCTGCGCGTCGAGCGCCCCGAACGGCTCGTCGAGGAGCAGCACCTTGGGCTCGATCGCCAGGGCCCGGGCGAGGGCCATGCGCTGGCGCTGGCCACCCGAGAGCTGCGAGGGATAGCGCTCCCCGAGGTGCGCCAGGCCCACGAGCTCGAGCAGTTCGTCGACCCGGGCCTTGATCTCGGCCTTGGGGCGCCGGCGGATCTCGAGGCCGAAGGCGACGTTGCGCCGCACCGTCAGGTGGCGGAAGGGCGCGTAGTGCTGGAAGCAGAAGCCGACGCCGCGGCTGCGGGCCGGCGTGTTGGTCAGGTCCTCGCCCTCGATCCGCACCGTGCCGGCGTCGGCGGAGTCGAGGCCGGCGATGATGCGCAGCAGCGTCGACTTGCCGCCGCCGCTTGGCCCGAGCAGCGCCGTCAGCGAGCCTGTCGGCACCTCGAGGGAGACGTCGTCGAGCGCGACGGCGTCGCCGAAGTGCTTGGAGATGGAGTCGACGTGGATGCTCATGCGGCGGCCTTTCCGTGCCACGCCTCGCGGTTGCGGTCCGTGAGGGTCAGGGCCATCAACACGATAAGGGCGGAGAGGCACAGGGCCACCGCCCCCACGTACGCGCTTTGCGGGTCGAGGTTTTCGATGCTGTTGGAGATGAAGAGCGTGAGCGTCTGCGTCTTGCCGGCGATGGCACCCGAGACGATCGCCACGGCACCGAACTCGCCCAGGACGCGGGCGGTGGTCAGGGTGACGCCGTAGGCGAGGCCGCGCCGGATGTTGGGCAGGGTGATGCGGCGGAAGACGGTGAGCGGGCGGGCGCCGAGAGTGCGGGCCGCCTGTTCCTGCTCGGTGCCGATCTCCTGGAGGACCGGGAGCACCTCGCGCACGACATAGGGGAGCGAGACAGCGGCCGAGGCCATCACGATGCCCGGCACCGAGAAGATGACGGTGATGCCCCGGGCGGCGAGCCAGTTGCCGAACCAGCCGGTGTGCCCGTACACGAGGATGAGCGCGAGCCCGATGACGACGGGGGAGAGGGCGAGGGGGATGTCGACGAGCGCATCGAGCAACCAGGCGCCCGGAAAGCGGTGACGGGCCAGGATGATGGAGACGCCGACGCCGAAGACGGTGTTGAGCGGGACGGCGATGGCCGCCACGAGCAGCGTGAGCCAGAGCGCGTGCAGGGCGTCCGGCGCGGTGAAGGCATGCCACGCCGCACCGAGTCCGTGCTGGAACGCCCGGTAGAACACGGTGCCGACGGGCAGGACGACGAGCAGGCCGAGGTAGCCGAGGACGCCGAAGCGGAGCGGCAGGCGCCAGCGGTTCTCCTTCATATCGTCTCCGGAACGTCGAAGCGCCGGCGGGCCCAGCCGATGCCGAGCAACACGAGCAGCGAGATCAACACGAGCACGATGGAGACCGCGCTGGCGGCCGGGAGAGCGTCGCTCTGGGAGAGGCTGAAGATCCACGAGGAGGCGACCTCGGTCTTGAACGGGATGTTGCCCGAGATGAGCACGACGGAGCCGAACTCGCCCACGGCGCGGGCGAAGGCGAGGCCCGCGCCGGCGAGCACGGCCGGCAGGACGCTCGGCAGCAAGATGCGACGCAGGACCTGGCGCCGGGTGGCGCCGAGGGAGGCGGCGGCGTCCTCGATCTCCGCATCGAGCTCGGCGAGGACCGGTTGGACGCTGCGCACACAGAAGGGCAGCGTCACGAAGAGCAGGGCGGCGCCCACGCCGAGGCGGGTGCCGGCGAGGTTCACGTGGAAAGGGCTGCTGGCGCCGTAGAGGGCGAGCAGCGTGAGGCCGGCGACGATCGTGGGGAGGGCGAACGGCAGATCGATGAGCGCGCTCACGAACGACTTGCCCCGGAAGTCGTCGCGCACGAGCACGAACGCGATGGCGAGCCCGGCGACCGAGTTGATGATGGCGACGATCAGCGAGGCGATGAGCGTCAGCTCGAGCGCGGCGACGGCCTCGGGCTGCGTGACGGCCCCCCAGAACGCGTGCCAGCCGCCGCTGAAGGCCTTGGTGAAGAGCGCCGCGACCGGGAGGAGCACGAGGAGCGACAGGTAGGTCACGGCGAGCGCGGGGCCGGCGGCCTTCGCCCCGAACGAGCCGGCGTGGGCCAGGGCGGAAGAGGGCGCCACCAGGGAGTAGCGACGCGATCTCCTCCGCCCTGGCCCACGCTCCGCCGGTCGCTGATCTCGGGCAGGGGGGAACCCGAGGTCGGTGACGCTGGTGTCCAGGTTGGTCATGTACTGCCCGGCTCCCTTCCGGTTCAGTCGGCTCGGCTGTTGCCGGCGGCGTTATCCGCTGGCGGTCGACACCCCGAGCGACTGCTCGACGTGGGCCACGATGCCGGTCTGCGGGTCGAAGAACTTCGTGTTGATGCTCGTCCACCCGCCCAGGTGGTCGATCGTGAAGAGCGTCTTGGGCTGGGGGAAGTGGAACTGCTTGGCGACCGACGGCAGCACCGGGCGGTAGCCCTGCTGGCCCCAGACCTTCTGGCCGGCCGGTGAGAGCAGGTAGCTCACAAGCTCCTTGGCCGACGAGCCCGCCGTCTTGGTCACCGCGATCGGGTTCTGGATCAGGATGGTCTGCGGCGGCGTGATGATGTCCACCGCCTCGCCCTTGCTCTTGGCGTAGAGCGCGTCGTCCTCGTAGTCGAGCAGGACGTCACCCTGGCCGGAGAGGAACGTCTGCAGCGCGGCGCTG
Organism: Acidimicrobiales bacterium; assembly: GCA_036491435.1. Lineage (GTDB taxonomy): Bacteria > Actinomycetota > Acidimicrobiia > Acidimicrobiales > RAAP-2 > Bog-473. The sequence goes on from DASXBZ010000141.1 coordinate 10,231, forward strand.
GCGCTGGAGGGTTGCGCGACCGCGTTGTGCAGCAGCTGCGAGAGGTACTGCTGGGCCTGGGCCGGCTTCTTCCCCAGCGCCAGCTCGGCGCCGTAGGCGGCCATGATGTTCCACTTCGCGCTGCCCGAGCTGAACACGTTCGGCGTGATGACGCCGACGCCCGACTTCACGAGGTCGGCCCAGGTCTTGATGTGCTTGGGGTTCCCCGGGCGCACCACGAAGCTCACGATGGAGTCGGTCACCATGCCCTTGGTGGCGGTCTTGTTCCACGAGCTCGACACGAGGCCGGCCTTGACGAGCTTGGTCATGTCGGGCTCGAGGGAGAAGTTGACGACGTCGGCCGGCAGGCCGTCGACCACCGAGGTGGCCTGTGTCCCGGAGGGACCGAACGAGCCCGAGACGGTGACGCCGGTTCCGTTCTTGGTCTTGGCGAAGGCCGCCTCGAGGGCGGTGTACGCCGGCTTGGGGGTGGAGTAGGCGATCAGGTTCACCGTGCCGCCCTGCGCGCCGGCGACGCCGGGCAGCGCGACCAGGGCGATCGGGGCCGTGGCGAGGGTGGCCAGGGCGCCGAAGGCAACCGTGCGCCCCCGTCCCGGGGCGCGACGGGAGGGTCCCGAACTGGCTCCGGGCGTGAAGGGAT
>DASXBZ010000142.1:0-13170 GCA_036491435.1 Acidimicrobiales bacterium
AGTGGCTGGGAGGGCGTGGTCGCCAAACTCGCGAACGGTAAGTACGTCCACCGTCGTTCGCCTCAGTGGTTGAAGTTCAAGTGCCAGCAGGGCCAGGAATTCGTCATCGGAGGATTCACCAATCCCAGGAACTCCCGACAAGGTTTCGGTGCCCTGCTGCTTGGTTACTACCTCGGTGACGACTTCGTGTACGCCGGCAAGGTGGGAACTGGGTTCGACGAACGAACTCTCCGAGATCTTGGGCGCCGCCTGGCCGCTCTCGAAATCGACAGGTCCGCTTTCACAAGAGGCGACCCTCCGAAAGGCGCTCGGTGGGTGCGCCCCAGCCTGGTTGGCGAAGTTCGATTCAGCGAGTGGACAACTGATGGCCGGCTTCGCCATCCCAGCTTTCTGGGTCTCCGGGAGGACAAGGCGGCACGCAACGTCGTGCGCGAGCTTGCTGTGTGAGGTCGGCGTACCTCGTTTCCCGATGCGATCCGCTCCGACTTTCTACTTTTCGAGGCTGATCACGATGTTGTCGACAATGCGGACGAGATCGTGGACGGCGCGCGCGAGGTTGTTCGAATCCGTCCCCTCATCGGTGCGCTCGGCGATCACACTCAGCCGCTGATCTATGTCCTCAAGCGTCGCCCGCATCTCCGTTGCTGACTCTGTCATTTCGCTCCTCTTGTCGAGATTCCATGTGTAGCAGTCGCCACAGAATGCAAACTACAGGGGGCGGATCAGACTTTTCTCGAGCAGCGTCGACACGAGGAAATCCCGATAGCCGTGGTCGTCGAACAGAATGGTCACCTGATCTCGGTCGTATCGTTGAACTGTTCCCTCGCCCCAATGCTCGGTAGCCACCCGCGCGCCGATCGGGAAGGGCTCTTCCCAGTGCGGGGTGGCCGGGCGTTGAAGGTCGTTGTCACAGTTGCCGCAAGGACCGGGGAAGTTCTGCCCGAAGTACGTCAAGAGGAATGACCGCCGACATCCGGTGTGCTCCGCATAGCGGCGCATCATCTCGAGGCGAGAGGACTGAACCTCATGCTCGCGAGTTGCCTTCTCCGCGGAGGCTTCGAGGGACGCAGGAACGCTCATCACTTCGTTCCATCGAGCCCTACCGTCGGCACCCCAACTCGCCGCGCCGATATCGACCAGGCGGGCAAGAGCCAGGATCACCGACCGCGTGCTGCGGGCGGCACCGGCGAGATCTTCGATGCCGCTGCCCATGAGCCCTTCGGCCAGGCTTCTGGCGACACCGGCCACGGTCGCATCCGAGACACCGTCCCTCACTGCGAGGTGTCGAACGACGGCCAGGTCGGCATCGTGGTAGAGCAGTTGGGCCTGCGCCGGTTTTCCGTCCCTCCCGGCGCGTCCAATCTCTTGGTAGTAGGCGTCGATTGAACCGGGTAGGTCGGCATGCACGACCCACCGCACATCGGCCTTGTCGATGCCCATCCCGAACGCCACCGTGGCGGCCATGATTCGCACGGAGCCATCGAGGAATGACTCCATGGCTCGCCGCCTGACGGCGATCGGAAGCCCCGCGTGGTAGAGGGTCGCGCTGTGCCCGGCCGCGCCGAGCACATCCTTGGCCTCTTGGGCGCCCGCGCGCGTTGCGGCGTAGATGATCCCGGACCCTTCCAAGTCGGATGCCGCCTCTTCGATGGCTCGCTGTTTGCCCTCGCGGGAGAACACGCGACGGACGCCCAGGCTGATCTCCGGTCTGTTGAAGTCGCCGAGCACGACCTTTGGTTCCTGAAGCCCGAGGCGTTTGATGATCTCTTCGCGCACCGGCGGTGCCGCTGTCGCCGTCAAGGCCATTCGTACGTCGGCGCCGAGTGCATCTGCCTGGGCGCCGAGTCGCAGGTAGTCCGGTCGAAAGTCTTGGCCCCATTGGCTGACGAGATGGGCCTCGTCGACGACGAACAAACCCGGTCGGACCCTCATCAGCGCCGTTCTGGTCTCAGGGTTGGTGAGCTGCTCCGGCGCGACAAACACAAATTCGTCGGCGTCACCCAGCGTCGACAGCGCCTCCGCCCGAGCCCGGTTCGACAATTTGGAGTTCACGACGGTGGCCGACAAGCCGGCGCCGTGGAGATGCGCCAGCTGATCGTCTTCCAAGGCGATCAGCGGAGAGACCACGACGGTCGGGCCCGTCCTCAATAGTCCGGCCAGCTCGTATATGGCCGACTTGCCGGCGCCGGTCGGTAGCACTGCCACGACGCTGCGTCCGGCGGCGGAGGCGCTGATTGCCTCGAGCTGGCCAGGGCGCAGTCGGTGGAACCCGAGCCGTTCCCGCGCGAGGCGTCGAATCGAATCGGCCGTCGGAGGGGTCGCCATCTGGGCTCCTATGCCTCGGCTCGAACGCACTGAAGAAACGGCGAAGCTTCGGCCGTTCGATCCGTGACTAACCCCAGCAGGAGAGGCCGACTCCGAACCCTCTACTGACCTTCCAGGTCAACGTTGGGGTAACCCTCAGGGATCTTCTCTTCTAGTTCAACGGGATCGGTTTCGATGACTTCAAGTTCTGGGTCGTCCTCGACATCTGGGAGCAGCTCATCCTCGGCGACTTCGTCGGCCTCGCCGCCGACACCGACTTGCCGGCCGCCGCGACGGTCAGCGGCCACAGGATCAACCTCCCAGCCGGCCTCGTCGTCCGCATCATCCGCGAGTCCTGACCCATCAGGGTCGTCGCTGCCCCCCTCCAGAATGGACATCTGGTCCTCATCGTCGAGATCGCCCCCGATCTCTTTCAATGCGGTCCGATCTACCGTCAGGTCCTCGATGTCGCGCTGGCCAAACCCCTCCCCCGTTGCGTCCTGCTCGTCGACCTCTTCGTTGACGTCTTCGTAGAGCGTGCTGTCTTCGGGTGGCTGATTCGAAATGTCAGTCATGGTGGTCGCTACCCCCCTTGCGGAACTGCTTCGCGCTGCCAGGAACTGGAAGGCAATGTGGATCTCGGACAAGCCGAGTATAAGAGTCCGGGCACGTCGAGAACCTGGGGCTCGACCGAAACGATCGCAACCGATTTGCACCCGTTTCTCGCTCTACGGAATCACAAGTTTCGACGTCAAATCACGTTTCGCCACAGTCCCGGTTGGGAATAGGGGCGTGGAACGGGAAGAGACTCAGGAGGGGAAACACTGTGCAGCTACGTGCTCGGCGTCGCGTCGCGATCCTTTTGCCGATCGTTGGTATAACCATTAGTTCGTTTGTCGTCGCGCTCATATCTGCACCAGCCGGGGCCGACGGGATCTTGCCGCCGGCGAACCCCGCGTCCAACATCGCGCCCAGCAGCGCAGACTGGCTCAGTTCGATCGACGTGGCCCGCGCCCAGGAGGGCGTCGGCACCATGGACATCTCCCAGTCCGCTCTGGGCTCGTTGCCGCCGTCGGAACAGATGTTCGCGGTCGCGAATTTCGAGCGTGTCGACCGCGGCCTGCCGCCGATCTCCTACATGTCCGCGCAGCTCAACTCGTACGCGCAATCCGGCGCCAACTCGATGACGGATCCGCCCATTCCGCCCTCGCTCGCCGGCGGAGCGCCCATCACGTTCGGCGGGTCGCTCTGGGGCGGCGTGTCCTCCGCACTCGAAGCCGATTACTACTTCATGTACGACGACGGCTACGGCGGGGCGGCGACGACGAACTTCGCCTGCAGCCTCGCCACGGCATCCATGTGCTGGATCCACCGAGACATCATCCTGCGCGATGCAAGCAGTTGCCCGACGGGACCGCCCATCCTCTCTATGGGAGCTGGCTCGTCGTCGGGTTCTATTGCGGCCCTCGTGATCTCGTCGTGTGCGCCGCCGAACGATGTCACGATGACGTGGAACCAGGTGGAAGCCGCCGTCTCGGAACGCACGATCGGCATTGCGCCGCTTCCAAGCGGGTCCGGGTATTGGGAGGCCGAGGCCAACGGCACTGTCGCCGCGTTCGGTACCGCACACAACTTCGGGTCGCTCACCGGACGAATCAACGCACCGATCATCAGCATCACGGCCACACCCGACGGTGGCGGGTACTGGCTGGTGGCCTCCGACGGTGGCATCTTCAACTTCGGCGACGCCAGCTTCTACGGATCGACGGGCTCCTTGCGGCTCAACCAGCCGATCGTGGGTATGGCTTCGACGCCAAACGGCAAGGGCTATTGGTTGGTGGCCTCCGACGGTGGCATCTTCAGTTTCGGCAATGCTGTCTTCCACGGCTCCATGGGCGGGAGGCCGCTCAACCAGCCGGTTGTCGGCATGGCCGATGACCCGGCGACCGGCGGGTACTGGGAGGTCGCGTCCGACGGCGGGATCTTCAGCTACACGGCTCCGTTCTTCGGCAGCACTGGCAGCATCCGCCTCAACAAGCCGATCGTCGGCATGGAGGCCTCGCCCAACGGCATGGGCTACCGGTTCGTGGCGTCCGACGGGGGCATCTTCAACTACGGACAGGCGACGTTCGACGGCTCGACCGGCAGCCTCCGTCTGGCCTCGCCGGTGGTGGGGATGGCCTCGGACAACGCGACAAACGGCTACTGGATGGCGGCCGCCGACGGTGGAGTCTTCACGTTCGGCGGTGCGAAATACATGGGACGGCTTGTGAGTTCGGCTGGCTAGGCAATCGCCGGCAACCTCGGCAGCCCGGGGCGGGCTTCAGCGGAGGTTCAGCCGGCTGCCTTGCCGGCGACCACGGCGGCGGCCACCGACGCATCCATCGTGCCGTTCCACCAACTGCCGTACTTCCCGTCGGTGTACACCCACGCCTCGTGCCCGCCGTTGACGTTCGAGTACTGGAGCGACGCGGCCACGTCGGCCTGGATCTGGGTCGGCGTGTGGGGGTCGAGGTAGGTGGCCTGGGCCACGTACTCCTTGTTCCGGAGAAGGGTGTTCTCAGCGCCCTGGTACTGACTCGGGGAGGTGTAGTCGTAGGAGGCGAACTCGTTGCCGTCGATCGGCACCGTCCCACCCTGCGTGAGGCCCTTCACGAACTGCGTCATGCCGGCCTCGCCCTCGGAGTCGGCCTGGGTCATGAACAGCTGGAGGTGATCCGCTGCGAGGAGTGCGCCGACACGGGCGCCGGCGCGGACCGTGGCGGTGCTGGATTGGAGCATCGGGTCCTGTTGGCCGTAGGCCTCGGTATCGAGGGCCAGCCCGCTGAACCCGCCGGCCGCGGCGGTCTGGGCCAGGCTCTGGAACGCGTTGACCATGTCGCTTACGCACGACTGATTCGTCCAGCTCCAGTTCTGGCCGGTGTTGAACGACCACAGATGCAAGAGGTTGTGGATGTAGCGGCCCTCCTTCGGTTCGCCGGAGGCCAGGGCGGCCTGGTCGTCGACCTGGGTGCCGAGGGGCGCGCAACTAAACGGGTCCTGGTCATCGGAGCCTCGTACCACCACCCCGTCGAACGGCGTGCTCTGGGACAGCCCGCTGGCAAAGTCGGCGGCGGACACCGTGGAGTAATCGATGAGCACCACGCCAGGCGGTGGCGGCGGCGGTGGGGGCGGGGGCTTGGCCCCTGCAGGCGAGGCGGCGGCGGCAAAGGTGAGGGCCGAGGCCAGAGCCGCGCCTGGCGCCAGCAAACGTGTCTTCAACGGGAACCGCCTGGCCATGACCACGTCCTTTGGGAGGCTACCCCCCTTGCCTCGGCGCCTTGAGGAGGGAACTGAAGTCACAATCAGGGGTGAGCCGACTATCTGAATCTGGCCTGTACCCAGCTAGGCGTTTCCGACCCAATGGGCGGCCTTTCGGGTTACTCAGCGGATGGTGCCCGCCCCTGGGATGAGCGGCAGGTCCAGGGCGGTGGCCCACCCTGAGGGGAGGTCGTTGACGGCGGGGACGGCGTTGAGCGCCCGCAGCCCGGTGGCGAGGCAGCCAGCCGCCGCGGCATCACGACCAGAGCCGTCAGTGAACCGGAACGCGGTCTCCTGCGTGATCGACGGCGTGCCTTCGATCTCCACGCGGTAGACGTCGTCCTGGGTGCCCCGGGGCCAGTCCGGCGCGGCGTCGGTGCCGACTCGGTTGATGTGCTCGAGGCAGATGCGCGCCTCTCCCTTGTACATCCCGTTGATGGTGAAGTGGATGGCTGCCACATTGCCCGGCTCGATCACACCTTTGGCGGTGGCGATGGGGACGTCGGTGACCCACTTGTCCCACGTGGTCGTGATCGCATCGAGCTCGATACCTACCGCGTGGGCCATCATCGGCACGGTGCCGCCCCACGACATGACCAGGATGTCGGTGTGCTCGAGAAGGGGCGTGAACTCGGGCGGGCGTCCGATCCCCATCTCGTCCTCGTAGGCGCCCGTGTAGTTGAGGTAGTCGAGGATCTCGAGGGCCTTGACCTTCCGCACCTCGGCGCAGAGTCCCATGAGAGTCATCGGGAAGAGGTCGTTGGCGAAGCCCGGGTCGATGCCGGTGGTGAAGCAGGTGGCGCCACCCTCCGCGCAGGCCTCGGTGATGGGCTCGATCCACGAGGGAGGGTTCTGCGTCATGTGCGGCCAGACCCACGGCGTCATGGCCGTCGAGCACACGTCCACGCCGGCGCGCAGGAACGCACTGATGTCGCGGATGTTGGCGTCGGCCTGTCCCGCCGTGGGCCCGTAGTGCACGAGGGCGTCGGGACGGAGAGCGACGAGCGCGTCGAGGTCGTCCATGGCAGTGAGACCGATCGTTCCGATTCCGCAGATGTCGCCGACATCCCGGCCGACTTTGTCCTTGTCGTTGACGCCCACGCCGACCAATTCGAAATTCGGGTGACGGAGGACCTCGGGGATCACCATCTTCCCGACGAATCCCGTGCCCCAGACGACGACCCTCTTCTGCTGTGTCATCTGGGCATCTTCGCACCGAAAGCGTCGATCACACCCGAGGGCGCAACCCAAAAGGCTTGGCCCCGGTCAGGTCGATACGCCCGGCTCACTCACATGTGACCGTCGGCGCCCTCTGCTCGCGCGGACATCCGAACTTTTCAAATAACCCTTGCAGCAACCGAAAGTCCAACGCCGGTTGTCCGTTGTTCATCGGTTGATCATCGGTTGAGGCCACATCGTGTGGTACTCGAAACCGTGTTCAGGGGCAGGCGGAATGGTTCGTGCAAGGCGTCGCAGCGCCAGCGCCGGGCTGTCACGCGGCTGTGAGCCAGCCGCTTCACCCCCGGAACCACAGCAGATGTGCTTGCTGATCTAGCGCAGGGCGGAAGGAGCACGATCGTGGGGCATTCACGACGGATCTTCATGACGGTGGCCGTGGCGGTACTGGCGGCATCCGGGTCGGTGATCGGTACGGGCGCTGCATTCGCCGCAGGCGGTGGGAGCGGGGTGAGCGTCATCGCCTTCGACCAGTGCGCCAACGGTGCGCCGGGAACTGTCCCGACCACCCAGTGCAACAGCGGCTGGGGCAACGGTGACCTCAACCAGTCCAACTCCCAGTACGCCGAGGAGCAGGTGGTGCCCCAGCGCGCCGTGCTGTCGGTGGGCAGCGGCGCGCACAGCATCACGCTGCAATGGCAGGACCGGAAGGGCTCGGGACCCGCGCACGCCTACGACTCGCTGGCGACGTGGAACTACACCGAGACGACGGCCGACCCCTGCCAGGGTCTCTCGTCGTGTCCCGCGGCCAGTCCGGCCACGCCGAGCACGTTGGCCATCCCCATGGACAACACCGCGGTACCGCCGTGCTCGCCTGCAGGGTGCAGCGACATCACCTCGGCGCATCAGCTGTCGGGTCAGAACTTCGTCCTCTACGGAGGATCGCTGACCACGACCAGCGGCTACACCCACACCGCGGCTTCGAGCCCCGGGAGTGACGACTACACGAGCATCACGATCAACTACACGACCGCCAACGCCACTTCGGTGGAGTTCCTCTACGGAGGCCACTTGGCCGGATCGACCGAGCCCGGCGGCTGGGGGACCCCCTACGGAGCGGGCGACATCAACGGCGGCCCCTACCACCAGATCCTCGCGGCAGCTGACGGGTCCTCGATCGGCAACCGCTCGAACAACATCCAGGCCAACGCAATCCTCGGCCCGGCCTCCTTCACTATCGCCAAGACGGCCACCCCGAATCCGGCGGCGCCCGGTGCGACGGTGACCTACACGATCACCGTGACCAACAACGGCGCGTCCGCCGGGTCGACCACCTTCATCGACACCAACGACAGCCGGGTGACGAACATCTCGGCCGTGACGGCCTCCGACGGCGGAAGCTGCACCGAGTCGGGCGCGACCATCACCTGTACGACGGGCTCGATCAATCCCGGAAGCAGCGAGACGTTCACCTATACGGCGCAGATGCCGACCTCCTTCGGGAGTGGCGCGGGCACGGGCGGATGCCCGCCGGGCGAGTTCCCCGTCGCCAACACCGCCACCTTGGCGAACGGCCAGCAGGCCGGCACGACCGTGTGCGTGACCGCCTCGGCGACATTCAGCATCACCAAGACGGCCAACCCGACGACGGCGAGCCCCGGCCAATCCGTGACCTACACGATCACCGTCACCAACAACGGCACGGCCGCCGGCTCGACCACCTTCACCGACACCAACGACCCCAACGTCACCGACGTGACGTTCGTGGGATCGAACCCGAGCGGGGGGACCTGCAGCGCGGTGAACGGCACGACCAACCTCAGCTGCACGACCAGCTCGATCAATCCCGGTGGGAGCCAGGTCTTCACCGTCACCGCGAACATGCCCACCTCCTTCACGGGCACGCCCGGGGCGGGTTGTGGTCCGAACCAGTTCCCGGTGGTCGACATCGTCACCCTCAACGGCGGCGGCTCGAGCGGTGCGACGGTGTGCGTCAACGCCTCCCCGTCGTTCACCATCTCGAAGGTGGCGAGCACGAACTCCGCCACGCCCGGTCAAAAGGTGACCTACACGATCACGGTCACCAACAACGGGAGCGCTCCGGGTTCGACCAACTTCACGGACGTCAACGACCCCAACGTCACCGCCGTGACCTTCGTCGGGTCCAACCCGACCGGAGGGACCTGCACCCCGGTCAGCGGCACGACCAACCTCAACTGCGCCACCAGCTCCATCAACCCCAACGCCAGCCAGGTCTTCACCGTGACCGCGAACATGCCGACGAGCTTCTCGGGCACCCCCGGAGGTTCGCCGTGCGGCCCCAACCAGTTCCCGGTGGTCGACACCGTCACCCTGACGGGGGGCGGGAGCAGCGGCGCCACGGTGTGCGTGACGGCCACGCCGGGCTTCGTCATCACCAAGACGGCCAACCCGACCACGGCCAGTCCGGGCCAGCAGGTGACCTACACCATCACTGTCGCCAACGACGGCACCGCGAGCGGGTCCACCAGCTTCACCGACGACAACGACCCCAACGTTACCAACGTGACCTTCGTCGGCTCGAGCCCGCACGGTGGCAACTGCACCCCGGTCAGCGGCACGACGGACCTGAACTGCACCACCAGCACGATCAAGGCCGGGAACAGCCAGGTCTTCACCGTCACGGTGAACATGCCCACGACCTTCTCGGGCCTCCCGGGACAGCAACCGTGCGGTCCCAACCAGTTCCCGGTCGTCGACACCGTCACCCTGAACGGGGGCGGGACCGGCGGCGCCACGGTGTGCGTGAACGCAACGCCGAACCTGGTCATCACCAAGACCGCCAGCCCGACCAGCACGACTCCGGGCGGCACGGTGACCTACACCATCACGGTCACCAACAAGGGCTCGGCACCGGGTGCGACGTCCTTCACCGACTCGAGCAGCCCGCAGCCTCAGAGCATCTCGGCGGTGACGGTGTCCGGTGGAACGGGCACCTGCACCGAGAACGGCACCACCATCTCCTGCTCCACCGCGCCTCTCGCGGCGGGCCAGGTCGAGACGTTCACCTACACCGCGGTGATGCCGGCCTCGTTCGGTGGCACCTCGGGCGGCGGAGGCTGCAACCCGGGACAGTTCCCGGTTGTGAACACCGTCGACCCCACGACCGTCGGGGTCTCGTCCACTTCCTCGACCGAATGCGTGTCGGCCTCTCCGAACCTGACGCTGGCCAAGTCGGCGGCCCTGTTCAGCAGTGCCGGCAACCCGATCTTCCCGCCGGCGACCACGGGTGACGACATCGTCTACACGCTCACGTACGGGAACACCGGACCGGCGCCCGCCAACGGGACCGTCATCACCGACACGATCCCGGCCGGGACCGCATTCGTCGGCTGCTCCGGCGGCTGCAGCACCAGCGGGAACCCGGTGTCCGGGGTGACCTGGAACATCGGCACCGTCCCGGCCAACACCACCGGGCTGACCGTCACGCTCACCGTCCAGATTGTCACGGTCACGAGCTGCAGCATCAGCAACACCGCCGACATCTCGAGCCCCGACTTCACCCCGCCTGGCGGCAAGGCGGGCGGTCAGCTGCCCGCGACCGCCGCAGTCGGCGCGGTGGCCGGTCCAAACCCGGCCGGAGCGAATGCGTCCGGTGCGGCGATCGACGCGTACGTCAACGTGCTCGGCCTCCTCACCACATTGATTCCCAACCCACCCACGCACTCCGCGCAGGGCGGCATCGGTGACAGCTCGGCCAGCAACACGGTCGTGAACGTGAACGTGCCATCGGTCCTGACGGCCAATCTCCTCACCACGTCCAACCACGCGAAGGTGGTGGGCGGGGCCGGCGCGGCCGCCACCGACCGCGCCACGTCGGAGACCGCGGGGGTCTGCGTGTTGCCGGTGGCCGGACTGTGCACCGTGAAGGCGGATGCGGTGGTGGCCAACGCCGAGACCACGGCAACCGCCACCGGCGCATCGATCAGCGACGCCGGATCGACCTTCGCCAAACTCCAGGTCCTGGGCCTCGCAAAGGTCAACGTGGCGCCGAACACGTGCATCGCGCTACCGAGCCTGCTCTTCGGGCCTGGTTCCTTCGTCGGCCTGGAAGTGGAGGGTCCGGCAGCGGGCGGTGGGCTCCCGACGACCTGCCCACCCTCGGGTCGCACCGGGAAGGCGGGGCTCACGACCATCAACGGCGTGCCCGCCTACGCAGCCGACCTCACGGTGGCGATGATCGATGTCCACGTCACCAAACTGTTGGGGCTGGGCGCCGTCGACCTCGTCGTCTCACAGGCGACGGCCCACTCCGACTTCCCGCCGCTCGCCCCGAACTGCGGCGCGACGACGACCCAGTCGGTCAGTGGATCCGCCTTCATCGCATCGGAGGACACGCTTCCGCCGATCCTGCCGGCCCAGGTCGGCTACGTGAGCATCCCACCCTCGGGCGGGAGCGACTTCCAGGGATTGACCGCCCTGGCGTTCCCGGGCGGTGCGCTGTTGCGGGGAGCCGCGGCGGCCAGCGACACCACCGGGGCGCTCACTGCGACGTCGAGCAAATCGGATAGCACGGCCCAAGTGGCCAACGTATGCATTCTGCCGGTCGTGGGAGCCATTGGACCCCCGGGGCCGTCAACCTGCACGATCTATGCCGGCCTGGCCAAGTCCGTGTCCTCAAGCGTCGCCAACGCGGCGGGCGCCTTGTCGGCGCAATCCGATGCGGCCAACGGGAACGTCTTCGGTGCGACACAGTTCCTCAACCTGAGCATCGGCGGCCATGCCTTGACGCTGCCGGTGACACCGAACACTTCCCTCCTGCCGGCCGGGCTGCCGATTGCGATCATCCTGGACCAGGAGACGTGCGACAACGGCGGGCTGACGTTTACGGGCACGTGCGGCGGCCTGGGTCAGACGCACAGCGGGCTGACCGTCACGGCTATTCACGTCATCCTGCTCGGCCCGCTGGACGGCCTGCCGATCGGGGCCGACATCAAGGTGGCGCAAGCGCACTCCGACGCCACCTTCGGATGATTTGATCGTTGTCGGGAGTCCCGGGTCAGGGACTCCCGACAACGAGGTCCGGGTCGCTCCATCTTCGCCACGGGCGATGCCCCCTCTTTGGCGTCGCTCACTGCAGCGGGAACACACCCGTAGCGTTCGCTGAATTTCACCTGTGGGAAATGCGGCCGTCACCGAATGGTCGAGAACTGTTCGAACTCGCTTCATACGCTCCGTCGGGTCAAGGGGAACGAGCCCGATAAAGGAGCGAACATGAGATTGAGGACGAGACTCGCGACGGCCGGTGTCGCCGCGTGTGCGTTGGCCATCGCGACGCCGTTGGCGGTGTCGTACTCGGGTGTCGCCGGTGCCGACAACGGTCAGGGCCAGAACCAGGGCCAGGGCCACAGCCACGGCCAGATCAAGCACGTCCTCCTCATCTCGGTCGACGGCATGCACCAGTCCGATCTGGACTGGTACGCCGCCAACCATCCCAACTCGGAGCTCGCCCGGTTGGCCACGGGTGGCGCCGAATTCACCAAGGCCCAGACGCCCGTCCCGTCTGACTCCGACCCGGCCGGCACGGGGCTGATGACCGGCGCCGACCCGAAGACGCTCGGCATCTACTACGACGTCGAGTACAGCCACGGCGTCTTCCCCGCGGGGACGACGAACTGCTCCGGGCCGGTCCCGGGCGGCAACGTGATCTACGACTCGCCGGACGACAGCCTTCCAGCCGTGCAGGACCTGCTGAACAACGGGAGCGGCAACACCTTCCCATCGTTCGACGAGGGCGGCTCGGTCTACATGAACGGTATTGACCAGAATCCGAGCCTGATCATGGGCCTGACCGATCATCCCCAGTCAGGTTTGAACCCGCAGACGTACCCGGTCGACCCCAAGACCTGCCAGCCGATCCAGCCGTGGGACTATCTGCAGACCAACTCGATCTTCCAGGTGATCCACAACGCCGGCCTGCGGACGGCGTGGTCCGACAAGCACGCGATCTACACGTCGTACAACGGCCCGGGCTCCAACGGCACCAGCATCGACGACTTCTTCGGCCCCGAGATCGACTCACAGGCCGTCGAACCGAACGGCAAGGCCTACCCGGTGGACGGCGCGTGGACGGCCGACAACGCCGCCACCAAGCAGTACGACTCCTACAAGGTCCAGGCGGTCATCAACTGGATCAACGGCCACGACCACTCCGGCAACGGGCCCAGCGTCGGGACGCCGGCGGTCTACGGGATGAACTTCCAAGTGGTCTCGACCGCCGAGAAGCTGAAGAGCTCCCCCGCGGTGCTGATCGGCCCTGATTCTCAGGGCAACTACACCGAGGGCCCGACGCTGCCCGGCGGGTACATGACCGTGGGTGGCCAACAGGTGCCGGGTCCGTTGCTCCAGAGC
>DASXBZ010000143.1:0-1744 GCA_036491435.1 Acidimicrobiales bacterium
GGCGCGCACGGTGTTCGAATGGGGGCCGGCGCCGCGTCGCGCGAAGAGTGAGAGGGTGAAGCGGCCATGAGCAAGACCAACTTCGAATTCCTCGACGCGCTGGGCCAGATCGCACGCGACAAGGGGATTTCGGTCGACACCTTGCTCGACGCCCTGGCCAACGCCTTGGTCGCCGCGTACAAGCGGCGTCCCGACGCGGCCGAGGAGGCCGTCGTCACCATCGACCCCGACTCGGGGGAGATCCGGGTCTACGGCCAGGAGCTCAACGAGGACGGCGAGGTCATCCGGGAGTGGGACGACACTCCCGACGACTTCGGGCGCATCGCCGCGCAGACGGCCAAGCAGGTGATCCTCCAGCGGATCCGCGAGGTCGAGCGCGACATGAAGTACGAGGAGTACGCGGGGCGGGAGGGCGACATCGTCACCGGCATCGTCCAGCAGACGGACAACCGCTACACGCTCCTCGACCTCGGCAAGGTGGAGGCACTGCTGCCCCAGGCCGAGCAGGTGTCCTACGAGCGCTACGAGCACGGCGCGCGCCTCAAGGCCTACATCGTCGAGGTCCGCAAGACGACCAAGGGCCCCCAGATCGTGGTCAGCCGCACCCACCCGGGGCTGATCAAGCGGCTCTTCGAGCTCGAGGTGCCCGAGATCGGCTCGGGCGTCGTGGAGATCAAGGCGGCGGCCCGCGAGCCGGGGCACCGCACGAAGATCGCCGTGTGGTCCAACGACCCCAACGTCGACCCGGTCGGCGCGTGCGTCGGCGCGCGCGGGTCGCGCGTGCGCATGGTGACCAACGAGCTGCGCGGCGAGCGCGTCGACGTCGTCCCGTTCTCCGACGACCCGGTCGAGCTGATCCAGAACGCGTTGGCGCCGGCCCGCGTCCGCGAGGTGCGCCTGGACGAGGAGACCGGCACGGCGACGGTGATCGTCAGTGACTTCCAACTCTCCTTGGCCATCGGCAAGGAGGGGCAGAACGCGCGGCTGGCGGCCCGGCTGACCGGGTGGCGCATCGACATCAAGAGCGAGACCCAGTTGGCCGAGGAAGAGGCCGGCTACGGCGACCAGGAGTGGGCCGAGGGCGAGTGGGTCGAGGACGAGAACGGCGACCTCGTGTGGAAGCCGGCCGAAGGCGGCGAGGCCATGTCGGCGGCCGAGTGGTCGCATGCCGTCGAGGACGCGGCCGATGGTGGGGACGGCGCATCGGCGCCGGCGGAAGCGGCCGACGCGCCCGCCGCCGGGTCTGCGGAGACCGACGGGGCCGCCGAGGCGTCAGCCGAGGCGGAGCCTGCGGTGGCGGAGGCCCCGGGGGCCGAAGCGTCCGAGGTCACGGAGGAGGCCGAGGCATAGCGCCGACCCGGACCTGTGTCGGCTGCCGGCGCGCCCTGCCGGCGGACCGGCTGGTCCGGATCGTGCGAAGGCCCGACGGGGCGCTCGCGGTCGACCGGCATGGCGCCGGGCGGGGCGCGTGGCTCTGCCGGGAGTCGCCGGAGTGCCTGGAACGAGCCGTGCGCCAGCATCGCTTCGAGCGGGCGTTTCGTGCGCCGGTCGGGGCCGTTGCGCTGGAGCAGTTGTGTGTGCAAATGGGTGTGGCGTGGGGGAGCGGGGCACCTGATGTGCGAGGATGAGGGGCTGGGTTGACCCCGGACCCCGCAAAGACAAGGACGAAGAAAACCACTTGCCGAAGAAGATTCGCGTCTATGAGCTGGCCAAAGAGCTAGGCCTCACCAACAAGGAAGGGCTC
>DASXBZ010000144.1:0-2092 GCA_036491435.1 Acidimicrobiales bacterium
CCCTCGGCGTCGGCGCCGGTCTGCATCGTCGCCATCAGGAGCGAGATCACGATCACGACCATGCCGTTGGCCGTCTGGCTTGCGTCGATGTCCTGGCGCACGCGGCCGTCCGTCTGCTCGTGACGGATGAGCTCGGTCACGGTCTTGCGCAGGTCTTGCAGCGCGGGGATGTGCAAGAGGCGCATGGTGAACTCCGGCTCGAGGCCGCGCACGATGCGGCCCGCCAGGGGGTGCCCTGGCATGTGGTCGACGAGGGCCTGCATCAGCACGGTGCCCCACGCGTCCGGCTGCTCGTCAATGGCAACCAGCGACACTGCGTCCGCGATCAGCCCAGCGACGTCCTCGTCGACGGCGGCGACGAAGAGCGCCTCCTTGTTGGCGAAATAAGGGTACGACGCCGTCGTGGACAGGCCGGCATCGCGACAGACGTCGGCAACGGACGTGCCTCGGTAACCCTCGCGTGCGAAGCGTACGATCGCCGCCTCGAGCAATGCCTGGCGAGTGCGATCGCCCTTCGTCGGCGCGGGGAGTTCATTCAGCATGGTTCAGACCGCCGCCGGCGCGAGGTCGCGCCCGTAACGGTCGACGCCGCAGGCACGCTGCCAGCCCTTCGGAACCCGCCCGCTCCTGAAGACGTCGGCCTCGAGCAGCGGAGTGAGGAGCGGGCGAAGGGCGCGGTGGCGCAAGGCGGTCCGGCCCGGCGAGCGGTTGACCGCCTTCCACGTCGGCCACGTGGGCAGGCCCACGGTGGAGTAGACGCCGGGATGGACGATCGTGTCGAACATCGCCATGGCGATCTGCGATCCGAGGTGGCGGACCAGGAAGCGCTCGAAGCGTCCAGCCGCCGCCCACTGCTCGGGGAAGATCATCCGGGCGAAGGCAAGGTGGCGCGCCTCCTCCTGGCGGTGGTACTTGGAGACCGCCCTGATCATGGGGTCGGTGTCGGGATGCTCGCTCGCCAGCTTCTGCAAGAGGTCGGGCACTTCCTCGCCGCTCAGCACAAGAAGGCAGAACAGCGACGGCATGGCGGTGAGGAACGGCATCAGGACGTGTTGAGCGATGCGCATGACCTTCCCGTCGATGGGGTTCTTCGCCGTCGGCTTCACCTGTTGCAGGAGGCGCACGAACAGGCGGGAGTGACGGGTCTCCTCCCCCATCTCGTGGAGGAGGTAGGTGACGCGGGGATCGGTGAGGTCGGTTCGGCCCACGATCTCGAAACTGAAGCCCGCCATCAGGACCGATTCGAATCGGATACCCGTGTCGACGATCGAGGCGAACTCTTCGCGCGCAAGGACCTTCTTCTGCTCGTCGCTCAGGCGGTCGAAGAGTTCCGGGACGTTCGAGAGAGTGAGGATCTCGTCGGGCAGCACCTGACCGTCGCCGATCTCGCCGGGGACGTCGAGGTCGGGCTCGATGATCCGCTTGAGGGAGGCGGTCGAGAGGCGGTTGATCCGCTGGTCCGTCGAGCTCCCTGGGCGGTCGGCCCGGCCCTCGGACTTTGCTCCGTCGTCGGCGGGAAGAGTTGTCGTCTGTGTGTCCATGCTCGAAGCCATACCCATATTGTTCAGAAAATAAGCAATTGCGTCAATATCTTATTTCTTTTATTCTGAGCCGCCATGACGACTGCTGCTGATTCCAGCCTCGACCCCTACGCTCGGCCAGCATGACGACGACCCCCTCTCTCGAGTCTTCCGCCGGCCCGAACAAGCGCGGACGGGGACGACGTGCCCTGGTCATCGGAGGGCTGTTGGCGGCCTGCACAGCGGCCGGCATCGCCCGGCGGCGTCTGGCGGCCTCCAGGTCCGAGGCAGCCGACGACGGGCGTCATGCACTCGGATGGGGTGAAGGGGTGTCCAGGCCCGACCACCGGATCGTGCGGACGTCAGACGGCGCGGCACTCGCCGTCTGGGACCTCCCGGGCGACGAGGCCGACGCACCGGTGGTCGTGCTCCCCCATTGCTGGGGCTGTAGCCACGAGATCTGGCTGCCCGTGGCGCGCCGTTTGCGGGAGCAGGGTTACCGGGTCGTGCTGTACGACCAGCGCGGCCACGGGCTGAGTACGAGAGGGACGGCGCCGCTCGCCATCGACACC
>DASXBZ010000145.1:0-3857 GCA_036491435.1 Acidimicrobiales bacterium
GAGTCTTTCGGACGTGACCGGCGCGGCGATGCCGTTTCGCCGCATGCTCGTGCTGATCGACCACTCGCGATCGGCCGACGCCGCCGTCGCGCTGGTCGCCGAATGGGTCGACGGACCGGGTGCTGAGGTGCGCTTCGTCCAGGTGAGCGAGGAGCGCACGCAGAGACACCGCGGCCGTGGGTCCGCCGCCGACCCGGTGGCCGCCGAGCCGCATCGGCTCGTGGTGGCCGGGCCGACGTTGGGCGCCCGCAACCGCCAACTCGTCCACGGCATCGCCGAGGCGGCGCAAAGCTTCGGCGCCGACCTCATCGTCCTCGGCGTGGACCGGTCGCGGCTCGCCGGGCACCGGCTCGCGCCCAGCCTGCGGGAACAGATCATGCGCGCCACCGACCTGCCTGTCTTGGTGGCACCCACGCCGCCGTCCGACGGGAAGCGGCACCACCGACTGGTGCCTGACTTCCACCGCGACGAGGAGCGGGTCGACGCGCCCGGCTACGCCCGTGTTTGACCGCGTGGTCGTCGGTGCGGCCGACTCCGAGGGCGCAGAGCGCGCCTTCCACCGAGCCCTTGCGCTGACCCGGGCGACGGGAGGCACGCTGCACATCGTCGCCGCCATCGACCGCAAGAAGGACGCCGACGCCGTGCCGTGGTTGCCCGAAGAGTTCCGCTACACCGCGTTTGGCGCCGGCGCGGCCGACTGGCTCCTGATGAAGCTGCAGAGAGAAGCGGCCGAGGCCCAGGTGGACGTCGCGACGCACCCGGTCCTCGGCGACCCGGCCGGGGCGATCGCCCGGGTGGCCGCCGACGAGGGGGCCGACCTGGTGGTCGTCGGGTCGGGCTCCGCCCACGGCGCGCGCCGCCTCGCCCATGTCCCGAAGGCCGTCATGGACCACGTGGGCTGTGCCGTCCTGGTCGTGTAGCGAGCGAGCCCGAACGGCCCGCTAACCTTCACCTTTGCACCGTCGACCCGATGTTGGGTGCGGTGGCCGGGTCCTGCGCGACGGCCGCTCGTGAATCGAGTCAGGGTCGGAAGGCAGCAGCTCTCAGCGGGTTTGGTTGGGCGCCGTAGTCAACCTGGCCGCCGTACCGAGCACCGGGTCGCGGTGTCCGAAGCCATGGGTAGGCTCGGCCGACATGGCCGACGCCCCCTTTGTCTCCCTCTACCGCCGTTTCCGGCCGGGGCGATTCGACGAGATACGCGGGCAGGACCACGTCGTGCGCGCCCTGCGCAGTGCCGTGCGCGACGAACGCGTCTCCCACGCCTACCTCTTCAGCGGACCGCGCGGCACCGGCAAGACGTCGTCCGCCCGGATCCTGGCCAAGGCGCTCAACTGCGAAGCCCCGGTCGAGGGCGAGCCCTGCGGTGTCTGCACGTCGTGCGTCGAGATCACGCGGGGCAACTCGCTGAACGTGCACGAGCTCGACGCCGCGTCGAACAACGGCGTGGACGCGATGCGCGATCTCGTGGCACACGCCGGTCTCGGCACGCCCGGACGGTGGAAGGTCTACATCGTCGACGAGGTCCACATGCTCTCGCCGGCCGCGGCCAACGCGTTGCTCAAGACGCTCGAGGAGCCGCCGAGCCACGTGGTGTTCGTGTTGGCCACGACCGACCCGCAGAAGGTGCCGCCCACCATCCGGAGCCGCACACAGCACCTCGAATTCCGCCTGCTCGGTGCGGAGACGCTCCACGACCTGCTCGAGTCGGTCAACGCGCAGGCCGGCCTCAACCTGGAGGAGGAGGCCGTCGAGGCCGCGGTGCGGCGCGGCCGGGGATCGGCGCGGGACGCCCTCTCGGCCCTGGACCAAGTGGTGGCGTCGGGATCGGCCGATGCGGCCCGGCCCGAGCTGGCCGGCCTGGTCGACGCGCTGGCGGACGGCGACGTCGGACAGGTCCTCGTCGCGTTGAACGCCCTCATGGCGGCCGGGTGGGGTCCCCAGCAGCTGGCGACCGAGCTCGTCGACGACCTGCGTCAGGTCTTCCTCGCCGCGCTGGCGCCCGAACTCTGTGCCGCCTCGGGCCCGTCGCTGCAGCGCTTCGTCGCCCTGGCCGAGACCATGAGCCTGGCGCGCGTGGTGCGGAGCATGGAGATTCTCGGGCACGCGTTGATCGACATGCGCGACGCGCCCGACGCACAAGTCGTGTTGGAGATCGCGCTCGTGCGCGCCGTGCGGCCCGATCTCGACTCCGGTGTCGAGGCGCTCGTCGAACGGGTCAGCGCGCTGGAGCGTTCGCAGACGGGTGCGCCGGCCTTTCCTCGTCCCTCTGCGCCACCTCCCGCAACAGCCGCAGCCCCGGAGACATCGGGTCCCCCGTCAGCCGAGCAGTCACCGGCGTCCGATCCTCCGCCGGCCGACGTGGGCCGACGCCCCTCGCTCGGGGCAGTGCGGCGGAGCAAGCAGGCGGCGAGCGTTCCGGCCTCCGGTGCCCCGGCCCAAGACGTTGCCGCCGAGCCGCCGGCGACCGCGCCCGAGGCCACGGTCGCCGACAAGCCAACAGAGCCGCAGCCCGCGCCGACCGTCGCCGTCGACCGCGATTCGCTGACCGAAGCGTGGGGTGACCTCATTCTCAAGGGCCTGCCCGTGCGCGCCAAGGCCCTCTTCAGCGCGGGTCGCTTCGTGTCCGTGGACGAGCAGGGGGCGCACTTCGCGCTCCCGAACGCCGCGCACCGGGACCGCTGCCTCGAGATGGTCCCCACGGTCGAGCAGAAACTGAGTGCGCACTTCGGCGCGCCGGTGAAGCTCGTGCTGGAGGTCGACGACAGCGGATCGGCACACCGACCGCCCGCCGAGGCGCTGGCCCGGCAGGCGACCGCCGCGTCCGTCCGCGAACCCGAGATCGAGTCCCTCGACCCTTCCGACTACGCCGAGGAGGACCCCAACGCCGAGAGCGACCAGGCGTCGGAGGCCCATGCCCGGCTCCTCGAGGCCTTCCCCGGAGCCAGTGAGGTGCTCGGCTAGAGGCACGGGGAGGCCGAATCCGGCCCGTAGAATTCGTGTCGCCGCCTGAGTCCACGCAGATACTGCCGCGACGGCGGCGGCACGCTCCACCCACGAAACGAAGGGATCGCTCCGCTCGACGATGTACACCGGCCCTCTCCGCTCTCTCATCGACGAGCTCGGCCGCCTGCCCGGCATCGGCCCGAAGTCGGCGCAGCGCATTGCCTTCCACGTCTTGAAGGTGCCCTCCGAGGACGCCCGCCGTCTGGCCGATGCGATCATCGCCGTGAAAGAGCGGACGACCCTTTGCGCCATCTGCTTCAACGTCGCCGAGGGTGGCGAGCTCTGCGCCGTGTGCAGTGACGACCGGCGCGAGCCCGAGACGATCTGTGTGGTCGAGGACCCGCGCGACATCGTCGCCGTCGAACGGGCCGGCTTCAAGGGTCGCTACCACGTCCTCGGGGGCGCGTTGAGCCCGCTCGACGGGATCGGTCGCGAGCAGCTCCGCCTCCAGGAGCTCCTTGACCGCATCGGCGAGGGGGTCATCAAGGAGGCCATCGTGTGCACCAACCCGACGATCGAGGGCGAGGCGACCGCCATGCTCGTTGCCCGTGAGGTCACGCCGCTCGGCGTCACCGTCTCCCGCCTCGCCAGTGGCCTGCCGGTGGGGGGCGACCTCGAATACGCCGACGAGCTGACGCTCGGCCGGGCGCTCGAAGGGCGGCGCCCGCTCGAAGTCTGACCGAGGCCCCACCCGCCGCCTCCTACAATTGCCCGATGCGCATCGCCATCGTGGGAGCAACCGGCCAGGTCGGGGTCGTCCTGCGCTCGATCCTGGCCGAGCGCAACTTCCCCGTCGACTCCATGCGGTACCTGGCGTCGTCCCGCTCGGCCGGCTCGATCCTGCCCTGGGACAA
>DASXBZ010000146.1:0-2515 GCA_036491435.1 Acidimicrobiales bacterium
GGTCTCGATCACCGGTGGGCATTCGAGGACGGCCCGGTGTTTGTCCACGGTGACGACCACCATGACCACGCCCTCCTCGGCCAGTTTCTGGCGGTCTCGCAGCACGCCGTGTTCCACATCGCCGACCGTGCCGTCGACGTACACGTACCCCGCCGGCACGCGCGTCTCTCGGGCGATGCCCTTGGCGTCGAGTTGGATGACGTCGCCGTCTTCGCACAGCAGCACCTTGGCCGGGTCGATGCCCATCGACAGCGCCAACCGTGCGTGGTGGACCATGTGGCGGAACTCGCCGTGCACCGGGACGAAGCACTCGGGCTTCGTCACCGAGAGGAGCGTGCGCAACTCGCCCTGGCGCGCGTGGCCGCTCACGTGGACCCGCTCGGCGCCGGAGTGGACGACCTCGGCCCCTCGGCGGTGCAGGTCGTCGATGACCTGGCCCACCGACCACTCGTTGCCGGGGATGGGGTGGGCGCTGATCACGACGACGTCGTCCTCGCCGATGCGGAGCCACTTGTTCTCGCCGGTCGCCATGAGCGACAGCGCCGACATGGGCTCGCCCTGCGATCCCGTGGAGATCACGCAGACCTGTTCCGGGGGGAGGTCGTCCACGTCCTCGATGTCGACCTGCACGCCTTCGGGGATGCTGATGATGCCGAGTCGCTGGCCCAGCTCGACGTTCTTGCCCATGGACCGCCCGAGCGTGGCGACCTTGCGCCCGTTCGCCACCGCCGCGTCGATGATCTGCTGCACCCGGTGCATGTGGCTGGCGAAACAGGCGACGATGAGGCGCTTGCCGGTCTGTGCCGCGAACACGCGCCGCAGCACGATGCCGACCGAGGACTCGGACTCCGTGAAGCCCGGCTCCTCGGCGTTGGTCGAGTCGGACAGGAGAAGCCGGATCCCCTCACGCTCGGCCAGCTCGCCCATGCGCGCCAGGTCGGTGCGCCGCCCGTCGACGGGTTGGAGGTCGATCTTGAAGTCGCCCGAGTGCAGGATCACCCCTTGCGGGGTGTGGAACGCGATCGCCATCGACTCGGGCACCGAGTGCGTCACCGGGATGAACTCGACGTCGCAGGCGCCGACGCGCACGCGCTCGCCGTCGCGCACCACGACGAACCGGGTCCGGTCCACCAGTCCCGCTTCCTCGACCCGGTGCCGGGCCAGCCCGACAGTCAGCTCGGACCCGTAGATCGGCGCCCGCAGCTCGCGCAGGAGGTACGCCAGCCCGCCGGTGTGGTCTTCGTGCCCGTGGGTGAGCACGATGCCGTCGACCCGGTCCGCGCGCTCGTGCAGGTACGTGAACTCGGGGAGGACCAGGTCGATCCCGGGCATGTCGGGGTCGGGGAACATGATCCCGCAGTCGAGGACGACGATGCGTCCCTCGACCTCGATGCACGCACAGTTGCGGCCGATCTCACCCAGCCCGCCCAGGAAGACCACCCGGACCGGCTTCACCCGGGCGCCCTTGTTGGCCCGGCCGCCCTTGGCGGCCTTGTTGGCCTTGTTGGCCCTGTCGGCGGGATTCGCCGTGTTGGCCGTGTCAGCCAAGCGAGCCGACCGTGACGGCCGGCGGGCCAACGGCCGCCAGGACCTTGGCCGCCAGGGCGTCGAGCTCGGGGGTCGACGGACCCATGGGCAGGCGGCATTGCCCGACCTTGTGCCCGAGCGCACGCATCATGGCCTTGGCGGGCAGCGGGTTCGGATACTCGGGTGTCGATTCGAAGTCGAATGAGTCCAGGAGCTCGGCGTTCCCCGCGACCGCCGTCGCGAGGTCGCCGGCCATGAACGCCTCGATCGCTTTTCCGAGCTGCGGCCCCACCCAGTGGGCCGCCACGCTCACCAGCCCCACCGCACCGACGGACAGGAAGGGCAAGGTCATGACGTCGTCGCCGCTGTAGACCTCGAAGCCGGCCGGCGCCTGCGCAATCAGATGCGCCGTCGTCGGAGGGTCGGCCGCAGCGTCCTTGAGCGCCACGATGTTGGGCACCTCGCGGGCCAGCCGGAGCATCGTCTCGATGGCGATGCGGCGTCCCGACCGCACCGGGATGTCGTAGAGCATGACCGGCAGCTTCCCCGCGGCCTCGGCGCACACCCGGAAGTGCTCGTGGATGCCTGCCTGCGACGGCCGGTTGTAGTACGGCGTGACCACCAGGACGCCGTCCACCCCGCACGCCGTCGCACGCCGAGTCATCTCGAGCGAGTGCGCGGTGTCGTTCGAGCCGGTGCCGGCGATCACCGGGATGCTCACCGCACCCGCGACGGCCTCCCACAGTGCGACCTTCTCGTCGTCGGTCAGCACCGAGCTCTCGCCGGTGGAACCGGTGAGGACGAGCCCGTCGCTCCCGTGCGCGGCCAGCCAGCGGGCCAGCTCGATGGCGACGCCCAGATCCAGGGCCCCGCCGTCGTCGAACGGCGTCACCATGGCGGTGATCACCCGGCCGAAGCGGGGCGCGTCCTGGGTGGGGCTCATTGCCCCCTCAGGCTACCAGCGTGTTGTCGGAGCCTGGGGGCCTCG
>DASXBZ010000147.1:0-39703 GCA_036491435.1 Acidimicrobiales bacterium
CGCGACGAGGTGGGGGCCGCGGTCTGCGTGCTCGTCGACGGCGCGCCGGTGGTGGACCTCGCCGGCGGATGGGCCGACGTCGACGCGCAAACGCCCTTCGGGCTGGACACACTCGTCGACTACTACTCGGTCGGCAAAGCGTTCCTCGCGCTCTGTGCGCTCCAGCTCGTCGACCGCGGGCTCATCGCACTCGACGATCCGATTGCAGATGTCTGGCCCGAGTTCGCGGCCGGCGGCAAGGAGGCCGCGACGCTGCGCCACGCCCTCTGCCATCGGGCCGCGGTGCCGGCGATCCGGGAACCGCTGAAGAACGACGACCTCTGGCACTGGGAGCGCATGACGGCGGCGCTGGCGGCCACCGACCCGTGGTGGGAGCCCGGCACGCGCCACGCCTACCACACCAACACCTACGGGCACCTCATCGGCGAAGTGGTCCGCCGGGTCAGCGGCGAATCCGTCCGGGAGCGCCTCGCAGCCGTGACCGGTCCGATCGGTGCCGACGTGCACGTCGGCGTGCCGGCGGGGGAGGAGCCACGCTGTGCGCGCGTCGCCTTCGTCGCGGGCGGCGGTGACGACAGCGGGACGTTGCCCGATCTCTCGGGACTCGAGGGCGATCAGCTCATGGAGATGCTCAGTTACTTCAACCCGCCCGGGTATTCGTCTATCGGCGTCGTGAATACGGCCGAGTGGCGCGCCGCCGAGGTGCCGTCGACCAACGGCCACGGCACCGCACGCGGCGTCGCGTGCGTGTACGACGCGCTGCTCCAGCCCGGGCGCCTGCTGTCGAGCGAGGTCTTGTCGGAGGCCGTCGCGCCGCAATCGGAGGGCTTTTGCCCGATCCTCCACGAGGAGGTCACGTTCGGCCTCGGTTTCAAGCCGACGGTGCCGCGCCGGCCGTTCGGGCCGAACCCACACAGCTTCGGTCATTTCGGAACCGGAGGTGCCGTCGGTTTCGCCGACCCGGACGCTCGGGTCGCCTTCGGCTATGTCATGAACCATGTCATCCCCCGTTGGCAAAGCACGCGCAATCGCGCGCTGATCGACGCCGTCTACGCGGTGCTCTGAGCTTCAACGCGCGTTCAGCCGTTCGTATCGAACGGCTGGGTTTCGTGTTCATGAAATGCGCCGCGTCACCGCATACTGCGCGACGGTCCGGGTATAGGGATTCCAGCCGCGACGAGGGCGAGACGCGGACCTGCACGTTGGACGTTTGAGAAACCCACGTTCGAAGTCCAATTTCCACAGGCGATCCGTTACGTCGCGTACCGCCGTTCGACATCCACATGCCCGTATGCATCCGCGCACCATCGATCGACCACCAGAGGACGACCACATGAGCAACGACGTCATCGGATCGCGCTATCGCCTGGGAACGGTGGTGACGTGCACGCCCGAGGCGACGACGTGGGACGCGCTCGATACCTGGCTCGGGGAGCGGGTGCTCGTCGTGACGCCCGAACCAGGATGTGACGAGCAGTTCGCCGTGCTGGCCGGAGCGGTGTTGGATCGATCATCCGCCCACCTGGTCGGGCTGTACGACATCGGCACGACCACCAGCGATTTCGTCGTCTTCGCTGCGCCGAAGGGGACGCTTTCAGACGAGCGTGTGCCCCGCGAAGAGGAAGACGTGCTCGTGGCCGGGCGCGCACTCGGCGATGCGCTCGAGGCCCTCCACGAACGGGGCGTTCTCCATGGAGACCTGCATCCCGGCTCTGTCGTCCTGACGGAATCAGGCGATGTTGCCCTCTCGCCGTGGCCCCTGGCACCTCGACCACACAACTGGAGTGGTCCAGGTGGGTTCGGCGCCGGCCCTCACGAGCCTCGCGCCATTTCCGCCAGGGACGACCTGCGCGCCCTCGGTGCCGTGCTGCTCGAGGCGCTGGCGGGCCCTCCGGTGCTCTCCAGCGAGCAGGTCGAGAACCTCAAACGCGAGTTGGCCGGGCGCGCGCCCGATGCCGTGACCATTGCGGACCGCGCGCTAACTTCACTCGCGCACGGTGGCTATGCGCTAGCGGCCGAGCTTCGGGACGACTGCGCGGCCGTGTTGGCGGGGCGATCGGTTGCGACATCGGTCTCGGATTTGCCTCTAGCCGCCGACAACGCCGCGGTGGCTGCCGGGCCCAGCGAGACGACGGAAGGTCGCCGGGCCGCCATGGTGTTGGCGTCATCGGGTGTTGCGCTCCTCGCCGGATTCGGCGTCGCCGGATCGCTGGGCGCCGCTTCGCACCCGGCGGTGCACGAGGTTGCGGCGCGTGCGTCCGGGTGTGTCCTTCGCCCGGCCTCGCCGCACTGCGCGGGGGAGAATCGCGCCGACGCCGGCGCGGCCGAATCGCGGCCTGTTGCCGGGGCCCCGGCGCGGCTCGCCGACCATCACGTTGCTGCGGTGCCCGCACCTGGTGCCGGCACCCCTGCACACGTTTCCCCCGCGACCCCGGCGACGGACGTCACCGCGGCGCGCCCTCCGGCACCGCCGACGTCCACGACGGCACTGCCGAGCACGACGACGTCGAGCGACCCGGGCACCAGCACCAGCACGAGCACGACGACAACCGGCGCCGCGCCTACCACCACTACGACCACACCTCCCTCAACGACGACGTCGACATCCACCGGCGAGGTGCAGGCCGGGCCGAGCCTCGGTGCCGGCAGCTGGTCGGGTCCGGGGGGTGCGCCAGGAACGGGTCCGGGGCACTGATCGATGTTCGTCGCCATTGCCCTCCTCGTTGTCTCGCTCTGCCTCTTCGCCGTCGCCATGGCGACCTTGTGGTGGATGCTCCATGCCTGGCGCACGCCCGAAGTGTTCCGCTCACTCGGGTTCGGCCAGGTGGTCGCCGGCCAGGCCGAGGCGCCGCTGAGCTTCTCGCTCATCGTGCCGGCGCGCCACGAGGAAGCCGTGCTCGGAGCCACACTGGACCAGCTCGCGGACCTCGACTACTCGGCGTTCGAGGTCCTCGCCGTTGTCGGTCACGATGACGAGGGCACCAAAGAGGTTGCCGATGCCGCGGCGCGTCGTCACGAGGGTCGGATCCGGGTCGTGGTCGACCACTCGTGGCCGAAGAACAAGCCGAGTGCGCTCAACACCGCTCTGGCCGATTGCCGGGGTGACGTCGTGGGTGTCTTCGACGCCGAGGACGAGGTGCACCCCAGGCTCCTGCGGCAGGTGGCGGGTGCCTTCGACCGCAGCGGTGCGCACGTCGTGCAGGGCGGCGTGCAGCTCGTCAACTTCCAGTCGAGCTGGTACGCCCTACGCAACTGCCTCGAATACTTCTTCTGGTTCCGCTCGCGTCTGCACCTGCACGCTGAGCGACGGTTCATCCCTCTCGGGGGCAACACGGTCTTCGTGCGCACGGATCTCCTGCTCGGCGTCGGCGGGTGGGACCCCGAGTGCCTCGCCGAGGACTGCGAACTGGGCGTACGACTCTCCAGCCTCGGGGCGCGGGTGGATGTCGCGTACGAACCGATGTTGGCCACGCGCGAAGAGACCCCCGGAACCCTGCGCGGCTTGCTCAAACAGCGGACGCGTTGGAACCAGGGATTCCTCCAAGTGCTCCGCAAGGGTGAGTGGCGCCGGCTTCCGACCCGCAGCCAGCGGGCGCTGGCGCGCTACACGCTGGCCATGCCGTTCCTGCAGGCCTTCACCGGCCTGGTCATCCCGGTGTCGATCTTTTCGATCATCGCCTTGAAGATCCCCGTGGCGCTGGCGCTGGTCTCCTTCCTCCCGGTAATCCCGACCCTGGCGGCACTCGCCTTCGAGTTGGTGGGTCTCCGCGAGTTCGGGCGCGTCTTCTACATGAGGCCGCGTGCCTACGACTACGTCCGACTCGTGCTCGGCCTGTTCCCGTACCAGCTCTTCCTCGCCAGCGCGGCGGTGCGAGCGGTCGTGCGGGAGATGTTCGGCCGCCGCGGCTGGGAGAAGACGGCACACACCGGTGCGCACCGTCCGGCGGCGGTGCCGGCGTCGGCGACAGCGGCCGCGCGGCCGGCCCCACCAGTCGGCGTACCGGTGCCCGGTGAGCGCCAGCCCGAGCCCGCCCTCTCGATGGCGGCCGAGCGCAGGTGACCCAGGCTCCCGAGCGCCCGCCACTGGACCGGCCGCTCGAGCTCCCACCACGCGCTCCGGACGCCCCCCGGCGGCGCCTGCCGTCCCTCGACGACCTGGTCGACGGACGGGCCCGGCGGCCGTCGGACCGACCTGCGCTCACCCAGCGCACCGCGCGCTACGTACGGACCTGGGTACGCCGGCACCGCGTCAGCCTGGTCGTGCTCTCCAGCCTGCTCGTCGTGGTCGGCATCGTGCACGGCGCCGGCTTGTCGCGCATGCCGCTCCCCGTCGACGACGAGGGGACCTACATGGCCCAGGCCTGGGCCGTCCAGGTCCGGCATGCCCTGACGCCGTACACCTACTGGTACGACCATCCGCCGCTCGGCTGGATCCAGCTGGCGGGGTGGACGTTCGTGACACACGCGTTCTCCGGGGCGACCCTGGCGATCGTCGCCGGGCGGCGCATCATGCTGCTCTATGCGCTGGCCGACGCCGCACTGCTGTACCTGATCGCCCGCCGGCTGCGTCTGTCGCGCGTCTGGGCGGCCGTGGCCGTCCTCGCATTCGCGCTGAGCCCGCTCGCCGTCAACTACCAGCGCATGGTCCTTCTCGACAACCTGGCCATGCCGTGGTTGCTCGCCGCGTTCGCACTGGCCCTGACCCCGCGCCGGCGCCTCTGGACGTTCGGTGCGAGCGGCGCCTGCTTTGCCGTCGCGGTGCTCAGCAAGGAGACGATGCTGCTGTTCCTGCCGGCGCTGGTGTACCAGGTCTGGCAACGGTCGCACCGGACGACCCGCGCCTTCTGCGTGACGGCCTTGGTGTCCGTCTTCGGGCTGCTCGTCGCCGTGTATCCGCTGTTGGCCCTTCTGAAGAACGAGCTCGTACCCGGACCGGGCCACGTCAGCCTGTCGAGTGCGATCGCGTTCCAGCTCAACGGTCGCCAAGGGACCGGCAATCCGTTCAATGCCACGAGCCAGGCGCATTCCCTCGTCACGGGTTGGCTGCACCTCGATCCGTGGTTACCGGTGGCCGGACTGGTGTGCCTCCCGGTGGGGCTTTGCGTCCGCCGGCTCCGCCCGCTCGCCGTCGCCGAGCTGATCGCTCTCCTCGACGTCCTGCGCGGCGGCTACCTCCCCGTCCCCTTCGTCATCGGGATCCTTCCCTTCGCGGCTCTCCTCCTGGCGGGCACGGGCTCGACGCTGCAGGGCCTGGTGCGCTGGACGCCGGGGCGCCGCCCGTGGGCGGTCGTCGAGGGTGGCGTGTTGGTCGGCCTGGCCGGGGCGCTCCTGGTGTTCGTGGTGCCGGCGTGGGCTTCGGGACTCCGGACCCAGATGGCCACGGACCAGGTGACACCGACGGTCCAGGCGGAGTCCTGGGTCGAGCAACACGTGCCGCGGACCGACCGGCTGCTCGTCGACGACACCGTCTGGGTCGACCTCGTGGACCACGGCTTCAACCGGCCCTATGGCGTGGTGTGGTTCTACAAGCTGGGATCGGTCAACAACCTCGACCCGTCCGTGCGGCGCACCCTCGGTGGCGGATGGCGCGGCTTCCAGTACGTGCTCGTGACCCCCTCCATGCGCGAAGCCCTGCTCGGATCGGGCACGCAAGCGCTGCCGCAGGTCGCGCAGGCGGTTGCGCACTCGGTGCCCGTCGCCTCCTTCGGGAGCGGGGTGGACACGATCATGGTCCGCCGGGTCTCGACGTCGACCCGATCTGGCGGTTCGCACACCACTGCGCCGCCACCCACGCCACCCACGCGACCCACGGCGCGAGGGAGCACGTCCGCAACGAATTCGACGAAAGCAGGGAGCCATAAATGACAGTTGAAGAGACCCCGACCCCGACGCCGAGGTTCGCCACGGTCGTGCGGGGGTACGACCGCCTGCAGGTGGACGACTACGTCGAGCACCTCCACCGCTGGATCGAGCAGGCCGATTACCGCGCGCAACAGTGTGAGGTGGCGGCCACCCGCGCCAATTCGGAGGCCGACCAAATGCGGCGCCGGCTGGCGTCGGTGGACGCCGGCACGCTCACGGCCACACCAGAGTCGATGAAGGCGTTGGGCGATCGCGTCGGCAACATCATGCAGTCCTCCTTCCAGGCCGCCAAGGATCTGCACCGCCGCGCCGAGGACGATGCGAGGGCCCGAGCCGCCGCGGCGGAGGAAACCGCCACGCAGATCATCGCCGAGGCCACGATGCGGGCCGAGGAGCTCTCGCGCGCCGCCGAGAACCTCTTCGTCCAGGCACAGGAGGCCCGCGCCCGCGCCGACAGCGTGGCGTCCCGTGAGATCGAGGAGGCGAAGACACGCGCCGCGACGGAAGGCGAGGACCTGCTCGAACGCGCCCGCAACGAGGCGCGGGAACTGGCGCGCCGCACTGCCGAGGAGGACCAGGTGCGCCGCGAGCAGTTGGCCCTCCTCGAGGAGCACCGCACGCGTGTGATGGAAGAGCTCAGCGTGCTGCACAAGCGGCTGGGCGACATCGGCGACGGCCTTTCGGCGCCTGCGCCCCGGCAGCCACAACAAGCACAACAAGCACACCATGCCCAGCACGCACACCACGCACAATCGGCTCAACCGGCACAACAGACGAAGCAGCAAGCGCGACAGGCGCCGGCGGAGCCCAAATCCGCCGCGTCCAAACGAGGCGCCGCCGGCCGTGACGACGAGACGATGGTGCTCGAGCCGCCTTCCGACGGTACCGATACGAAACCGACCCGCAGGAGAGTGGCGTCGTCGACCCGCTGAGTCCGACCCGGTGGCGCCTCCCTGCGCCGCCGGACGACACTGCGTCTTCGGCGCCGCGGCGACCGTCACGCCGTCGTCGCGCGCCGGGCCTCGCCCGGATCATCCTCATCGCGGTCATGGCTCTTGCGGTCTTCGCTGGTGCCATCGCGCTCGGGATCGGCACGACGGGCGGACCGGCCAGGCCCGCCGGCCACCGGCACGTCGGCTCGGCGCGCGCACCTGCAGCCGCCGCCAGTGGCTCCACGCCGCGTTGGGCGGCCGATCAGGCCTTTGGTGCGGCCCTCTATTTCCTCGCGCGCTACGAGCGGCCGGACGGCCGCGTCGCGCGCTGGGACCAGGGTGGGGACACCGTCAGCGAGGGCGAGGCGTACGCCATGCTGCTGAGCATCGCCGCCGGCGACCGTCGCCGTTTCGACGCCGCATGGGACTGGACGCGCACCCACCTCCTGCAGTCCGACGGCTTGCTGGCTTGGCACTGGGCGCACGGCGCGATCACGAGCAGCGAGTCCGCAGCCGATGCGGACGTCGACACGGCCTACGCGCTCGAGCTCGCCGCCACGCGCCTGCACGAACCGGCCGACCTGGCAGCCGCAGCGACCATGGCGTCGGCCATCGCCGGGAACGAGACTGTGGCCACCCCGAACGGCCCCGTCCTCGTCGCAGGCCCCTGGGCGGTCGGGCCGCCGGCCTATGTCAATCCGAGCTATGCGTCGCCGTCGGAGTTGGCTGCGCTGGCGCAGCTCCCCGGTGCGGCTCAGACCTACCCGGCCCTTGCCGTTGGCACCCGGGCCCTCGTCGGGCAGGTCCTGGGATCCGCCGCCCTTCCGCCCGATTGGGTGCAGCTCACGAGTGCAGGTCCGGCCGACGTGACGCCCCAGGGGAGCGGGGCGGGCGATCGCTACGGCTTCGACGCCGTACGCATTCCCATCCGTTGGGCGGCATCCTGTACGACGTCGGAACGCAAGGCCGCGGCCGCGTTGTGGCCGGTGCTGGGACCCGCGGCTCTCCATGGCCGCGCGACCGTCGACCTCGGCATACGACGGGGCGAGATCCGGTCGCGCGGCGCCGTGAAGTCACCGGTCGGCCTGGTGGCCGCCGCGGCGAGCGGGTGGGCTGCCGGACACCGCGACGAAGCGCTCGACCTCTTGTCCCGGGCGGAAGCACTCGACCACCAACACCCGACTTACTACTCGAGCGCATGGGTGGCACTCGGCCGCGTCTTTCTCGAAACGGGTCGTCTCGGTACCTGCCCGTGAACCACCCGTCGGCGCAGCCTGTCCTCTAACGTCGGGACACGCCGCCGCCAGGTCGCAGGCGGGCGAGAGCAAGGGGATCGAGATGGCGTACGCAGCGGTGCCACCGGTGAGCGGGCGAGTCGAGATGTGGTTCGACGGCCCGGTCCAACAGCGCCGTTGGACCGTGCTCATCCGCGTCATCCTCGCCATACCGCAGGCGATCGTCATCGGCATCCTCGGATACGCCCTGCTCGTCGTCGCGGTCATCGGTTGGTTCGGCGCTCTTTTCATGGGTCGCCTGCCCACCTGGGCCCACAAATTCAACACCGGGTACACACGCTGGTACATGCGCTACATGGCGTACACCTACCTGCTCACCGATACCTACCCGCCGTTCGAGTTCGACGACCAGTCGTATCCGGCTCGTCCGATCCTGCCGCCACCCGGGACACTCAACCGCGCTGCGGTCTTCTTCCGGCTCGTCCTCGTCTTCCCGGCGGCCGTCTTCCAAGTGATCATCACCTATGGGCTTCTGTTCCCGATGCTGTTCGTGGCGTGGCTCATCATGGTGTTCAGCGGCCGGATGCCGCGGGCGCTGTACGGGGCGTATTCGTCGTTGGTCCGATACACGGCCCGCGTCCTCGCCTATGTGTTGTTGCTCACGCCCGAGTACCCCTGGGGCATGTTCGGCGACCGCGGTGGCGCGACAACCGACGCGCCGCCCCTTGCCGCACCAGGGTTCGCACCTCCGTACGTGCCCCCCGCCCCCTTCACGCAACCTCCTCCACCCTCGGCGAGCACCGCCGCCGAGACCGTCGAATCAGCATCTTCGACTGAAACTCCTGGTGGGGCCACCGCCCCGGCACCGCCAACCGACGCTCCGGCGTGGCCCCCACCACCGCCGCCGACCTGGGCTCCACCGGTCCCGGGCGCCCCGCCCGCGTCGCCCTTCGCGCCGGCGCTTCCTCCGCCCCCACCACCGGGCGCCGACGGAGAGCGGAACAGGTTGGTGTTGGCACCCGGCGCGAAACGCTGGCTCGTCTTCGCGACCGTGTGGGGCTCGATCCTCCTGATCGCGTACGGCTCGATCTTCGCGGCGATCGGCGCCAACAACGTGAACAACACGGTCAACCAGTACAACACCGTGGTCTCCGATTACAACGACGCCAAAGCTGCGATCAACACCGCGATCGCCCAGATTGACAGCTGCACGACGGTGTCGTGCCTCCATGCTTCCCATGTCGCCGCGGCGGCGTCACTGGACAAGTTCAACTTCGACCTCACGGCCATGAACTTGCCGTCGAACGCGCAGGGCCCCGCCCAAGTTGTCGAGAGCGACCTGACGCAATTGGCCTCCGTGTTCACCGACTTGGCCAATAGCAGCAGCCCGCAGGCCTATCGAGCGACCTTGCAGAAGAGCAGCCTGCAGACGCTGCTCACCTCTTTTACGAACGATACGAACACCCTGTTGAACGCGTTGCGCTCGAACATCTTGTGACCCGCTCTGCATCCTGACGGTCGGCATGATGTGTGACCTGACCGGCGAAGAGTATCGACGCGGATGACTGATTCGTTCGACCGGCTCGTCGCCGAGGGCGCCGCCGTGCCGGTCGAGGGGTGGGACTTCTCATGGTTCGACGGAAGGGCCACCGAAGAGCGGCCGCCCTGGGGCTATGCCGCGCTGATGGGGGAGCGGATGGCGACCGTCGCATCGGCACTGGATATCGAAACCGGTGGGGGCGAGGTCTTGGCCACGGTCCAGCTGCCGCCGGAGTTGTTGGTCGCCACCGAATCCTGGCCGCCCAATGTGGCCGTGGCCCACCAACGGCTCGCTCCGCTCGGCGCGCATGTCGTCGCGGTGGCCGACGCGCCGGCTCTCCCGTTCGTGAGCGGCGCCTTCGACCTGGTCGTGAGCCGCCATCCGGTCGTGACCCTGTGGGGCGAGATCGCCCGGGTGCTGCGCCCCGGCGGCACGTACCTGTCCCAGCAGATCGGGGCCGGGACCAACCGCGAGCTCACCGACTTCATGATGGGGCCGCATCCCGTCAGCCAGCGCCGCAGTGTCGAATCCCTGCGCGCCTCCGCCGAAGAAGCCGGACTGGAGGTGGTGGACCTCCGGTCCGCCGCGCTGCGTGTGGCGTTCTACGACGTCGCCGCGGTCGTCCACTTCCTGCGCAAGGTGCGGTGGACGGTGCCCGATTTCTCGGTCCGGCATTACGACCAACGACTCCGCGCCATGCACGAGCACATCGATCGCGAGGGCGCTTTCGTCTCCACCGCCCAACGGGTGCTGCTCGAGGCGCGCAAGCCGGCGTGAAGAGCGAGGCGCCTCAGGTCGGAGGGAGAGGCCTGCGAATTCGCAGCCGGTTCGCCGACAGACCGACCGTGAACAGTCCTTCGGGCGACGCTTCGCGGAGGAGGGTACGGAGTTCCTCAACGAAGTCGTCGAGCCGATCGCCGAAGAGGTGCGGCGCGGTCGAAGACGTCGAGAGGACCCATGCCACCACGTCATCGACCGAATGGGTGATGCGTCGGTCGTCGGGCACGACGACGATCTGTTCGGGCGCGAACCCCGCGTCCTGGAACACCTCGTCCTCCCCGCTCGGGGAGGTATCCCGGAACCCCTGTCCCGCCCGGCGATGCGGGCCGAGCCAGCGCTGGCGAAGCTCGTCGATCGCTGCCTCCGGAACCGATGGGTGTGGCCCACTCTTCGGCTGCTCGTCCGGTGGGGTGGAATGCCACAGATCGACCTGGACGACCGCCCCGCTCGGGTCGAGCATGTCCCGAACTGCGTTCGCGACCCGGGGTCGATCCATCCAATGGAAGGACTGTCCGAAGCTGATGACCCGGAACGCACCGAGGGATGCTGGAAGCTCCTCGGCCCGCATCCGCACCCACGTGGTGTTGTCGACCTCTTCCTCGAGCGCCGCGCGTTCGGCTTCGGCCACCATGCCGGGGTCCGGGTCCACGCCGACCACGCTGTCGAAGAGGCGGGCGAACAGCAGGGCGACACTTCCCGGACCGCAGCCGACGTCGAGCAGTCGCCCCTGGCCGTCCAGGCCGAGGTGCGCGGCCAAGGCGTCGGCGAGACCGGGGGCGTAGGGCTTGCGTCCCTGGCGGTAGTACGCAGCCGTGCCCCCGAAGACCGTGTCGTCCCAGGTCCAGTCCTCCCAGCGGTATGGGGTGGGATTCCCGGCCACCTGATCAGTGTGTCAGAGACGAATTCGCACGAGACGGGCCAGCGGCCTTAGCGGTCGGGCGGAGTCGGGACAGCTCGGATCGAGCGCGTAAATCTCAGTTGGACACCGCCGCGTACACGCAGAGGACGGCGAAAACGGCGACTCCAGCCCACATCAGCATCCAGCCCTTATTGCCTACTCTCACCATCGTTTCCATCTGTCCTTTCTAGGGGTGACAAATCGCCCGCTTGTGCGTGCGTTCACAAGCTATCTTCGCGCGAAAGGTGCTTGCAAAAGTGCGCGCCCAAAGCCAAATGCCCTGGTGTTTTAGCCTCCAGGCCCCTCAGCTGGGTGCTTCAGTCAGAGAAGTGCGGGAGAGTCACCGAGGACAACCGACCCGGCTCGTGGTACACGGCCTGCTCGGCAGCCCGCAGGGCGGTGGCCGTGGCCGGCGGCTCTCCGGTGCCCATATTGCGGGCGTAGACGGGGTGGGCCCCACTCGAGACCTGGACCCGGAGGCGGTGACCAGTGGCGAACACGTGACCGACGGGCCACAAGGCCACCACGGCAGTGAAGGTGCCGTCCGCATTCCGGTGGATGGACTCAGGGTCGAAGCGCTGCAGTCCGTCGCACACGTTGACAGATTGCCCATCGGGTAACACGTCGCAGATCCGAACGAAGAAGTCGGTGTGGTCGAGACTCGAGCCGACATGCAGCTCCGCCTCCACTGGACCTACGAGCTCGAGAGGCTCGCCCAACTCTTCGGAGGTGTAGACGAGGACGTCAGGACGGTCCTCAAGAGGCCGATTGTCTACGGTGCCGCCGGTAAGCATGCCGATGCCTCCCATCGACGGCGTCGGATCTTCGGGGTCGTAGCGATAGCGGTCGGGCTCCGTCGGCGCATCTGGTGGCAACGGCGCGAGGCGGCCCCCGGCGTGGAGGTACCAGCGGGTCGGCGTTGATCGAGGGGGCCAGTCGGGCAGGTCGCGCCACTGGCCGCCTTCGCCCTGCACGTGGACCTTTACCGGGGTGGGGTCGAGCAGTCCCTCCCTGCCGAGCAACCAGGTATCGAACCAGTCCAGCGGCGCGTCGGTCATGCCGCCCTCTCCGCCCCCGCCGAGGTGTCCGCCCGCACCGATGCGCAGATGTGCGGGAGCCGGCGAGGTCCGCAGGACGGCGTAGTCCTCGACGACGCCGGGCAGCGGGTAATCGTGCCAGCCGTCGACGAGCAGAGTCGGCACGGTCCATTCCGCTAGTAATGGGCGGAAGTTGACGGGGTCCCAAAAGCCATCGCCGGCGTCGCCGTGCGCGAGCTGGTCCCGATAGAGCTGCAAGTCGACGCCGGTCAGCTGTTGGATCACCTCACCAAGCGGAAGGTGGTCGAAGCCCGCCTTCATCTCGGCCATGCGCCGTTCGATGCCCTCGGGGGAGATGTCAGTCGTGGGGGTGGCGCTGGCCTGCTTGTTGAACTGGGCGGCGCCGACGTCCCAAGGGATGATCACCTCGAGAGCCAGAGAGCCACCCGGGTACCACGAGTAAGCCCGGATCGAGGTCGACAGGGCGACGGCCATGGCCTTGAGGTAGGGCGGCCTGGTGGAGGCCAGCGCCCACTGGGTGAAGCCCATGTAGCTCGCGCCGAACGTGCCCATGCGGCCGTTGAACCACGACTGGGAGGCGATCCAGTCAGCCGTGTCGCGTCCATCTCCCGCCTCGGCGAAGTAGCTGTGCGTGCCGCCGGACCCGTCGGTGCCCCGGCAAGCTTGAAGCACGTACCGGTAGCCGCGCGCAGCCAACTCCGGGCCCATAGCCGAGGCGAAGTTGACCCTGCCGTAGGGCGTGCGTTCCAAGATGGTGGGGGCATCGTCAATACCCACGGGGTGGTAGACGTCGGTGAGCAGCACCGTCCCATCCGACGCTTTGACCTTGACGTCTCGCTCGACCTCGACGGCGTTTGTGCGCTCCCGCATGCCGACCCCCTTGTGACCGGCCTTCCGGCGACCGGCGAGTCAGACGATACGGCAAGTATCTACCCCATCTCGAGAATCAAAGTTGGCTCCGGACGGGCATACGGGAACACTCACTTCCCACGACGCCCGAGTGTCGGCGTGCGATGCTGTTCGAGTCGAGGCGTCGACCTTGGCCACCTGGCTCATTCGCACCGATCAGGAGTTCACATGCCCGATACCGTCTACCTACCCGATCGGCTCGAGGTGACCCGGGCCATCCCGGCACCACCTGGAGCGATTTTCGACATCGTGCGCAGTCCCGCAGGGCATGTGGCTATCGACGCTTCTGGGATGTTGCAGTCCTTCACCGGTGAGCCGGCGGAGAAGGTAGGAGACACGTTCGTCATTCATATGGACCGGGAATCGCTCAATGACGTTCCGCTTGGCAAGTACGACGTGACCGTCCACATCATCGTCTTCGAGCGCGACAAAGAGATTGCCTGGAATCTCGGGCCCGATATCCCGTATCCGCACTTCTATGGGTATCGCCTTGAGGCCGGCGAGGGCGGGGTCACCAACGTGACCTCCTACTACGACTGGTCGAAGATTGACGACGAAATCAAGGATCGCTTCCCGATCGTGCCTGAGCAGTCGCTACGCGCCACACTCGGAATCCTGGAGCGAACGGTCAAGAAGGGTCTTTGAACCAAGGATCAAGCGCTCCAGAGCAGTTCTGCTCGGCCAAACGGCGACGACCCATGCTGCGTCCGAGCGGGAGCCTCAGACATCGCCGTCGTGGTCGTCGTCCCCGCCATTGTTGTCGCCATCCTGATCGCCTCCGTTGCCCTGGGGGATGCCGTTCGGTGCCGTTGGCGGTGAAGTGACGGCTGGAGATGGTGTCACGGGTGGCGGAACGGTAGTCGGCGGTGTCGTGGTCGGGGTCGGCGGTGTCGTCGTCGGTGTCGTCGTCGGTGTCGTCGTCGTCGGTACGGAGGTAGCCGAATTCTTGGAGCCGAAGGGTGCCAATCGACCGGCGTGCGACGGCGCGGTTGGTGTGGTGCTCGATCCTGCGGTCAAGCCGAGGCCGAGTGCGATGCCGGCGGCGGCCGTGATCGCCACCAGAGCGGCGACACGTCTGGGTTGTTTGTTCACGAGATGTCCTTGAGGTATTCGGTGCGTTTCGACAACATGCGCCCGAAGGTGGGCTTTGCTTCCCGGCATCTGGTCTACGTCGCAGAGCGACAAAGGGATCAGTCAAGTCGGCATCGACACGTCACGCGGTAGGGGTCAGGAGTTAGGCCGTCGCCCTGAACAGCAGAAGCCACCCGCTGCGTTGTCTGATTTTCGCCAAACGTGGCTGGGCAGCTGCCTCATACTCGGTCGATGCAGAAGCAATCCTTCGCTGCTGATGGATCGATCTGGCTGCGTTGAGGTCGAGTGTTGCTCCGCAACACCCCGAGGACGAATCAAATGGGCTCGACGCAATCCTGGCGGCCGCCGCATCCGTACTAAACGCCCGAGGTGATCTTTTTCACGGAATCACTGACGGGACGGCGCACGTCCGGCATCTCGTCGCCACCTCGGGTCACGAAACCCTCACGGCATGGTCAGATGCCTGATGCGTGGGGATGGCTACTTTGGCCAGATCAGGCTGCGACCACGAACTAGGCATCCTGGTGGAGGACGGCTGGCAACGACGAGGCATCGGAACCGAGCTACTCACCCGACTGGTCGCGCCTGCACGAGCGAGAGGAATCAACGACATCGTCGCCAACGTTCTCGGAGAGGACGGCTTTGTGCTTTCGGCTCTCCGACGCATCGGTCCCGTTGTCGTGACCCTTGAATCGGGGGTTTACACCGCCCGTGTTGACTTGAGGCCCCTCCTCGGAGAGTCCGGTGTTCCGGAGGTATCGCAGCACATCTCGATGCCGGTGTTCAGTGGCAACTCGTTACGCGACCGCTTGGTCGACTTCGAGCATCCAGGCCTTGAATGCATCGAAAATCCAGTCGCCCGCTGCGTCATCGACGCCGCTGACGGTCTGAACCGACACCCCGTCGTCTTCCTGGTCCGCTTCGAGGAGCATGCCCATTTCGTCGAAAGCCTCGAGGTCTTCGTCCGCGGACTCTCCAATGTCGTCTAGGTCTGTTCGCCCATAGACATCGAGGATCTCATCCGCCTCGTCGCTTTCGAGACGGCATTCGGCGTCGCCGGGGTCCTCCGCGAACACGGCTGGTTCCTCGTCGAAATCGATCAGGACGATCTCGTCAGCCGCTTGTGGGTCTTCGTGGATCGCCTCGAGGTCGTCTTCGACAACCAGCTCTTCGACAAGGGATGTTGGCTCTACGAGACTTGCGACCTCCGCACGCGTCTGAGTGTCGAGCGTCGTCAGATTCTCGCGGGTGCGTTTTGGAATCTTCGAGCGTCCGCGCCGTTGAAAGCGCTTGGAGTCGTGGAGACTTGAGCTCTTTTCAGGCCCTGGGCGTTTGCCTTCCGCGCCGAGGCGCTCGATCAAGCGCCCAAGAGCTGGATTGCTCTCGAGGACGTAATCGCCCATTTCCCTCCCGATACCGCGTTGGCCTCTCGCAAGCCCGCCAGCAGATGCAAGTGTGCGCTTGCAGCCTTCACAGCGCATGGGACAAAGAGACCATTTGGAGGGGACGGTGCAGAGAGGCTCAAATCCGAGGAGAACTCCTGGCCACGGGACGCCCCCGGATTGGTGAACGGAGACGCTCAGATCCGCTTTTTCTATGAGCGAGGCGGGTTCGGTTGCAGGTTTTCGGTAGATGTGCGCCGAGCCGGGTGAGATGATCGCGCCGTTGAGTTGAAGGGAGATCCATGGAGGCGGAGGGTGCACGGGCCATCTCATACGAAGCGCTGGAGGTCGGAACACCGGTCGTGACCAGCTCTGGGACCGAATTTGGCAAGGTGGAGCATGTTCTACAGATTCCGTCCCTGGACCTCTTCGACGGCCTCGTGGTCAAGACGCATCACCATGACATCCGGTTCGTCGATCGTGATCAGATTGAAGAGATTTGGACCAATGTCGTTCGCTGCTCGATCTCAGATGACCAGATCGAGTCTCTTCCAGCTCCTCACGGGACACTCGCCGCTAGACCTGACCCAGCCCGCGACGAAGGGGCGTCATTGACAGCCTGGTGGGGTCGCCATTTTCGCAGGGAGCATTGGAAGGAGATCTAGTTGTACGCCGTAGGTTTTGTGTAGAGCCAGATGGCAATCCTCAGGCCACCACTCTGTACCGCCATTCGGCGGAACTGGGGCACTTTCGCTCAGACGGATCAAAGCTTGTGCCGGTTAAGAAGGTCAACTGGGTCCTGCATGTGCACCATCCCGAGATAGCCACCCCCTCGAGGGATGCTGTCGTGCACGGCGTAGCCGAGCAGTTCTTGAGCTTGCCTTGGTAGCTCTGCCGCGATCGTCGGCGGGACCGCCAGGTAGTTGTTTTCTTCTGTTCGAAGCCACCCGAGGCAGTAGCTGAGGTGCGCACCACGCCGAGGTACGTCGGTGGCGTTTGACCCTCCGGCGTGGATGGTCCCTCCCGTATAGACCACCGCTGCGCCGGCCGGCATCTCTGCGTACGCAATCTGTTCGGACGTCGGAGGCGGCTGGGCGAATTGCTCTGCAGGGGAGAGGCTCCGGTCAGGCCAGCGATGGCTGCCGGGCACAACGCGTGTGCCACCGTTCGCCCGGGTGAAGTCGACAAAGGCAATGACGGTGGCCAGCTGGAGTTCAGGCGCTGGCTTAGGCAGGTCACTCCAGACGGCTTCGTCACGGTGCAGCAACTGCTCGTCGGCTCCAGGACCGCGCTGGAGAAGGTGGCCCAGATTGAGCTGATAGCGCGCGCACGAAGGAAGCAGGATGCGGTCGCAGAGGGCCAACAGCAACGGATGGCACATCACCTCCGTCGCAAAAGTTGCTGAAAGGCCGCAGACGCCCGATACCTGTTTCGTGAACGGACCGTGGAATGCCTTCATGATCGGGTTGAAGAGGTCGGCGTCGGGATCGGCGGCGTCGAGCGCTGCCCCGACTTCATCGTTGACTCGGGCGACGACTTCGGCGCTCAGTAACCCTTCGAGGATCACGGCCCCGTCTCGCTCGATGATGGCATGGACGGCGTCGGGGTCCGCGGTCAACGCGGGAACGTGCTCGATCCTGGCCGTGGCGGTCATATGTACCCGCACCTTTCCTTCCAGATGTTCTGACGCTAACGGATCGCCGGGTACCGGCCACATTTAAATCCGCGCATGGCGCCTCACCGGCTCGGCGATGAAGGAAGTCCGGGGACCTGGCCACGATCTAGGGTGACGCCTGTGTCCGCAGCGGTCGTCAATCACCTTCACTTCCGTGAAGCGCCTAGCCCAGATCTCTTTGCCCGTGCCCAAGACGAGGTCGTTCCTCAGGCCAGAAAGATTGAAGGATTTCGCGGTCTTCACGTCATGCAGGTAGCACCGGATCACTTCATTTTGATCATTATGGGCGACACTCCTGAAGTCCTTGACCGGGTGGCGTCAGAAGTCGGCTCGCCCTGGATGATGTCCCATGTGGTCCCGCTCTTGTCCTCTCCGCCCGAACGACATGTCGGACCCCTGGTCACCACAACGGGCCCGTACGACGGCTGATCGATAGCGCCAACGAACCGGCGAAGTGGGCTACCGGCACGTACGATCCTCTGCGTGGACTCCTGCTTGTCGGCCTGGGACTCCTTGGGTCCGACGTGGCAGCTTGCAATCGAACAAGCGTGGCAGTCATGGAACGCAGGCTCTGCTGGAGTCGGCGCCGTCCTCGTCGATCAGACAGGCGCAGCGATTGCAACGGGACGCAACAGGACAACGGAAAACGCAGCGTCCCGCTTGTCAGGAACGATCATGGCGCATGCCGAGATGGACGTCCTATCCCAAGTGCCCTTTGGCACCCGGATTACAGGATCGCTCTACACCACCTTCGAGCCTTGCCTTATGTGTGCGGCGACGATCGCCTTCTACCGGGTCCCAGAGATTCATTACGCCGCCGCCGATCCATTTTTCGAGGGCCTCCACGACTGGCTTGGGTCCTATCCCTTCACAGCCGAGCGCATCCCTGCTCGAATCAGACTCGGGGGTCCGATCGGTGCGTTCTGCCACGTCTTGCACCTGGCATGGCTCGTTGCCTATCCGGCACCACCCGAAGTCGTCGGTGCACATCGACGCCTCACCCCTACGGCGCTCGAGTGCGCCAACAGCATCGCCGAGCGCCATCGCCTCCAACAGATCGGTGATCTCGGCGGGACTGTCCTCGAAGCCATCCAGGAGCTCTGGCCCGATCTCGTGACCTTGAGCATGTGACTTCGGCCCGGCGAACGGGGGGCATTAAACGGATCGGAGTCTTCTTGCCCAAAGGACTATCGGAACACCCACCGCTACCACGACGAGTCCGGCACCGATGAACCACCATTTTCGAGGACCTGCAGATGTGCCAGCCAGGCATAACAAAGCTCCACAGAGGACCGTGAATACAGAGGCCCGCGTCAGGGCCCTCGACAGCCGAGTCCGCCCGGCCTCGACCTCGAATTGGCTCGGCTTCCATCCAGATCGCAAGACGTTGCCTCTCGCGACCGCGTTCAGCCAGGTGAAAAGGATGGCCCCTATGAGGACCCAGGCCAGAGCAATGGGGAGCCAGGGTCGAGGAAACACGACAACGAGCAGCAGGAGCACGGCACCATATCCATAGATCAAAACTCGAACCGCTCGGCGCCGGGTGCGCTTTTCGTCACCGCTCAAATTGACTGGAGACACGAGGATCTGCCACCAGGATCGCCTAGAAACGCCTGTCATCACCCCAATCCTTACC
Source organism: Acidimicrobiales bacterium (assembly GCA_036491435.1). Classification (GTDB taxonomy): domain Bacteria; phylum Actinomycetota; class Acidimicrobiia; order Acidimicrobiales; family RAAP-2; genus Bog-473. The sequence continues at coordinate 19,000 of DASXBZ010000147.1, forward strand.
AAGTTGAGTGACCATGGAGTTGGCGGTTCCCGACGATCGGGAGCGGTTATGTAGCAGCTCGACGGCATCCGGGTACCTATTTGACTGCGACCAACAGAAAGGTGGGTCATGCAAGCAATCACCGTTCGAGACCCCCATGCCGGCGTCGCCGGAATCTCCCTTGAGGACCTGCCCTACCCCACCGCCGCCGATAACGACGTCATCGTGCAGGTCCATGCAGCGGGGTTCATCCGCACCGAGCTGGAGTGGACGAGGACATGGACCGACCGCGCCGGGCGCGACCGAACGCCCAGCGTGCTCGGCCACGAGGTGTCGGGTGTCGTGGTCGAGTTGGGCTACGGCACCACCGGCCTCACCATCGGTCAGCGGGTATTCGGGCTGACGGACTGGGCCCGCGACGGCTCTTTGGCCGAGTACGCCGCGGTCGAGGCCCGCAACCTGGCTCCCCTGCCGGCTGACGTCGACCATGTCGGGGCCGCTGCTGTGTCGCTCTCCGGCCTGACCGCATGGCAAGCGTTGTTCGACCACGCTGGTCTCACGACAGGCCAGACGGTCCTGATACACGGCGCGGCCGGCGGCGTCGGCTCGATAGCGGTCCAGCTTGCCCACGAGGCGGGAGCCGTGGTGATCGGCACCGGTCGGGCAGCGGACCGCGAGACCGCCCTCGGCTTGGGGGCACATTCGTTCTTGGATCTGGCGGCTGACAAGCTTGAAGATGCCGGCGAGGTCGACGTGGTCTTCGACGTGATCGGTGGTGAGATCCTCGAGCGGTCGGCGGCAGTGGTGCGCGCGGGTGGCACGCTTGTCACGATTACCGACATTCCCAAGGTCCAGCCCAAGGACGGCCGCGCGATCTTCTTCGTCGTCGAACCAGATCGCTCCCGGCTTGCGGAACTCGCTCAGCGGCTAAGGGACGGGAGGCTCAAGCCGATCGTCGGGGCGGTCCTGGCGCTCGCCGAGGTGCCCGCTGCCTTCGCGCCCGACCGGCGCAGCCCCGGGAAGACGATCGTCCGCATCGCCGAGAGTGGAAAACCTGGCTACAAGTAGGAGTGTCGCGGGTCTTTTCTCAACCGACCCCGTCCCGGCCTACGGGCCCAAAGGCAGCCTCTGGGGGGATCCACATCAATAGCTCCTTGCTAGCACGTGGCCCGGACAAAGCCAGTTCCCCAGCGTCCCGCTGCCTCATCCGGCCAAATCGTTGCTTATCCGCGCACAAGTCGAGCATCGCGTGAGATGCGATGCATGTCCTCGATGCCGGGCGGGAATACATATCGGTACACCTACGTCAGTTACGAGACCTGGGTGAAGCCGGAACGACCTCCGTCCTTTGGCGCGGGGGTCGTTCCGCGCGGTCGTCGTCCAGACAGAGAGGCTCAGATGACGTGGTCTGGTGCCGCCTCCTCTGGGGAGCCGTTGAGACCGAACAAGCAGGCCCCGACGCGGCGGACCAGGACACCCCGGCAGCAACAAGGCAGTTCGGTCGAGCAGTCAGTTCGGCTGCTCGCGGATGCACTGCATCACTCTCACCAGAGCGAGTTCAGCGACGGCGACCACCTCTGGTGGATATTCACCCCTCACGTCATAGGCGAGGTGTTCGGGGTCAACCACCATCAGTCCTTTTGCAACAAGTCGATGAGCCGCTTCGGTGGGTGGTTCCGCCCCGAGCAACTCGTCATCAAAGTCGCTAGCAGCTCCAAACGCCAAGAGGGCGTCCGCCATTGGATCTGCGACCGCGTGTGTTGCGGTCACCCATCCGTTGTTGCGTAGCGCATCTTCGAGCGCATTGACGAGTGTTTTCCGAGCATCCTCGCTGCTCGCGAGGTCGGGTATCCCAAATGAACGCCGCACCGCGAGCGTCCATCGCTCTTGGCGAGGTGAACCAGATTCGGTGGCCATGGATCGATCTTTCTCCCGGGCGAACGCACTGACGTCGTGAGACGACAGGATCCCTTTCCTACACCTCGAGATCAACCTCGATTGCCTGAAATGCCAGATCGGCGCGGTATCCATGCTGACCGCGATGCATCGCTCTCCGGCAAACCGGAGCTCGAGGTGTCCTACTCGCTGAAGCTCCTGCCGACTTGGGGGTGTCCCCTAGGTGCGGGATGTTCGCGAGTGTCGTCGCCTCGCCGTGCAGGGCAGGTCGTCAGCTTGTCCGACGAACCGGTCATCGGCGCGTGAAGGTCAGGTGGGTGACGCCGCTCGGTGAAGAGACCGCCTCGATGTCGAAGCGCTCCTCGATGCCTTCGAGGCCGTCCCAGAGGCGGACACCCCGGCCGAGCAGAATCGGCACCTGCACGACGTGCATCATGTCGATGAGGTCGGCGGCGAGGAAGTCGCGGACGATCGTCGGTCCACCGCCGATGCGCACGTCGAGGTCACCGGCGGCCTCGCGGGCGAGGTCCAGTGCCTCCTGCGGAGAGGCGTCGACGAAGTGGAACACCGTGCCGCCCTCCATCTCGATCGAAGGGCGCGCGTGGTGCGTCAGCACGAACACCGGCGTGTGGAACGGCGGGTTCGGCCCCCACCAGCCCCGCCACTCGTCGTCGGTACCGAGATCGGACCACGGGCCGGACTGCGGGCCGAACTTGCCCCGCCCCATGATTTCGGCGCCGAACCCGACATTCAGGCGTTCCGCGAGTGCGTTGTCGACACCGGTCGAGCCACCGGTCTGGCCCAAGATGACTGAGCGCCCGAACTGGGTGGTGATCACCCATTCGTGCAGGCGATGGCCGGCGTGCCCGAACGGGGCATCGAACGTGAGGCCTTCGCCGGTCCCGAACCCGTCGAGGGAGATCGAGAAGTTATGGACACGGATCTGGGACATGAAGGCCTCCGAAGCGCTGGGTGGTTCCGATGTGTGCGACTGGTGACGCTAATCACCGGGAGTCTCAGCTCGCCTGGCTCACCGTGCTCATGTTGAAATCGGGGATGCGTAGGGGTGGCATGATCGTCCGGTTGAAATATTCGCCGAGCTCGCGACCGAGCGCGCGCACCGGCGTGCCAACCTCGGTGGCCCGCACCAGAAGGTCGACGGGGCTCTCGTTGAAGCGGAAGTTGTTGGCCGCCCCGACGACCTTGCCATTCTCGATCACGTAGACCCCGTCGCGGGTCAGCCCCGTCATCAGCAACGTCGCCGGGTCGACCGGGCGGATGTACCACAGACACGTCAGCAGGAGGCCGCGCTCCGTGCGCGCCACCATGTCGTCGACCGAGCCGTCGTCGTAATCGCCGCAACGGAGGACCAGGTTGTCGATGTAGGGGGCCATCGTGGCGTTCGACTTGGCGGCGCCGGCGCGGTGGTAGCGCAGGCGTGCCAGCACCCCGTCGCGGAACCAGTCGGTGCGTGGGCAGGCGAGGCCGTTGTCGAAGACCGAGACCTCCGAGCTCGACGCGCGCGCCGCGACGAACGGCCGGCACTCGATGCCGGCCTCGTCGGGATCGCTGTACAGCGTGAAGGGCAGCGAGGTGATCGTCTCGCCCAGCCGGGTCCCACCACCCTCCTTGGAGAACACGGTGCGGCCGTCCTCGGCGTCCTGGCCGCCGAGCGCGTCGTAGTCGATCATCGTCACCATGTCGGCCACGCCCGAGGGCGGGAGGATGACCTCGTAGCGGCCGGCATCGAGCGCGATCTGGTTCTTGGCCCAGTCGAGACGACGCCAGATCTCGTCCTCCATCGCCTCGAGCGACGGGTCGATGCTGGGCACGCCCACCCAGGCCGAGCCGCTGCCGTCGGCGGTCCGTCCGACCAGGTTGACCGCCGCCGTGGGCTGGACGTGCGAGAGGCGCAGCCCGGTGGAGCTCCCGAGGTACAGCGTGTCGACGTCAATCTCCGCGAAGCCGGCGAGGACGGCGTCGCGGGCGCGGGCGCGCGCGAAGGCGCCCGAAAGGGACGAGAGCACGCCGTCGAGCGCGGAGGCGTCGGTCTCCTCGGGACCCTCTGCGAAGTTGCGCGGACCGGGGACGCTTGCCGACGCATCGACGAGGGCGAAGGAGTCTTCGGCCGGCGGGGATTGGCGTGCGTCGGCCAGCGCGTCGGCGACCATCTCTGTGACGCCGTCGGTGCCCACGACGCCAGCGCGGGTGGCGGTGGCGGCGGCCTCGCCCGCGATGACGACGACGCTGACCTGGCGGGCGCGGTGGACACCGTTGGTCGTGGTCGTGTTGCGCGCGAAGCGCACGTCGGCGTGGCTCCCCTCGTGGAGCAGGACGACGCAGCCGTCGGCTCCCGCCTTCGAGGCCGCGTCGAGGCCCGCCTCGACGACCTCCTGGGCGGGGATCATGCGGGCGCCGCCAAAGTCGCGGAGAAGGAGACCATGCTCAGCGTCCCGACTCGGCGCGGGCGTTGAGGATGTTCACCCCGCGCACGAGGACCGAGGGACAGCCGTGCGACACGGGCGCGACCTGGCCCGGCTGCCCCTTGCCACAGTTGAACGCGCCGCCCAACACCCAGGTCGACGCGCCGCCGACGGCCTCCATTGCCCCCCAGAAGTCGGTTGTGGTCGCTTGGTACGCGACGTCCTTGAGCTGGCCGGCCAACTTCCCCTTCTCGATGCGGTAGAAGCGCTGCCCGGTGAACTGGAAGTTGTAGCGCTGCATGTCGATGGACCAGCTCTTGTCTCCCACGACGTAGATGCCGCGGTCGACGCCGGCGACGAGGTCCTCGGTGCTCGGCCCGTCCTCGCCCGAGTGGGCCAGCGACACGTTCGCCATGCGCTGGATCGGCACATGCATCGGTGAGTCGGCGAACGCACAGCCGTTCGAGCGCTCGAACCCCATGGCGGCGGCGATGGCGCGGTCGAGCTGGTAGCCGACCAAGACGCCGTCGCGCACCAGGTCGAACGACTGGGCCTCGACGCCCTCGTCGTCGATGCGCACGGTGGCCAGGCCCTGCTCGATCGTGCGGTCGCCAGTGACGTGCATGACGGGGGAGCCGTAGCGCAGCTCGTTCAACTTGTCGAAGGTGGCGAACGACGTGCCCGCGTAGGCCGCCTCGTAGCCGACCGCCCGGTCGAGCTCGGTGGCGTGGCCGATCGACTCGTGGATCGTCAGCCACAGGTTGGAGGGGTCCACGACGAGGTCGTAGGTACCGGCGTCGACCGATGGCGCGGCGAGCTTCTCGGCCAGCAGCTCGGGGATCCGCTCGACTTCGGCGTCCCAGTCCCAGTTGCCGTCGGCGACGGGGCCGGTCAGGTACTCCCAGCCGCGGCCGACTGGCGGGGCGATCGTGCGCATCGTCTCGAAGCCCGCGTCGGAGAGGGCGAGCGCCTCGAGTTGGCACTGGAGGCGCACCCGCTGCTGGGTGGCGCGGGTCCCGTTGAGGTCCGCCAGGAAGGTCTCCTCCGAGACGGCGAGGAGCGACGCGCTGGTGTGCGCGACGACCTCACGTTCGCCGAGGCGGCGGCTCCACTGGGCGAGGAGGGCGATCTTGTCGGCCATGGGGACGGTGGTCGGGTCGACGGCGAACGAACTGGACCACTGCACGTCGCCGTGCGTGGGCTCGGGAGCCAACTCGACGTTGCCGCCGCCCGCCTGGCGGGTGACGCGGGCCATCTCGCGGGCTCGCCGCACGAGGGCGGCCGCCTCTTCGGGCCGGACGTCGACGGACGCGGCGAAGCCCACGGCGCCGTCGTCCACGACGCGCACCCCCATGCCGAAGTCGGTGCCGTCGGCCGTGGTCTCGGGCTGCGCGTCGTGCAGGCGCACGGTCTGGCTGCGGATGCGCTCGACGCGGATCTCGGCGGCCTGGCAACCCGCGGCGGCGTGCAACGCGGCGTCGGCCACCGCGCCGACCTGGTTGGTGTCGAGCGGGCTCACGCCTCGGGCGACCCGCTCGTGGGCGGCTCGCCGGTGTTCCCCCCCGGTGGGGTCGGCTGGCGCGCCGGGAGTCCGGCCGCCAGATAGATGGAGTCGATGAGCTCCATGGTCCGGATCGCGTCCGTCGCGGTGGTCGGGAACGACGCACCGTCCTCGACGGCGGCGACGAAGGCCTCGAGCTGGAAGTCGTAGGTCGCCTTGCGGCTGAAGCGCTCGCGGCGGCTGCCGAGCGTCGTCGTGACCTTCATGCGATGGCCGTACTGGGGGCTGAAGGGGTTGAAGACCGAGACTTTGCCGTTGTCGCCGATCACGTCCACGTGCATGCGGAGGATCGAGGAGGAGAACATCGAGCAGCCGATGTGGGCGCGGCCGCCATCAGGCAACGAGAAGTGCGCGTCCATGGCGCGGTCGACCCCGGGGGAGGACAGCTTTGCCGAGGCGTTGATGACGCGGGGGCCGGGTGCGAGGAGGCGTAACAGGCTGACGGGGTAGCACCCCATGTCCATGGTCGCGCCGCCGGCCAGGGCCAACTGGTAGCGGATGTCGCCCTTCTTCCAGAGGGGTGCCGAGAACGCGACGTCCATGTCGGTGATGTTGCCGAGCTCGCCGGAGCGCACGATCTCGACGAGGCGCTTGGCCAACGGGTGGTACTGGTAGTGGAACGCCTCCATCACGACCAGACCGGGTGTGCCGTTCGCCGCACCGGCCACCGCCCTCGCCTCGTCGGCGTTGGCGGTGAAGGGCTTCTCGCACAGCACGTGCTTGCCTGCCTTCACGGCCTCGATCGTCCAATAGCCGTGGAGCCCGTTGGGCAGCGGGTTGTAGACGGCATCGATGTCCGGGTCCTCGATCAGAGCGGCGTAGGAGTCGAGGACGCGGGGAATTTTGTGTTTGTTGGCGAAGGCCTCGGCCTTGGTGCGGTCCCGCGCGGCGACCGCCGTGACCACCACCCGGCCCGTCCGGTTGGCCGGCTTGACCAGGGCCGTAGGGGCGATCCGGGCTGCCCCGAGGATCCCGATCCTCAGCACGCGGCGGTCACCTGGGGTTTCGGGGGGTCACCCCGGCCGGGCCCCGGCCCGGGCCCCGACGCGGGCGGTCACGAGCACGAGCAGGCGATGCGACCGGGTTCGAGGCACCGGGTGTAGCGGAACGTGAGACGCGGAGTGAGAGAGGGCGTGCCCGGGCGTTCCCCCTAGGTGGAATGGAGGAGGAAACTGGGGTGCCGGGCATAGGGACCGTCCACGCATGAGCACGGACGCTAACGCACGCGGGGCTCGGACGAGTCTTGGGCACATCCCGGGGCTCGACGGCGTCCGCGCGCTCTCGGTGCTCGCCATCATCGCCTTCCACACCGGCTTGAACTCGGTGCCCGGCGGTTACTACGGCGTCGACGCGTTCTTCGTCTTGTCGGGCTTCCTCATCACGTCGCTCTTGGTGAAGGAGTGGGGCACGAGTGGCACGATTCGTCTGCGCCGCTTCTGGGCGGGCCGGGCGCGTCGCTTGCTCCCCGCGCTGTTCCTCTTGGTCACGGTCATGGGGATCGTGATGGCGTTCGTGCCCACGCTGCTCCAGGCACCCCACATGCTGGGGTACGCCATCGCCACGGTCTTCTACGCCTCGAACTGGTACTCGGCGCACACCAGCGCGTCGTACTTCTCGCTGACCTCGGGGCAGTCGCCTTTGCTGCACACGTGGTCGCTGGCGATCGAGGAGCAGTTCTACCTGGTGTGGCCGCTCGTCGTACTGGCGGTCATGAAGCTCGGACGCGGGCGGCTGTACGCCTGGCGCTACCGGGGCGGGCAGGGGTCACGCGCGGGACATACCCGGGGCTGGGGACGCCGGCCGCGCCAGGACCGCTCCGTCGAGATCCTCGGGGGCGGTTCCATGGTGCTCACGCCGGCGCCCGTCCCCGCCGCGGTCGACCCCGAGTGGGAGCGCCGGCGCCGGCTCCAGGTGCTCTTCGGCGTGACGTGCTTCGGCTCCCTGGCGTCCGCGCTCTGGATGGTGTTCCTCGCGCCCAACGGCTACACGACGCGCGCCTACTACGGCACCGACTGCCGGGCCCAGGCGTTGCTCGTCGGCGCGGCGATCTCCATCGGGCTCACCTTGTGGCGCGAGGGGACACACCGCCAGTGGTTCAAGACCTTCGCGGGCGTGGCCGGGATCCTCGGCGTGGCCGGCTCAGCGCTCCTCTGGACCACGGTGAACGAGAACTCCGTGTTCGCCTTCAGCGGCGGCTTCCTCCTCGCCAGCCTGGCGGCCGGAGGGGTGGTGCTGGCCTGCGCGGTGGCGCCGCGCTCGATTGCCGTGCGGCTCTTGGAGCTGCCGCCGTTGCCGCAATGGGGCCGTATCTCGTACGGGATGTACCTCTGGTACTGGCCGGTGTTGCTGGTGATGACCGGGCAGCGCCTGCACTGGGGCGTCTACCCGCTGTTCCTGGCGCGCGTCGGCATCACCGTCGCCATCGCGGCGCTGAGTTACGACCTCGTCGAGATGCCCATCCGTCGGGGTGCGCTCCGTCACTGGCGCTCGTGGGTGGCGGCGCCGATCGGGGCGGCTGCCGCCATCTCGGCGATCTTCATCAGCACCCTGGTGCCGGTCGGGGCGACGGAGCTGGCGGGGTCGCCGATCAGCGTGCCGACGCTCGTCACTTCGACGACCACCACGACGACGACCACGCAGCCGGTCGCACCCGGCCAGTCGACCACGTCGACGGTCGCGACCACCACGACCACGGCGCCACCGCCGCAGACCTTCTTGTCCCTGCCGCTGCCGCCCTCGACGGGCAAGACCGACAAGCCCGTCAAGGTGCTCATCGTCGGCGACTCCATCGCCGGCACCCTGGGGGTGGGGCTCGCCGACCTGGCCAACCGGAGCCACTACAACGTGCAGTTCGCCAACGAGGGCGACCCGGGCTGCTCGGTCTCGATGCAGGCCCAGATCAAGGCGCTCTGGTACACGCTGCCGCCGGGCAAGCCCTGCAGCAGTTCCAACCCGGACTCGCTCTTCACGGCGTGGCGCAAGTGGGTCGACGCCTACAACCCCGACGTGGTGGTGTACTTGGCCCGCGGGGAGACGTTCGATCAGGAGATCGGCGGCAAATGGCAGAACCTGGGCCAGTCCGCGTTCGACGACTACGTGACGAGCCGCTACCGCGAGGGGGTCAGCGTGCTGGGCGCCCGGGGCGCCACCGTCGTGCTGATGACGACGCCCTTCTACGACAGCGGCGCCTCGCCCTCGGGGGGCCCCTGGCCCGAGGACGCGCCGAACCGGGTCCAGATCGACAACTCGACCATCCGCCAGGTGGCGTCGACGTCGACGACCGGGACGGGCACGGCGACGGCCGGCAAGGTCTACGTGTTCGACCTCAACCAGGTCGTGGACCCGAGCGGGAAGTACTCGCCCACCATCGGGCCCTACAACATCCGGTGTAACGACGGGGTCCACTTCTCGCAGTCCGGTGGCGAATACGTCGGGCTGCGCCTGCTGCCCGACCTGCTGGCGCTGGGCCAGGCGCACGCCGACAGCTCCCCGGGTGGCGCGTGGCCGGGGACGATGCCAGCATCGACTCCGCCATGGTTCCCGAGCCTGCCCTGCCAGTAGAACCGGGTCCCGGCGCGGCGCCGGGATTGCCTCACGTGCGGCGGGCCACCGCGGCCGACGTCGACGCGATGGCCGCCCAACTGGCCAAGACGTTCTGGGACGACCCGGTCACGAGCCACATCTTCCGGCGCGAGGCCACGCGCGACGCCGCGCTGCGCGCGTACTTCGCGACGCAGATGCGCGCCGACTATCTCCCCTTCGGTGGCTGCTACACGACCGACGGCTATGCGGGCTCCGCCATCTGGGCCCCCGCCGGCAAGCCGCTCCACACCGGGTTGGGCGCCGTGCTGACCATGATGCCGGTGCTGCCCTACGTGTGGAACCGGTTGCCGACGACGCTCAGGCTCTTGAACGTGATCGAGTCGATGCACCCGAAGGAACCGCACTGGTATCTGGCCTCGCTCGGCACCGCCGTCGAGATGCAGGGCAAGGGGATCGGCGGCGCCCTCATGCAGCCGGTGCTCGCGCACTGCGACGCGGCGGGGCTGCCGTGCTATCTCGAGTCCTCCAAGGAGCGCAACGTCCCCTTCTACCGGCGCCACGGCTTCGAGGTCGTGCGCGAGGTGCCGCTGCCCAACGACGGCCCGCCCGTCTGGACCATGTGGAGGGAGCCGCGGCCCGCCGATTGAGCCGGTGGCCGCCCGGGCCCGCCGGAACCGGTCCGGCGGGTCGGACGGGCTAAGGAGCGAAGGATCGAACAGCAAACGGCGTATGCATGAGCGCCGGTCAGGCGGGGTGGATGCCCTCGGGCATGGACAGCACGTCGTGCACCACAACGCCGAGCACGTCGATGACGGCGCGCACGGGCGCCGAAGGCAGGCCGCGGCGGCGCTGCGCCACGCCGACCCGGCGGCGGGGGAGCCCGTCGACGGAGAGGACGGGGAAGCGGCCGCGCAGGTGGCCAGGCACCGCGGTGGCCGGGAGGATGGCCGGCCCGTAGCCGTCGAAAGCGAGCGAGGCGATGAGCCGCACGCCATCGAGCTCCATGACCGGCGTCAGCGCGACGCGTGCCGGCACGGTGGCGACGTCGATCTCGTTGCGCAGCGCCGTGCCCGGCGCGGGCAGGAGCAGCTCGAGCTCAGCGAGCCGCTCGAGCGGGATCGAGGCCTCGGCACCGAGGGGGTGGCCGGGCGGGAGCACCAGCACGAGGTCCTCGTCGAAGAGCTGCGCCGCCATGATCTCGTCGCCGCTCAAGGGGAACGTGACGACGGCGAGATCGAGCTGGCCCGAGGCGATCTCCTGCTCGAGGGGGACACTGGAGCCGTCGGTCACGTTCAGGTGGATGTGGGGATGCCGCGCCCGGAGCTGGTCGAAGAGCTGGGGGACCAGCCAGCGCCCGGTGGTGCCGATCATGCCGAGGCGGACCGTGCCGACGACCTCGGCGCGCAGGGCGGTGACGTCGGCGACCAGCGCCTCGAGCTCGTTGGTGACCCGGCGGGCCCGTTCGACGACGACCTCTCCCTCCTCGGTCAGGCGACCGGAGGCCCGGTCGACGAGTTGCACGTCCAGCTCGTTCTCCAGGCGGGCCACGTGGGCCGAGACGTTGGACTGCACGGTGCCGATGGAGGCGGCGGCGGCGGAGAAGCTGCCGGTGTCCGCGATCGCCAAAAGTGCTTGCAGGTGTTTCAGTTCCATCGGGGCTCTCCCCTCAGAAATGCTTGCCGGAGTTCTGTTACCCATCAGTATAAATGATGACAAGTATCTCTCATAACTGCTTGACTGATTGCCGATAGGCCGACAAAATGAATGCCAAGACCACAGGGAATCGGAAGCCCCCCCTCCTACCCTGTTGAGTCTCGAGAAGGGATCGCCCACCCCCCCCGGCGATCCCTTCTCACAATTCTGGGCCAGTTTCCGGGGCGCGTCCGCCCAGGCCAGACGGGCGATCCGGCTGCGTCGGGACCGGAGCGGTCCGGCTCTCGGACACCCCTCACGGCCGGAGGCGACTGCTTTAGGCTGACGCCGTGGCCAAGAGCGCTGTCTTCATCGATCTCGACCGCACCCTGCTGGCGCACGCCTCGGGCCAGGTGCTGAACAAGGCGCTGGTGGAAGAGGGTGTCCTGCCCGAAGGGCGGGCGGTGCCGGGGGACAAGGTCCTCTACGCGATCAACGACCGCCTGGGGGAGAACCTCTTCTCGATGGGCCTGGTCCGGGCGGCCGCCCGGGTGGCCCGGGGCTGGAGCCAGGCGCAGGTCCAGGCCGCGGGCCGGCGGGCCGTGGCCGCCCTGAGCGAGCTGGTCGCTCCGTTCGCACCCCAGCGCCTGGCCGCCTTCCGGGCCGACGGCCACCGGCTCGTGCTGTCGACGACCACGCCGGTGGACATGATCGCCCCGTTCGCCGAGGCGTTCGGCTTCGACGACCTCATTGCGACGGCGTACGAGGCCCGGGATGGCCACTACACCGGGCGCCTCTACGAGGGCTTCGTGTGGGGCACCGGCAAGCTGCGGGCGGTGCACGAGTGGGCGGACGACCACGGCGTCGACCTCGGCGACTGCCACGCCTGCAGCGACAGCATCTTCGACGTGCCGTTGCTCTCGAGCGTCGGCACGCCGCACGCGGTGAACCCGGACCCGTCGCTGCACGTGGTGGCGAGCGCGCGTCGGTGGGCGGTGGAGTACTGGGACCGGCCGCCGGGGGTGCCGAGCGTGTTGGGGCTCGAGCCGTATCACATGCTGCGGCCGTTCGTGCGTTCGCTGTCGTTCCCGTACGCGCGTTTCGACATCGCCGGCGTCGAACACGTCCCGGCGCGCGGGCCGGTGTTGTTGGCGGCCAACCATCGCAGCTACTTCGACGTCGCCGCGCTCGCGCTGGTCGCGCGCGCCATCGGCCGGCCCGTGCGGTTCCTGGCCAAGAAGGAGGTCTTCGACGCGCCGGTCGTTGGCCTCGTGGCGCGGGCCATCGGGGGCATCCCGGTCGACCGCGGCGGTGGGAGCGGCCAGCCCTTGCGTGAGGCCGAGGCCGCGCTCAAGGCCGGTGAGGTCGTGATCGTCTTGCCGCAGGGCACGATCCCGCGCGGGTACGACTTCTTCGACCCCGTACTGCACGGCAAGACCGGGACGGCCCGCCTGGCCGCCTCGACGGGGGCACCGGTGGTGCCGGTCGGGCTGTGGGGCACTGAGAACGTGTGGCCGCGTTCGGCGCGCATGCCCGACTTCACGCTCGTGCGGAACCCGCCCAAGGTGACGGTGCGGATCGGCAAGCCCGTGCCGCTCTCCTTGACGGACGCCGTGGCCGACACCGGGTCGATCATGGAGGCCATCAGCGCGTTGCTCCCCGCGGCGTCGCGGGTGCGCCACGAGCCGACCCCCGAGGAACTGGCGCGCACCAAGCCGCCTCAGTGAGGACGGGACTGGCCAGCGCGACGACGCGTGCGGTCAACGCGGCGTCGCGACGGCTCGGGCGCGGGCAGGGGACGGTGGCCGGTGGCCGCGCCGGGCTGCGCGTCGACCCCAAGCTCCTCGAACATCTGAGTGCCGGGCGGCAGGTCGCGCTCGTGTCCGGGACCAACGGCAAGACCACGACGACCCGGTTGCTGACCGTGGCGCTGGGGGCGACGGGCGACGCCGTCGTGAGCAACGAGACGGGTTCGAACATGCCCCCCGGCCACGTGGCCGCGCTGGCGGGCACCGATGCGCCCCGCGCCGTGCTCGAGGTCGACGAGGTGTGGTTGCCGCGTGTGCTGTCGGCCACCGGCGCCGCGGCGGTCGTCTTGCTGAATTTGTCACGGGACCAGCTCGACCGGACCAACGAGGTGCGCATGGTGGCGGGCCGCTGGCGCGCCGCGCTGGCGGCGGCGCCCCGCACCCATGTGGTCGCGAACGCTGACGACCCGTTAGTGGTGTGGGGGGCGGGCGCGGCGAGCGACGTGCACTGGGTGGGGGCTGGCCTGCGCTGGCAGCACGATGCCGTGGGCTGTCCGTCGTGCGAGGGTCGCATCGAGTTCGGCGAGGGCGGTTGGTCGTGCCGTGACTGCGGGTTCTCGCGGCCGGACGTCGAGGTCGACCTGGTGGCCGGCGGCGCCGGTGGTCGCGCGGGGGACGGCCTGCCGACGGCGGTGTGGGCCGACGGCCGGCGCCACGAGATCCGGCTCGCCCTGCCGGGGCGGTTCAACCAGGCGAACGCGCTCCTCGCCGCGGTGGCGGCGGAGGCGTGCGGGATCGATGCCGCGGCGGCGCTCGACGCCATGGCGTCGGTCGAGGAGGTGGCCGGGCGTTTCACGGTGCGGTCGTTCGGCCCGGCGCGGGCGCGCCTGATGCTGGCCAAGAACCCGGCCGGGTGGGACGAACTGCTCGACCTCGTCGCGGCCTCAGCCGCGCCGCTCGTGGTGAGCATCAACGCGCGGGTGGCCGACGGCGCGGATCCCAGTTGGCTGTGGGACGTGCCCTTCGAGCGCCTGGCGGGCCGCACCGTCGTGGCGACGGGCGACCGCTACCGCGACCTGTCGGTGCGGCTGCGCTACGCCGAGGTCGCGCACACGACCGAGGCTTCGCCGGTCGACGCGGTGATCGAGGCGGCCGGTGCCGACCCGGACGCGCTCGTCGACGTCATCGGCAACTACACGGCGTTCCACGACCTGCTGGGCGCGCCGGCATGAGCCCGGCGGCGCTGCGGGTCGCGGTGCTGTTCCCGGACCTCCTCGGCACGTACGGGGACGGCGGCAACGGGCTCATCCTGGCCCGGCGCGCGCAATGGCGCGGCGTCGACACCGAGCTGTTGCAGGCGGTGTCGGACGCGCCGGTGCCGGAAGCCGACATCTACTGCCTGGGCGGCGGGGAGGACGGGCCCCAGGTGCGCGCGGCGCGCACGCTGATCGACGACGGGACCTTGACGGCGCGTGTCGCCGGGGGCGCCGTGGTGCTGGCCGTCTGTGCCGGCTTCCAGGTGGTGGGGCGTTCGTTCCCCGGTGCTTCGGGTGAGGCGCACGAGGGCGTCGGGCTCCTCGATATCGAGACCATGAAGGGCGCGGGGCCGCGCGCTGTGGGGGAGTTGGTGGCCGAGCCAGCGGGGGCAGCGGGTGGGCCGGCGCTGCAGGCGCTCCCGGCGCTCACCGGATTCGAGAACCACGGCGGGGTCACGGCGCTCGGCGAGGGAACCGAGGCGCTCGCCCGGGTCACTGCGGGCGTCGGCAACGGGGACGGCAGCGAGGGCGCGGTGCAGGGCCGCGTCGTCGGGACATATCTCCACGGGCCCGTGCTGGCCCGCAACCCCGCGCTGGCCGACGTCCTGTTGGCGTGGGCGCTCGGCGACGCGGCGCTGGCCCCGCTCGACGACAGTGCGGCGGAGAGCCTGCGCGAGGAGCGGCTCGGCGCGGTGCGCCGGCGGCGTGGGCTGCACCGGCTGCGCCGGTAGAGGTCGAGGTGGGACAGGACAAGGAGGAGACGTATGCGGACCGTGCTCAACATCCTGTGGCTGGTGCTGTCGGGCCTCTGGCTGGCCATCGGGTACGTCTTCGTGGGGGTGCTGCTGTGCGTGCTGATCATCACGATCCCCTTCGGCATCGCCTGCTTCCGGCTCGCCGCCTTCGTGCTCTGGCCCTTCGGCCGGGCCGTGGTGCGCAGACCGGATGCCGGCGCGCCGTCGACGATCGCGAACGTGATCTGGTTCATCCTGGCCGGGATCTGGATGGCCTTCGCGCACGTCGTGCTGGGGATCCTGCTCTGCCTCACGATCATCGGGATCCCGCTCGGCCTCGGGAACTTCAAGCTGGCGGCCGTGGCGCTGGCTCCGCTGGGCAAGGAGATCGTGCGGGCCGACGACCCGCGGGCCCGGGACGGGGCGATCGTCTTCTGAGCGCTGCGGCCGGTGCCGGTCAGGCGCCGACGTCGAGGGTGGTCACGTCCCGCGCCACCACGATGGTGGGGCGACGGTCGGCCCGTTGGTATTGGCGATGTCGGGGTCGAGCAGCCGCCACCCGTCGCGCGACGAATACCAGGCGACCCGGCGGTCGCGGGGTGTCCCAGCGTGCTGCATTCTCAGGCTCCTTCCGCACACGAAACCCGTCGCCTGCAGACCGTCTGGGCTGTTGATCGACTCCACTCTGCTGATCGGTCCGACGCTCTGCCAGAGCCGAATGTCACGGAAAACGGCCGTTACCCCTGGGACCGGAGGCGCAGGAAACGACGCCCATGCTGCCCCGGGAGAACCTTCGTCGGCGGTCGCCGCGACGACCCGCATGCCGATATCGGCGAAACTGACTCCATGGCCCGGCGGACCATCGTGTGCCTCATCGCAGCGGGTCTGACCGCGGCAATGCTCCTGACGGTTGCGCCCACCCCCGACGCCTCGGCCTTGGTCGTCAAGAGCTCGATCGTCGGGATGGCGGCCACCCCCGACGGCGGCGGTTACTGGGAGGTGGCCTCCGACGGCGGCATCTTCAGCTTCGGTGACGCCTCGTTCCACGGCTCCATGGGTGGCACGCCGCTCAACCGGCCGATCGTCGGGATGGCGGCCACCCCCGATGGAAGCGGCTACTGGGAGGTGGCCTCGGACGGCGGCGTCTTCAGCTTCGGTGACGCCGTGTTCCGGGGCAGCACCGGGAGCCTTCGATTGAACCGACCCATCGTCGGCGTGGCCCCGACGCGCGACGGTCGTGGGTACTGGCTGGTCGCCTCCGACGGCGGGATCTTCGCCTTCGGCGACGCGACGTTCCTCGGCTCTATGGGTGGCACGCCGCTCAACCGGCCGATCGTCGGTATGGCGGCCACTCCAGACGGTGGCGGCTACTGGGAGGTGGCCTCCGACGGGGGCATCTTCAACTTCGGTGACGCGGGCTTTCACGGCAGTACCGGGGGGCTCCAGCTGTCGAAGCCCGTCGTGGACATGGCAGCGGCTGCCGGGCCGGGCGGCTACTGGCTGGCCGCTTCCGACGGCGGGATCTTCAATTTCGGCTCGGCACCCTTCGACGGATCGGTGCCCGAGCTCCCTCCCCCCGGTCCGCCGCGCGTCGCGCTCTTCGGCGATTCGTTGGCGTCTGAGGCGGGACAGGACTTCCAGTCGCTGGCAAGCGACGCAGGGGCTTCGGTGCAGGTGCTCACGTACCCTGGCACGGCCACCTGTGACTGGTTCGCCAAGATGGCCGCCAACGCGCAAGCGTTCCAGCCGACAGCGGTGGTGCTGGCGTTCTCCGGCGATGCGTTCTCACCGTGCATGGCGGGCTACCAGCTCGGCACGGCGCCGTACTACGCCAAATACCGGAGCGACACGCAGACGGCGATCTCGATCTTCCGCTCCATCGGGACCAAGGTCGTCCTGGTCGGGCTGCCCCTCGACGAGTCTCCAGGTGAGAGCGCGAACGTGACCGGGCTCAACCAGATGTACCAGTCGCTCGCCGCCGACAACATCGGCGTCACCTACGACGATGCCGGCCAGGCGGTCCTGGCGAACGGGCAGTTCACGTTCACCCTCCCGTGCCTCAAGGGCGAGCCGTGCACCGGGCCGTCCGGGACGAACATGGTCCGTGCGCCCGACGGGATCCATTTCTGCCCCGACGGCAATACGACCCTCATGGCCTACTTCGAACAGTGCGACGTCTACTCGTCCGGCGCATTCCGATTTGCTACGGCGATGTTCGCACCCGCTCTCACGCCTCCGTCGCTCCCGTAGGGTCCCGGAAAACAAGCCCTTCAGGGAGTCGCGCAGAGAAGATCGTCAGCAGGGCGCGGACTTGCTGCACGAGAGCTTCCACGTCGTCTTGAAGGTGGCCGAGGTCGTTCCGCCTGTCTTGGCCGCGAGGAGCTCGATCGCGCCGGCCGCGTCCTTCAGGTTGACCAGTGGCGCGGCAGCCGCCGTCGGGGTCTGCCCGTCGAGCGACGCTGCGATGAATGACGTCGTCCCCATACGGGGCACGGGCGCACACGCCGACGGGTTGCAATTCGCCGCCAGGGCGCCGAGGTCCAACTCGGTGACCGTGGCCCCCGTTCCAGTGTCGACCTGTTGACCCGACGGCGTGGTGATCGTCACGTTCGATGTGGCGGCGCTCTCCGTGATGCTGACAGTGACCTTCTGGCCCGGCGTGATAGGCACCGTGGGCGCGTCCGGCACGCCGTTCACGGCGGCGACCACCGAATAGACGGCCCTCGTCGCCACGCATCCGATGGCAACGGCGCCGAACGTGTCGCCGGACGTCGTCCGGATCCTGGCGCCTTCGTCGACGACCTGGTTGGCGGTCTTCGGGTTGCCAAAGCACTGCGCGGCCGGCACGTAGAACGTGACCGCGGCACTCTGCGTGGCCGCGGCGGTTGCCGCCAGGGCGTACCCGCCGACCCGGCTCTGCGCGCCCTGGTAGGCGAACTCGTTGGCAGTAGCGGCACGGGTCTGCGTGCCGCCGGTGCTCACGGTGACGTTGACCACCCCGGCGGCGGACGCCGCGGGTGCGGTCGCGACGAGCTCGGTCGCGCTCACCACGGTGGTGGACGCAGCCTTGCCCCCGAAGGAGGCCACGCTGTCGCTCCCGAAGTTCGAGCCGGTGATCGTGACGGTGGTGCCACCGGCCAGCGGGCCTTCGGCGGGGGAAAGCCCACTCACCGCCGGCACGCCACTGAAGCCCCCCGTCTCGAGGAGGCCACCGCCACTGCCGACTTCGCCGCTGCTCGCGCAGAACCCGTCGACCCCGCAGCCGACCCCGGCGAGTGACGCGGGTGTCGACGAGGGCGCGGCCTCGAGTGCCGGCGCGGCATGCGGCCCCGAGTCGTGGGCCGCTGCGCTGTTCGGGCCGGCGGTGAAGTTGGCCGGAAGCGGGGCTGTCTGCGCGGACCAGCTCCCGCCGGCGAGCGTCAGGATCATCCCCGCCGGGTTCGAGCCGGTGCCGCCCGGCTCGTAGGCCCCCGTGGCGGTGCACGAGCCGGCGGCGGGGCAGTACACGCCGAAGATGGCGGCATTGGGGTCGGCGGGCGCGTCGGACGGGACCGGCGCTTTCTGCGCCGTCCACACCCCGCCCTGTTCTTCGAGGAAGAGTGGCTGGCCGAAATTGTTGGTGTCGTAGTAGGAGCCCCCGGCCACGCACGTCGTGACCTCGGGGCAGTCGACCGCGCGCAGGATGAGCTGCCCTCCGGTCGCGTTCTGGTCCGCCGGGCCGGGCACGCTGACGAGCCCCCACGTGCCGGAGCTGAGCGTCATCACCAAGGGGTGAAAGATGAAGTTCTGGTCCAGCCAGTCACCCACCGCCGTGCAGGCACCATCGTCGGGACAAGCGACCGCACTCAGGTCCTCCTCGTTGGAGCCCCCCGGCACCGGCACTGTCTGCGGAGCCCAGCTGCCGTTCTGCAGCTGATAGATCAGGCCGACGTTCGGACCGCCGGCATCGGGTGTGTACGTGCCGATGCCCACGCACGTGGTGGGGTCGCTGCACGAGACGGAGTTGAGGTTCACCAGCCCGGAGTTGGGCCCGTTGGGCAACGGCGCGGCCGAGTCGGTCCAGGTGCCGCCGGCAAGGATTTCCAGAAGGCCGCTCTGATTGGCCGTGTCGTTGGCGGCGTCGAAGGAGTAGTAGTCGCCCACCGCCGCGCAGGATCCCGCGCTGGCACAGGACACTGAGTACAGCACGGCGGTGTAGAAGTTCGAGGAGGCGTCGCTGGGCTCGGGTAACACCGAAGGTGTCCATTCGCCGTTCGCATAGGTCTCCGCGAGCGGGAACTTGCCCGACCAGCCGTTGGCCTCGGTGCCCTCGCTGACCCACCCGACCGACACGCAATAGTCGGCCGAGACGCAGGACGTCGCAAACAGCTGCATGCCCGTCGCGGTGCTGCCGTCGGGAAGCGGCGCGGTCGGCAGCGGCGCTTCGGACGGCGTCCACGGGACGGCGGTGGCGCCGGCCGCCGTTGGCGCCACGACGCTCGTCGTCACCGCCACGCCCACGGTGAGCACGATGAGCCCGATCGACGCGGCCACCGCCGCGACCTTCGACCGGACGAGACGCCCGGTGACCATGTCTACGCCTTCGCCGCTGTTCGCCATGCGCCCCCGCCTTGCTCCGCCGCCTTGCTCCGCCGTGCAATCTACCGGCGGGCGGCCGCCAGGGGAAGGATCAGTCCGGCCACTCGCGTTGCCGGTCGCGTGACGGCGGCCCGTCGAGGGCCCAGGAGCGGCGCCACGCCGCGGCCTCGGGTCCGCGGTGCGCAGTGGACGCGCCCGGCACAGGATCGGTCGCGCTCACGGCGCGCCGCGCCTGCCACCAGTCCGACTGGACTTCGCGCGCCAGCGTCGCCACCGAGGCCTCGATGCGCTCGGAGAAGCGCCGCGCGTTCTCACCTTCGTCGGGCGTCATGGGCGCCCCGAACAGCACGGCGATGGGGGAGCGGCGCAGGCGCCCGCCGCGGCGCGACTCGGTCCCCGAGCCGCCCGGCGCGCGGGCGCCGGCCTCGCCGGTCTTCGGCAGCACGTGGCGCGTCCCGTGCAGGTAGACGGGGACGACCGGGCGACCGGTGCGCTTGCCCAGATACCCGGCGCTGGCCGCGTGGAACGGCTGGGTCCAGCCGTCGGGGGAGCGTCCGCCTTCCGGGAAGATGACGAGGTTCCAGCCGTCCTCGATCAGCTCTGCCGCCGTGTCGGACGACTTGCGGTTGACCCGGCTGCGTTCGATGGGGATGGCGGCCAGTGCGAACGACCACAGGACCGACTTCCACGTCCGGTCGAAGAAGTAGTCCGAGGCCGCCGCAACGACCGTGCGGTGCCGGAACTCGACGGGGAGCGTCGTGAGCAGCAAGGGCGTGTCGATGTGGCTGGCGTGGTTGGCGGCGAAGATCACCGGGCCGTCGAAGTGCTGGAGGTGTTCGAGCCCGCGGATGGTCGGCGGCGCCAGCAGCCGGGCGGCGGGGCGCGTGACGTTGTCGAGCACCATGGCCCGCGCCAGGCGCACCGGGTAGCGGCGCGACCACTCGTGGTCGTACTCGAGACCGACCCGGCGCTCGGGGTCCGGACGCGGCACGGACGCCGGCCACGGCGGCGCGGCCAGCGGGAAGCGGGCGGCGCGCACCCGGTTCGTCAACGACGACAACGAAGAGGACACCGACGTCGCCATCACTGCACGTCCGACATCAGGATGGGCGGATTGTGCAGGTGCGTGAGCGTGGGGGAGGGGCCGACCACGTCGGTGGCCATCTCGAGCGCGTCGTCGAGCGAGCTGGCCGGGGTGAAGCCGAGCCGCCGTACCGCCTTGGTGTCGCCGCCGACGACGATCACGCGGCCGACGTGCTGGAGGGCGTGCGCGCACCAGTACCACATGTAGAAGGGATGCACGCCGTGGTACGCGTGGCCGGTCCGGTAGAGGTGGATGTACCACGGGTCGGTG
>DASXBZ010000148.1:0-2375 GCA_036491435.1 Acidimicrobiales bacterium
CGACCCGGTCATCTTCGAGGCGGTCGGCGTGCCCGGCATGTTGCAGTCGCTCATCGCCGACGCGCCGCCGCACAGCCGGATCGTGGTCGTGGGCGTGTGCATGCACACCGACGCCATCGAGCCGTTCATGGCGGTGACCAAAGAGCTCGAGCTGCGGTTCTCTTTCGGCTACACGCCGGCCGAGTTCGCCGCGACGCTGGCGCGCCTGGCGTCCGGCGTGCCCGGGGCCGACCTGCTCGTCACCTCGTCGGTCGACCTCGCCGGAGCGCCCGCCGCGTTCGAGACGCTGCGCAACCCCGGCGACCAGGGCAAGATCCTGGTGAAGCCCTGACCCGACCGCCGCCCGACCGACCCCGCCGCACCCTCATCGACCACAGACACGGAGAACCATGACCACCATTGCCGCCGACGGCCGACTGAAGTTCGGGATCTTCCTGGCCCCGTTCCACCCGGTGGGCCAGAACCCGACGCTGGCGCTCGAACGCGACCTCCAGTTGATCGAGCACCTCGACGCGCTCGGCTTCGACGAGGCGTGGTTCGGCGAGCACCACTCCGCCGGCTACGAGATCATCGCCTCGCCCGAGGTCTTCATCGCCGCCGCCGCCGAGCGCACCCGCACCATTCGCCTGGGCACCGGCGTGTCGTCGCTGCCGTACCACCATCCGTTCATGCTGGCGGACCGGATGGTCCTGCTCGACCACCTGACACGGGGCCGGGTCATGCTCGGTGTCGGGCCCGGTGCACTGCCCTCGGACGCGTTCATGATGGGCATCGATCCGGCGAAGCAGCGCGACATGATGGAGGAGAGCCTCGAGGCCATCCTCCAGCTGCTCGCGGGCGAGACGGTCTCCATGGAGACGGAGTGGTTCAAGCTCGTCAAGGCGCGCCTGCAGCTGCTCCCGTACCAGCGCCCCTTCCCCGAGATCGGCGTCGCCGCCCAAGTCTCGCCTTCGGGCCCGCGTCTGGCCGGACGCTTCGGGTGCAGCCTCCTCTCCCTCGGCGCCACGACCGAAGGCGGCTTCGACGTGCTCGGCTCGCACTGGCAGGTCATGGAGGAGCGCGCCGAGGAATTCGGTACGACGGTCGATCGCAACAAGTGGCGCCTTGTCGGGCCGGTGCACATCGCCGACACCAAGGAGCAGGCGATCGCCGACGTCGCGTTCGGGCTCGAGGAGTGGGTCGACTACTTCCAGCGGGTGGCCGCCCTGCCGATCGCTCCGAACACCGAGAACTTCAGTTCCCTCGTCGACGCACTGAACGCGTCGGGGATCGCGGTGATCGGTACTCCGGACGACGCCATCGCACAGATCGAGCGCCTGCAGGCCCAGTCGGGCGGCTTCGGCACCTACCTCTGCATGGGCCACGAGTGGGCCGACACGGCAGCCACGCGCCACTCCTACGAGCTGCTCGCCCGCTACGTGGCGCCGCACTTCCAGGACTCGGCGCGCACGACGACGGCGAGTCGTGACTGGGCGGCCGAGAACCGTCCCGAGTTCATCGGCGCGGCGGGCAGCGCCATCATGTCCGCCATCCAGAAGCACCACGACGAGAAGGCAGAGAAGGCCGCTGCCAAGGACGGGGAGAAGGTGACGCCCGGTGGCTGAGGTCACGCACGAGCAGGTCGAGACGAACGGGGTGGAGCTCCACGTCGCGGTGGCCGGTCCGAGCGACGGGTCGCCCGTGGTCATGTGCCACGGCTTCCCCGAGCTGTGGTACTCGTGGCGGCACCAGCTCGTCGCGCTGGGCGACGCGGGCTACCGCGCCTTCGCCCCCGACCTGCGCGGGTACGGCGGCAGCTCGGCCCCCAAGGAGGTGGCCGACTACGGCTCGGACAAGCTGACCGGGGACCTCTGCGGGTTGCTCGACCACTACGGCTACGAGCAGGCCGCGTTCAGCGGGCACGACTGGGGCGCCATGGTCACCTGGGAGATGGGGCGGCTCCACCCCGAGCGGGTCTCCTCCATCTACGCCATGAGCGTCCCGTACTCGCACGCGCCGGGGCCACCGACCGAGATCTTCCGCCACATCTTCGGCGACAAGTTCTTCTACATGCTCTATTTCCAGGACGTCGGGCCCGCCGAGGCGGAGTTCGACGAGAACCCGCGGCTCTACGTGCGCACGATGCTGTACTCGGCCGGCGGCGAAGGGATGGCGAAGGGCCGGGCGCTGATCGGGGACGTGCCCGCCGAGGGCACCCGGTTCCTCGACCTGCTCCAACCGGCGCCCGACACGCTGCCGGCATGGCTCACCGAGGAGGACGTCGACGTCTACACCGAGGGGCTCACCCGCAGCGGCCTGTTCGGGCCGGTGAGCTTCTACCGCAACCTCGATGCCAACTGGAATCGCTCGAAGGACCTGCCCGCGTCGCTCTACAC
>DASXBZ010000149.1:0-7562 GCA_036491435.1 Acidimicrobiales bacterium
CGGCTCGAGGCCCTCTCAGCTCACGACCTGGAGGAGCTGCAGCGCATGGCCCGCAAACTCCCCAGCGTCTGGCGCGGCCTCATGCCGCACCAGCCCTTGCACGGCCTCTCGGGACCGCAATAGAGCAAGGGTCGGGCCTACACTGGCCGGCCGCGCAGCCCCCGGTACTGCCGGACCAGTGACGCAGTCGACGCATCTTGTCCCGACAGGTCGGGCACCGACGCGCTGGTCAGGATCGGCGCCAGCTCCTTCGCCATCACCTTGCCGAGCTCGACCCCCCACTGGTCGAACGAGTCGATTTCCCAGATCGTTCCCTCCACGAAGACGGTGTGCTCGTAGAGCGCAACCAGTTGGCCGAGCACCGACGGCGTTACCTTCGGCGCCAGAATCGTCGAGCTGGGACGGTTCCCCGGCATCACCTTGTGCGGCACCAACTCGGGCGCCGTCCCCTCTGCCGCGATCTCTTCGGCGGTCTTGCCGAAGGCCAGCGCCTTCGTCTGAGCCAGGCAGTTGGCCATGAGGAGGTCCTGCTGCTCCCCCGTGTCGTGGGTCGCCTCGGCGAAGGCGATGAAGTCCGCCGGTATCAGTTTCGTGCCCTGGTGAATCAGTTGATAGAAGGCGTGTTGCCCGTTGGTCCCGGGCTCGCCCCAGAAGATCTCGCCCGTCTGTCCCTCCACCGGCGTGCCGTCGAGACGCACCGACTTACCGTTGGACTCCATCGTGAGCTGCTGCAGGTAGGCGGGGAAGCGTGCCAACCGGTGGCTGTAGGGCAGCACGACGTGCGTCTGCGCGCCGAAGAAATTGTTGTACCAGACGTTCAGCATGCCCTGGATCGCCGGCAGGTTCTCCTCGAGGGGCGCGGTGCGGAAGTGCTCGTCCATCGCGTGGAAGCCGAACAGCATCTCGCCGAAGGCTTGGCGGCCGATGGCCACCATGAGCGAGAAGCCGATAGCCGAGTCGTAGGAGTAGCGGCCGCCCACCCAGTCCCAGAACTCGAGCATGTTGTCGGTGTCGATGCCGAACTCGGACACCGCTTTGGTGTTGGTCGACACGGCGACGAAGTGTTTGGCCACGGCGTCGTCGCCCGCTGCCGCGCCGAGGCCGTCCAGCAGCCAGTCCCGCGCTGCCGCCGCGTTCGTGAGCGTCTCGAGCGTCGTGAAGGTCTTCGAGCTGACGACGAAGAGCGTGGCGGCCGGGTCGAGGTCGTGGACGGCGGCATAGAGGTCGACCGGGTCGACGTTGGAGACGAAACGGCTCGTCAGACCGGGCTGGGCGTAGTCGGCCAGGGCCAGCGTCGCCATGGCCGGCCCCAGGTCCGACCCGCCGATGCCGATGTTGACCACCGCCGAGATCCGCTTGCCCGTCGCGCCGGTCCAGGTGCCGTTGCGGATGCGCTCGGAGAGCTCACCCATCTTGCCGAGCACCCGGTGGACGTCGCCCGTGGCGTCCTGCCCGTCGACCTCGAGCTGCGTGCCCGGCGGCATGCGGAGTGCGACGTGGAGCACGGCGCGATTCTCGGTGGTGTTGATGTGGTCACCACGGAACATGGCGTCGCGTCGCTCCTCGACCTTGGCTGCTCTGGCTACCGCCATCAGCAGGCGCATCGTCTCGGCTGTGACCCGGTGCTTCGAATAGTCGAGCGCCACGTCGGCGGCGGTCGCGGTCATGCGCTCGGCCCGGTCGGGATCCTGGGCGAAGAGCTCGCGCAGTTCGTACTGCTCGCCCTCGGAATGGAAGTGGTCGGCCAGGGCCTGCCACTGCGTCGTCGTCGTGAGGTCCATGACCGGCAATCTACGGGCCGCGGACGCTCCGAAGCCGAGGGCACCTGAGCGAAGGACCGGGTCCTCTGACAGACTGAAATGGACATTGCAGGGGGAAGGCCGCCATGGCAACACAGACGGTGACCGTGCTCTTCACCGACCTCGTGGGGTCGACGGAGCTCTTGAGCCGCTTCGGCGACGCCGTCGCTGACGAGTTGCGTCGCGAGCATTTCTCGCTGCTGCGGGCCGTCGTGGCCGAGGCCGGCGGCCACGAGATCAAGTCCACCGGCGACGGGCTGATGGTCGTGTTCTCGGGCGTTGGGGCCGGCTTGGCCTGTGCCGTCGGGATGCAGCAGGCCATTGCAGCACGCCCGGCCTCGACGGCGCCCTTGACGATGCGGGTCGGCCTGGCGGTCGGCGAGGCGGCAGAGGAGGACGGCGACTGGTACGGGCGGTCGGTCGTCGAGGCGGCGCGCCTGTGCGCCCTCTGCGAAGGCGGCACCATCCTCACCACGGACATGGTCCGGCTCCTCAGCCGCTCTCGGGGAGGGTTCGAGTTCGAGTCGGTGGGCGACGTGACGCTGAAAGGCCTCGACGAACCGGTGACCATCCACCGTGTGCTCTGGAAGCCTCGGGCCGCGGATGACGGCAACATCCTGCCCCTCCCCCGGCGGGTCGCGTCGCTCGCCGCCGCGCGCTACGTCGGCCGCCTCCGTGAGCAGGAAATGCTCGACGCCGCGCTGAAGGATGCATGCGCCGGCGAGCGCAGGGCCGTCCTCGTGTCGGGGGAGCCCGGGATCGGGAAGACGACACTGGCGGCGCGGGTCGCTGAGCGGGCGTCGAAAGCGGGCGTGTCCGTTCTCTACGGACGTTGCGACGAAGACCTCTTTGTCCCGTACCAACCCTGGGCGGAGGCGCTCGGCCACCTAGTTGAGCAGGCCACCCCGGATCTCCTGCGCGCCCATAGCGCGACCTATGGCACCGTCGTGGGCCGGGTCGTGCCTGCAGTCTGGGCAAGCACCGTCGTGCAGGCAGCCGATGACCGGGGGGCGGAGGAAGCCGAGCGTCCACGCTTCTTCGCAGCCGTCGTGGACCTCCTGGCACGGGCCTCCGCCGCCGCGCCGCTCGTCGTGTTGCTCGACGACCTGCAGTGGGCCGACGCCGGAACTCTCGATCTTCTGCGTCATGTGCTCCTATCGGACCGAGTGCTCTCGCTGCTCGTGGTCGGAACTTTCCGCGACGCAGACGTCGGGGCGGAGGACCCGCTGGCCGTGCTGTTGGCGGCGCTGCACCGCGAGCAGGGCGTCGTCCGCTTGCCTCTGAGAGGCCTCGGCGATGACGAGCTGCTCGCGTTCCTGGAGTTGATCGCCGGGCACGAGATGAACGAGGACGGCCTCGTGCTGCGGGACGCGCTGGCCGCCGAGACCGACGGCAACCCGTTCTTCGTGCGCGAGCTCCTGCGCCATCTCGCGGCCACGGGCCTGATCTACCAGGACGCGGGCGGGCGCTGGACGACGACCGACGACCTCCGCACGGCGGGGCTCCCCGTGAGCATCCGCGAGGTGGTGGGCCAACGCGTGCGCTCGCTCGGGCCCCAGACGCATCGGGTGTTGACGCTGGCTTCGGTCATCGGGCGTGACTTCGACCTCGACCTGCTCGAGCGCGTGGCGGGCGCGGACGGAGTGAATCTCCTGGACCTCTGCGAAGCGGCTGTCGACGTCCAGCTCCTACGAGAGCGCGAGAGGGGCGACGGGTACACCTTCTCCCACGCACTCATCGGGCACACCCTCTATGACGACCTGTCGGCGGCCCGGCGGTCCCGGGCCCACCGCGCTGTCGCGGAGGCCCTCGAGGAGCTGACGGGTGGTGACCCCGGCCCACGGGTGGGAGAGCTCGCTTATCACTGGGCGCACGCCAGCCGCCACGGTGACAACGCCAAGGCGGTCGCCTACGCCGGAGAAGCGGGTGCGTGGGCGCTCGCGGTGTTGGCACCGGCCGAGGCGGTGCGCTGGTACACGCAGGCGATCGATCTGCTGGGCGACGAGGGCGGAGCAGACGCGACGCGGGCCGAGCTGTTGGTAGGGCTGGGCGACGCCCAGCGACAAGCCGGCCTCTCCGCTTTTCGGGAGACGCTCCTACACGCAGCTGCGCTCGCCGAGCGGCTCGGCGACGTTCATCTGCTGGCGCGGGCGGCGTTGACCAACAACCGGGGCTGGCAGTCGCGCATCGGCGAGGCGGACCAGGAGCGGCTCACCGCGCTCCGACATGCCCTCGACGGCATAGATGCCGAGGAGACTGCCACCCGGGCGCGCCTGCTCACTCTCACGGCGACCGAGCAGATCTACACGACGACCCTGGAGCACCGACTGGCCATGGTGACCGAGGCGGTGGGGCTCGCCCGCTCCAGCGGTGACCGCGGGGCGCTCGCTGACTCGCTGCTGCGTGCGGTACAGGCCGTGGTCGCTCCCGCGACACTCTCCACGCGGTTGGCTTGGCTGCAGGAGGCGGCCGTGCTCGCCGAGGAGTCCGGCGATCCGTTCCAGCGTTTCTTGACCTGTCACCTCCTGAGCCGGTGTGATCTCGAGTCGGCCGATCGCAACGGGTTCGAGGCGCAGCTGGCGACCCAGGGCACCATCCTCGAGGAACTGCCCCATGCGGGACTGCGGTGGACGCACGCGTACGACCTGGCGGTCCAATCACTCCTCGCGGGCGACCTGGCGGAGGCCGAGCAGAGGGCCACAGACGCACTGAACTTCGGTCTGGAGACCGAGGAGTCGGACGCGTTCACCATCTACGGCTCGCAGCTGCTGAATATCCGGGTACGACAGGGCCGGATCGCCGAGCTGATCTCGCTGATCGAGCAGACGGTGGCGGCCATGCCGGGCCAGCCCGTCTATCAGGCCGTCCTCGCGATGGCGTACGCCGACGGCGGCGACCTCGCGCGGTGCGGGCGGCTCCTCGACGCAGCCCACGAGGAGGGCTTTGCCATCCCGCCCGACAACTCCTGGTCCAGTGCGCTGTATTGCTGGGCCGACGCGGCCGTACGGACGGGTGATGGCGCGGCCGCCATGGTGCTGCACGACCGGCTTGCACCCTTCGGGGACCATCTCGTCACCACCCACGTCACGGTCGACCCGGTGATCGCCCACACCCTGGGGCGGCTCGAACACGTTCTCGGGCGTTACGACGAGGCGGCCGAGTCCTTCGGCCGAGCCCTGGAGTTGCACGAACGCCTTCGCTGCCCTCCCTTCGTCGCGATGACCGAAGTCGCCTGGGCGCAGCTGCTGACAGACCGTGACGGAGGCGGCGACCGCCATCAGGCACGGGCCATGGCCGAACGCGCCCGGCAGACGGCCGTCACACGCGGTTACGCCGGAATCGAGCTGGACGCCGTCGCGCTGCTCGCGCGCATCGCCTGACGCGCCGAGACCTTCGCGCCGGCTCGACGAAGCCCGTTACGCGGCGACGAGGAAAGACAGCATCGCGGGCATGGCGGCCGCGTCCTGCATCATGAAGAGGTGCCCGCCGTCGAAGAAGGCGAGCTGGGCGCCGGGGATCGTCATGGCGAGGAACTCGCTGTTCGCCGGGGGTGCCAGCCCGTCGTATCGCCCACCGCACACGAGGGTGGGGCACTCGATCTCTGCCAGGCGGGTGGACGTGTCGTGATGGCGGCGTGCCTCGAGTTGGAGCAACGTCCCTGGGGCCGGGCGGCCCTCCGTCCCGCCGAGTTGGAAGCCCTCGGCCAGCATGGCCACCATCTCCGGATTGTCGGCACGCCAGGCGGCGTCCCAGCGCGTGTCGAGCAACTGCAGGCGCGTGTGCAGCGACGACTGCGCCTCCAAGCCGACGAGCTCGTGGAGCGGGTACGACGCGCCGCCGCCCCCTCCGGCCGAGGTACACGCGAGCACCAGCCGACGGACACGCGCCGGGTGCCGGAGAGCGAGCTCCTGCGCCACCATGCCGCCGAAGGAGACGCCGAGCACCAAGGCGGAGTCCCAGTCCAGGGCGTCCAGGAGTCCGGCCGCGTCGTCGGCGTAGTCCCGCATCGTGTACGGGCCTTCGGGCACCGCGGACTGCCCCAGGCCGCGCTGGTCGTACTGCACCATTTCGAAGGCTGCGAACTGCGACCCGTCGGTCAAGCGCGGCGAGCGGCGCAGGTCCGCGCCGGTGCCCGAGATGAAGAGCAGACGCTCCCCCGCGCCGGCGAGCTCGTAGTAGAGATCGATGCCGTTGGCGCGGACGAACGGCATGGCGAACCCGAGCTCAGCGCAGCGCCAGCTGGCCGGGCACGATCGGCGCCGGCAGCCACGTCGTCCCCATGAGCCAGCGGTCCACCGCCGACGCGCAGGAGCGCCCCTCCGCGATGGCCCAGACGATCAGGCTCTGTCCCCGGGTCTGGTCGCCGCAGACGAACACGCCCTCGACGTTGGTCGCCCAGTCCGTGTCGGCCGCGACGCTGCCGCGCGGGCCGACCTCGACACCCAGCTCGCCGACGGCGTTGCGCCGCTCCGTGCCCAAGAAGCCCATGGCCAGCAGCACGAGTTCGCACTCCAGCTCGAATTCGGTGCCGGGGACGACCTCGAAGACCGGGCGCCCGTCCTCGGTGCGCATCTCGACCGTGTGCCCTCGCAGCGCGCGAACCGCGCCCGAGCCGCCGTCGACGAACTCGGTGGTGGTCACCGAGAAGAGACGCTCGCCACCTTCCTCGTGCGCGGCCGAGCTGCGCAGGATGAGCGGCCACACCGGCCAGGGGTTGTCGGCCAGCCGGTCGCTCGGGGGCTCGGGCATGATCTCGAACTGGTGCACGGAGACGGCGCCCTGGCGGTGCGCCGTGCCGAGGCAGTCGGCGCCCGTGTCGCCCCCGCCGATGATGACGACGCGCTTGCCGGCGGCCGTGATCGGTGACGACGCCAGCGCGCCCTCCTGGACCAGGTTCGCCGGCTTCAAGTACTCGAGTGCGTAGTGGATGCCGTCAAGCTCCCGCCCTGGCACCGGCAGGTCGCGGGGCAAGGTGGCACCCCCGGCCAGCACGACCGCGTCGAACTCCGCCCGCACCTCGGCGGCCGGGCGCACCTGCACGCCGGGGGCGCACGCCGTCCCCAAGCCGCGCTCCTCGCCGGGCTCGATCACAGCGTCGGCGGGCGAGCCTGAGCTCTCGGGCACACCACCCACCGAGGTCGAGCACACGAACGTCACGCCTTCGGCCTCCAGCTGGGCCAACCGGCGGTCCAACACGGACTTCTCCATCTTGAATTCGGGGATCCCGTAGCGCAGCAGGCCGCCCGGCTTCTCGGCCCGCTCGAACACCGTCACCAGGTGGCCGGCCCGAACCAACTGTTGCGCTGCCGCCAGCCCGGCCGGTCCCGATCCGACGACGGCCACCGACTTGCCGGTGTGCACGGTCGGCTGTTGCGGGCTGACCCAGCCCTCGGACCACGCCCGCTCGACGATCTCGTACTCGATCCGCTCGATCGTCACGGGGTCCTCGTTGATCCCGAGCACACAGGACGCCTCGCACGGTGCCGGGCAGAGCCGCCCGGTGAACTCGGGGAAGTTGTTCGTCGCGTGCAGCCGTTCCATGGCCTCGGGCCAGTCGTCCCGGTAGACGAGGTCGTTCCACTCCGGGATGAGGTTCCCGAGTGGGCACCCGTCGTGGCAGAAGGGGATGCCGCAGTCCATGCAGCGCGCCCCCTGCTGCATCGTCGACTCCGCGGGGAAGGGCTCGTAGACCTCCCTCCAGTCGCGGAGGCGGACCGGCACGGGCCGTCGGCGCGGCAGCTCGCGCCCGTGCTCCATGAAGCC
>DASXBZ010000150.1:0-6516 GCA_036491435.1 Acidimicrobiales bacterium
GCGGGCGGTGCGGCGGAGGGGAGAACGGATGATGCGACCACGGCCACCACGGGCAGCGCAGCCGCCAGCGTGGCGAGGACGAGTCGACGGATCAAAAGTTCTCTTCTTCCTTTCAGCTTCTGAGGAACTCGGCCACTTGGAAGGCGAGGTCGAGGGACTGGCGGGCGTTCAGCCGCGGGTCGCAGGTCGTGGTGTAGCGCACCCCGAGGTCGCCCTCGAGGATCTCTTCGGCCCCGCCGAGACATTCGGTCACGTCGTCGCCGGTGAGCTCGATGTGCAGGCCGCCCGGCCAGGTGCCCTCGTCTCGGTGGACAGCGAAGAACGACCGCAGCTCGGAGAGGATGACGTCGAAGCGGCGGGTCTTGTGGCCGCCCGCGCTGGTGAAGGTGTTCCCGTGCATGGGGTCGCAGGCCCACACGACTGGGTGGCCCTCGGCCTCCACAGCCCGGACCAGGGGCGGGAGCAGATCCTCGACCTTGTCAGCGCCCATCCGGGTGATCAGCGTCAGGCGCCCGGGCAGGCGCTCGGGGTTCAGTCGTTCGCACAGGCCGGCGAGCTCCTCGGGCGTGCAGGTCGGGCCGATCTTGCAGCCCACCGGGTTGCGGATGCCCCGGAAGAATTCGATGTGCGCGCCGTCGAGCTGGCGGGTGCGGTCGCCGACCCAGACCATGTGGGCCGAGCAGTCGTACCAGTCGCCGGTCAAGGAGTCGACGCGGGTGAGGGACTCCTCGTAGGGGAGGATCAGTCCCTCGTGGCACGTGAAGAAGTCGACCTGGTGGAGACCTTCCTCGGCGCCCAGGTCGATCCCGCACGCAGCCATGAAGCGCAACGCGCGGTCGATCTCCGCTGCAATGCGCTCGTAGCGCTGCCCCTCGGTCGACGACGCGACGACCTGCTGGTTCCACAGGTGCACCTGCGAGAGGTCGGCGAACCCTCCCTTGGTGAAGGCCCGCAACAGGTTGAGGGTCGAGGCCGACTGCTGGTAGGCGGCGACCAGGCGCTCGGGATCGGGCCGGCGTGCCTCGGCGTCGAAGGCGTCGTCGTTGACCATGTGGCCGCGGAACGACGCCAACGCGACGTCACCCACGGTCTCGGTGTCGGCCGAGCGCGGCTTGGCGAACTGCCCTGCGATGCGGCCGACCTTGACCACCGGCACGCCGGCGGCGTACGTCAGCGCCACCGCCATCTGCAGGATGATCTTGAGCTTGTCCCGGATTGAGTCGGCGGAGAAGTCGACGAAGGACTCGGCGCAGTCGCCGGCCTGGAGCAGAAAGGCCTGTCCGTTCGCCACCTCGGCCAGGTTGCGGGTGAGGTGGCGCGCCTCGCCCGCGAACACGAGCGGCGGCAGCGCGGACAAGCGCGCCTCTGCCTTCTTCAGAGCTTCGGCGTCGGGCCAGTCGGGCTGCTGCGCGGCGGGGAACCTCCGCCAGGACGCGGCGCTCCAGGAGGAGGACTCGGGGCGGCTCGTCACCGCAACAGGTTAACGCCGTAGGATCCCCGCTCATGGCCGCCTTCCGCTTCGCCATGCAGGCCTCCGGCGCCGCATCCCCCGCTGCCTGGCGCGACTTGGCGCGCAAATGCGAGGACATGGGCTACTCCACGCTCTACGTCCCCGACCATCTCGACGAGCAGTGGGCGCCCATGGTCGCGTGCGCGGTCGCCGCGGAGGCGACGACGAGTCTGCGCGTCGGCACGCTGGTCCTCGACAACGACTTCCGCCATCCGGTGCTCGCGGCCCGGGAGGCCGCCACGCTCGATGTCGTGACCGGCGGCCGCTTCGAGTTCGGCCTCGGGGCGGGGTGGCTGACCGCCGACTACGACCAGTCCGGCATCACGATGGACCGTCCGTCCGTGCGGATCGCGCGGCTGGCCGAGAGCCTCGAGATCATGCGCAGCCTCTGGCAGACGGGCACCGCGACGTTCAGCGGCGACCACTACCAGGTTCCCGGCGCGAAGTGCTCCCCGGCGCCGGTGACGCCCGGCGGCCCGCCGCTCGTCATCGGAGGTGGAGGACGGCGCATTCTCAGCTTGGCCGGGCAGTACGCCTCGATCGTGAGCGTGGTGCCGAGCCTCGCGGCCGGTTACATCGGCCCCGAGGTCGCGGCGGAGGCGATCCTCGACCGGTACCACGACCGCGTGCGTTGGGCGCGCGAGGCGGCGGGGGAGCGCGCCGGCGACCTGGAGCTGCAGTGCTGGACCGCAACGGTGCAGGTCGTGCCGAACGCGGACGAGGTCGTCGAGTCCCTCGCCCCGATCTTCGACCTGACGCCGGACCAATTGCGCGCCGCGCCGCTGGCGCTGATCGGCACCGTGGCAGAGATCGCGGAGACCCTGCGCAAACGCCGCGAGGACCTCGGCTTCAGCTACATCGTGGTGCACGAGGCCGAGATGGACGCGTTGGCGCCCGTGATCGCCGAGCTTGCCGGCACCTGAGCGACCCGAGCGGGTCGGGATCCTCGGGGGGACGTTCGACCCACCACACCTCGGTCACGTCGCCGCCGGCCGTGCCGTGATGGAGTCCCTCGGCCTCGACCGCCTCCTCCTCGTGGTCGCCAACGACCCCTGGCAGAAGTCGGGCCAGCGGGCCGTCTCCCCGGCGGAGGACCGCTTCGCGCTCACCGAGGCACTCGCCGAGGAGATCCCGGGTGCGGAGGCCAGCCGGCTCGAGATCGACCGGGGCGGCCTCAGCTACTCGGTGGACACGGCGGAAGAGATCCTGGCCGGCGCCGGCACGCGTCCCGTCAAGCTCTTCCTCGTCGTCGGGGCCGACCTGGTGTCCGAGCTCGCGACCTGGCACCGCGCCGAGGACCTCGCCGGCCTGGTCACCCTGGCGGTCGTGTCCCGGCCGACCGCCCACGGAACGGTCACACCGCCGGGCTGGAGGATGGTGCCGGTCGACGGGCCCCAGGTCGCCGTCTCGAGCTCGCAGGTCCGCGACCGCCTCGCCGCCGGCGAGCCGGTCGACGACCTCGTACCCCCCGCGGTAATCCGTTGCATTCGCCGCCGCGGTATGTACGCTGTCCGTAGATGAGCGCCATGCCGGCCGGGTGGACGGAGTTGTCGGACAGTCCCCACGTGGCCGCGTCCCCCATCCGTGCCCAGCGGCGGGCTGATCGCCGGGCCGAGCTCAAGGTGGCGCGACGGTCGCAACAGCGGTGGACCATCGCCGCGTGTTCCATCTTGGTCGGTGCCTTCGGGCTCACGGTGGGAATCCTGGACGTGCTCCATTGAGGCAAGGGTTGGACGTCGGAGTCCAGCTGCCTCCCGCCGTGGCGACGGCTGCGGAGTCGGCCGACGCAAAACTCGGGCGCGACACGGTCGTCCTCGGCATGGGTGAGCTCTTCGTTGTCGTCGACGCGTTCGTCATCACGAGCGCGCAGAACACGCGGCACGTGCGCACGCTCGTCGAGGAGATCGAGCGCGGCGTCAAGGACGCGCACGGTGTCGCGCCGCTGCGGGTCGAGGGACTCCAGGACGCGACCTGGGTGCTGATGGACTACGGCGACTTCATCGTCCACGTGTTCCTGCAGGAGACGCGCGACTACTACGACCTCGAGCACCTGTGGTCGGGCGCGCCGCGGGTCCCGTGGCGGCACGACGTCGAGAACGCCGGCTGATTCGCCGGATCAGGTCGTGACGTTGAGGAGGTAGACGGGTCCGGGCACCTCGGAGCCGTTCGCGATCGGAACGCTGGTGTGGGTGCCGTTGATCTCGAAGACGACTCCCGTCCCGGGGCTGGTGTTGTCGACCACGGTGGTCACGACCTGCGCGACTGCCTGCTCGGTGGCGGTGCCGGTGATCTGGCCGAAGGCGGTGTTGAAGTTCACCGTGACGACGTTCTGAGAGGTCTCGACGGCCGAGATCACGGCGACGTCGCTCGGGATGGCGGTGATGAGCCCCGCGGCCGAGTCGCCGCTGCTCGGTCCGGTCACCAGCGCCGTGATTATGGCGGGCAGCTGCGCCGGTGCGCTCACAAGCCGGTTGGCCGGAGTGAGCGCGTCGTTCGCGTCCGTGTTGAGGAAGAACACCCGCACGCCGACGTAGGCCGATGGCCTCGGCTGCGTCGTCGTGGTCGTGGGCGGATGCGGGTCGAGCAGATGGAACGGCACCCGCGCCGAGGGAATGGCGCTCGGCGATCCCTGCGTCGGGATGGCGCACCCAGCCGCGAACGCCGCCAGGGGCGCCAGGCACGCCACGGCCAGGCGCTGGCGGCGCGGCCGAACCCGTCCGGGCGCGCTCACGCGTCCACTCCGGTCTCGCCGACCAGCGCGTCATCGGTGCCGTCGACGCCGTCGCCGTCAGGGTCCGACAGCACCGGCAACGACAGGACGAAGCGCGCCCCGCCGTCCGGGGACGACTCGACGCGCACGTCGCCGTGCATGACGTGCATGTGCTCGGCAACCAACGCGAGGCCGAGGCCGGTGCCGGTCCCGGTGCCGCGCCGCCCGGAGGCCGAGCCCCGGTAGAAGCGTTCGAACACCTTGGCGCGCTCGGCCGGGTCGATCCCCGGTCCGGCGTCGTCGACGGTCACCTCCACCAGGGATCCGAGAGCTCCGGTCGCCGACCCCGGGCCGACGGCGATCGTCGTCACCCCGCCCCCGTAGTGGTCCGCGTTCTCCATCAGGTTGACCAGCACACGCTCGAAGCGGCGTTTGTCGACGCCGACGCGCCACTGCTCGACCTCCGGGGCGACGACCACCTCGGGCGTGCCGTGCCGGCGGCCGTCCATGTGCCCGATCCCGGTCTCCACCGAGCGCTGCACCAGCTCGGACACGTTCACCTCCTCCAAGAAGACGTCGACCGAGCCGGCGTCGGCGCGGGACATCTCGAGGAGGTCGCTCACCATCCGCTGGAACCGCTGGAGGTCGTCGCTCAGGAGCTGCAGGGCCCGCTGCGAGCGGGCCGGGAGCCGGTCGCGATCGGTCTCGAGGACCCCGACGGCGGCCGACAACGTGGTCAGCGGGGAGCGCAGCTCGTGGCTGACGTCGGAGTTGAACCGGGCCTCACGCTCGATCCGTTCTTGGAGCTGGTCGACCATGGCGTTGAACGAGAGGGTCAGGCCGACCAGGTCCGGGTCCGCCGCCTCGACGTCGAGCCGCGTGTCGAGCTCGCCGCCGGCGATGGCTCCCGCGGCCGACGTCACGTCGGAGAGCGGGCGCAGTAGCCGCCGGCTGGCGAAGCGGCCCAGCGCGAGCCCGAGCAACGTCGTGACGGCGCCGGCCACGAAGAGCGTCAGGCCCAACACGCTCATGGTGTGGTCGAGGTCGGAAAGGTCGAAGACCTCGAAGTAGGCGGCGTGCACCGCGGGGACCGGCAGGCCGACCGCGATCTCCGCTTTGCCCGCCGCGCTGCGGTAGGTCTGCGTCGACGGGGTGCCGGCCAGCACTTCCTTGCGGAGCTGCACCGGAAGGGAGGACGCGGTGACCGCCAACGAGGACACGTAGGCCTTGGACCGGTGGTACAGCACGGAATGGGCGCCGGTCCCCGCGTCGATCTGCGCCAGCAGCGACACGTACTGCGTGTCGCCCGACTCGAGGGAGGTGCGCACGTTCGACGCGTTGGAGAACGCCTGCTGTTGGGCCGCCGACTCGCGGCCCGCAAGGAGGAAGTGGCGGACGGTGAAGTACGAGATGCCGCCCAGCAGGATCGACAGCACCAGCGCCCCGAGGCCGAAGACGGCCGTGATGCGGGCGCCGATGCCCAGTCTCACGTCAGGGGACCAGCTTGTAGCCCATGCCCCTGACAGTGAGGATGTGCTGTGGCACCGCGGGGTCGACCTCGACCTTGGTGCGCAGGCGCCGGATGTGCACGTCGACGAGACGCCCGTCGCCGAAGTAGTCGTAGCCCCAGACCCGGTCGAGCAGCTGCTCCCGGCTCAGCACCTTGTTCGGCGACGCCGCCAGCTCGCACAACAACCGGAACTCGGTGCGCGTGCAGTGGACTTCCTCGCCGTTGAGCCGGCGCAGCACGCCCTGCTCGGGCAGCAGCTGGAGGTCGCCGAACGTCAGGGCGCCCGGCTCCTCCTCCGCCGGCCGCGCCCGGCGCAGCAACGCCCGGATCCGCGCCGCCAGCTCCTTGGCCACGAAGGGCTTGGTGACGTAGTCGTCCGCCCCGGCCTCCAGACCGGCGACCACGTCGTGGGTGTCCGAGCGCGCTGTCACGATGATGATGGGCACGGCGCTGCTGCGCCGCAGGGCACGGCAGCACTCGAACCCGTCCATGCCGGGCAGCATGAGGTCGATCAGCGCAACGTCCGTTGGAGCTTCGGCGAACAGGTCGAGGCCCTCCTCGCCGCTGGCAGCGTCCTTTACCTCGTAGCCCTCGCCCTCCAGGGCCAGGCGCATGGAGGACCTGATGCGCTCATCGTCCTCGACAACCAGGATGCGACCGCTCACGAACCTCCACTCGGCACTCAGCTGATCCAGATCTGGGTTGGCCAGATCGACCCACCGATCATGCCAAAGGCGTGCTGGCCCTGTGGCGAGGTGGGGTTGTTGAAGTTCTGGACCTTGGGGT
>DASXBZ010000151.1:0-5083 GCA_036491435.1 Acidimicrobiales bacterium
TTTGGTCACTGGCTATTCCTGGACGGGCTGCCGCGGCGACGGTGCTCCGTTTTGATGTCATCTCGATGGGGCCAGGCCCCATCACCTGGCTGACGTGTGTGTGTTCACCCGCATGACGCCAAGGACGGCGTGAGAGACACCTAGTCAGAGGAGTTCCCCCGTGATCGCTGTATACGTAAAGCCTGAGGCCTTGACGATCGACCAGTACAACAAGGCTCGCAAGGGTCTAGAGGCGTCTGGTGCAAACACGACTGGACGCAAGCACCACTCCTGCTTTGGAGAAGATGGGCAGCTCATGGTCTTCGAGATCTGGGATTCCCAGGAAAACTACGAGGACTTCGGCAAGTTCCTCATGCCCGTTCTCCAAGAGGTCGGGATCGTGCCTTCGACGCAAGACATCATGCACGTGGAGAACATCGAGCAATAATTTCGGCTTGGGTCGGGATCCCGGCCTGTATGGGATCTGATCGATCGCTCCCAGATCGGAAAAGTGAACCGCTTAGGCGGAGAGCTCCTGGACTTTGAGCGTGTCAACGTGTTGTTGGAACGAGATGATCTTGCCATCTCGAAACGTCCAGACGTGGGCCATCTGCACCTCCGCTGGTTTGCCCGTTGAGCGGTGCTTCCACGAGTAGGTGCCGCTGGAGACGACGGTGTCGTCCTCGGCCACGAATCGGGTCGGCGTAACGGTGAAGTCGTCGCCGATCTCGCCGAGCCGCATGAATACGCCTTCGACAACGGCTTGCGGTCCGATATAAGTGCCTCGTAGTGGAAAGCCGTCTGCCTCAGTCCACTCGATCTTGTCGTCCATTATCGCCAGGACCTTTGGTACATCCCCTTCGGCGAAGGCTTGATAGGCGCCCTGGATGATCTGCTTGTTCGTCGGCATTGCAATCTCCCATCTCCACGGGCCTAAGAGATCGAGCTGTTCGACCTTCGTGTAGCAGGTCCGGCGTTGCCTTACGACTCAGTATGCACTGGATCAGTTCGGTGGTCGATTGTCTCGACCCGGGCATCGCATCAGCCACGCGTCCAGGAGTTGGATATCTGATGCCTCAAAGAAAGGTCACACCGAGTCGGCGAGCCTCAACGAGCTCGGGAACGTGGAACTCGTTGACGAGTCAAATGACCGGTAGGGTCGAAGTGTGATCGCCAGAGATCAGGCGCCGGCAGCCTTCAGCGCGTGGGACGAATTGTTCGAAGCAGTCGCTTCGAACACGCCGGCCGACGTGACGCAGCGAGCTCGTGCCGTCGCTCGGTCCAGCCTCGACCCGGCCGTTCCCTCGACGCCGAGATCTGACGCGATGGCCTTCGCCGAACAACTGGTTGTCGATGTCGCATCCATGACTCCTGACGTTCGAGCAGCCGGGCTGGCCGAGCTCGGTGCGGCCGCCCCAGCCTTTGTCCTTGCGGTGTGGACCGAGGACATGATGATTCGCACCGGTGTCGCCTGGCGCGAGTTGTTCGGCGACGAGTGGCATCTGATCCCGGCGTCGGCTGACACCGATCCGTGGGTGGCCCACGAAAAGTTCCTCCTCGAGGTGGCCAAACTGTCGACCCTCGATCCGGTGACATCCGAACTGGTCAGGCTCCGCGGCGCGAGAGCCCATGAATGCCGGCTCTGCCAGTCCCGCAGGAGCGTGAGTGCGATCGATCAGGCAGGTCGGAGCGATCTGTTCGATGACAGGGATCCGAGCGGTATCTCCGACGCCCAGGCCCTGGCCCTCCGGGTCGTGGATGCCTTCGTGTGGCAGCCGATCCAATGGCCATCCGGGCTCGGCGAGCAGGTCGTCGACGCTCTGGGTCCTGCCGCAGCAACTGAGCTGACCCTCGATATCGTCCGTAACTCCGCGAACAAGGTCGCCGTCGCCTTCGGGGCGGACGAGCCCAGAGTGGATACGGGCGTCGAGTACTACGACATCGACCTGTCGACCGGAGAATTGCGGTACAACGTCAGTCCAGTCATGCCCAGGGCCTGAAGACAGGCTCGCGCAGAGGTGGGACGCACCTGCAGGGGATGCAACGGAGACATTTGAAGACCGCAGGGGATATCCGCTGGCCGGCGTAGTACGCCGCCCTCGGCGCGCCGCATCGGTCCCTGGAGAGGGACCTGGTGAGCAGCGCTACGACTTCGCGACGACGTATTGCTTCAGGTCGCGTGGCGCCAACGAGTTGTGTAGGTCGACCGGGGACTGTCCCTCGAACTCGTTCGGGAGATCGAGTTCATGGCGAGTTTGGCCGGGTCCGGCGCGCAATTGCACCTTGGGTCCCTCACCTTCAGGCGCAGGAGCACCGACGGCCACCAGTTTGCCTTCTGCGTCGACGATGGCGTGAATTCTCATTTGCGTCTCCTCGGACTCAGGGCGTTGTCGCGTACATGTCGAACGGGGTGGGGTCGTCGCCGTCCGTCGAATCGTTGCGGATCGTCACGCCGTACTTAAAACCCTTTCCCTCGAACATTGAACCTTCCATCAACGCGCGCTGATCGTATGACACGATGTTTGCCGTGGGGAATTCGCCGACCGGGTGTGCAGACGCATACGCCAGGTGACGGTCGTCACCGTTTCCCCACCAGTACTCGATGTAGCACTGTTTGCCATACCCCAGGGTGAATGGTCCTCCGTTCAGCCGCTCCGACATGGCTTCGGCCTCCTCTCCGTAGGTTTCATCAACAGCCTAAATGGGAGGTTTGTGGATCGCAGAAAGTTGTCGGACCGTTGTGCCGTGGAACCGATCGCTTTTTCGGCGCAAACGCGCTGCGATTACCGTGCTCGCCGAAGGGCTTCGCTATGCGGCGTTACGGTCGGCGGAATTCTCGGACGTGACGATGCCCGAATCCGTCGCCGCAGCCCCCGTGACACCGTTCAACGTGTGGGACGAGGCATCCCTAACGTCTGATTTGGAGACGGTGTCGGCGAAACCATTCGAGAATCGCATCGAATGATGGGTGGTCCAGAGGACACGCCCAAACTTGGTGTGCGAACCGAACATGAAGTGTCGTTACCCGACGTATCTCCACACAAACATGACGTACGGAGTCCAGCGGGGGTTGAAACTCCCGTCGACCGGGCTATGAAGCACTCCGGCCGTTCCGTCGTCATGGGCGACGCGGGAAATGACACGCAGCAACCTCGGTTGAGGATCCTTCCCAGGTAAACAGGGCGGAGGACGCCGTGTATCGCTCGCACGGCGACCTTCAATGTCAACACCAAGAGTTCACCGCGACGTCGATTCGTAGTCACGTTGCATTTACCGCGAACTTTTACGCTTCCGCCGGGCTCCAACCTGGGGGCCGGGAACGAGGAGGCGAATACGTTGGCGTTCAGGCTGACTAAGAGGAGTCGAGTCGTTGCGGCCGCCGTGGTGGCGGGGGCCCTGCTTTCGGCAGGCTCTGTCGTGGCCGCCCAGAATCAGAGCGACACCTCGGACAATGCGTGGCCCTATGCTCCTCAACCCAGTTCCCCTGTCCTCGCGGCGGTCGGTGACATCTCCTGCCAACCGGACGTGAACAGCACGAGCCAGCCGGGCGAGGCGGCAAGGGCCAACGACACCTGCAGCCAGAACAACATCGCCGACGTAAATCTCCGCAATCAGGCCCAGGCCGCAACCGCCAACGAGGTGGAGTCAATGACCCCGAATCTGGTGGCCATCCTCGGCGACGAGCAATACCAGATTGGCTCTTTGGCCGACTTCAAGGGTTCCTACGATCAGACCTACGGGGCTTTCAAGTTCCTGCAACGGCCCTCGCCCGGTAACCACGAGTTCTACAGCACGCACGGGCAATTCGGTGAGGACGGCGTTGGCTACTTCGACTACTTCAACGGCTACCAGCTCGATCCCCAAACCGGCCAGCCCGTCACCGCACCCGATCCCCTCGACCCGGCACGCGTCGAGCCGGTCCCGCGCCCCGACGGCCAGGCAGGCCCGTCGGGCGAGGGCTGGTACTCCTACGACCTCGGTAGCTGGCACATCATCTCGCTCAACGCGGAGTGCTCGATCGGTGACCACGCCGTCACCACGAGCTGCAACAACCCGCCTGCCTGGTATCAGCAGGAGACTCAGTGGTTGGCCCAGGACCTCGCCAACGACCACGCGTCCTGCACGCTGGCCTACTGGCACCAGCCAACCTTCAGCGTGACGAGCGCACCGGCGTCGGCCACGACTCCCGGCGCCGATAGCGGTGAGGGTACGGCCGCCGACGCCTGGTGGAAGCTGTTGCAGGCTCAGGGGGCTGACGTTGTACTGAACGGCCACGAGCATGTCTACGCACGATCTGCCCCGATGAACGCGGCGGGCCAGGCGGACCCGCACGGGATCCGCCAGTTCATCGTCGGCACCGGCGGCGAGGCGCTCGATTCCCTCTACACGGACACGTCGGGAAACGTCTCAGTACCCAACTTGGAAGCTGCCGAGGGGTCCGGCACGGCGTTCCAGAACGGCACGACCACCGCCGGCTACCCGGGGGCGTTCGGCGTCATGAAGCTGACACTCGATCAGAACAGCTATAGCTGGGACTACGAGTCCGCGACCGCCCCTGTCGTGAACGGCGCCCCCGCATGGGCGAGCTTTTCCGACACGGGGTCTGCCAACTGCCACGGGCCTGCCAAGGGACACTGAGGGCGGGGACGCGTCGTTCGACCACGTTTTACGGCGCCGGCGTGGGCCTGGGCGGCGGCCGCCTCGTCGGCATCGCAGCGTTCAATCCATCTTGTCCGCCCGTGGTCGGCGCTCCGCGTGCCCGGGCTATGCGATTGCGATGAGCAACGGGCAGGTTTACGACTTCACCAGCTCGTTGGCCCACCGGCGATCAGGGCAGCACCTCGGCCGTTATAGGGTCGAATCGATCCATCGACATCTGGGGAGGGATCGTGGTCCGAGGGGAAGGTACAACGGTCGCACACGGTGTCACCCCGGACGAAGCGTTTGACTTCGTCCTCGACCCCGCGCAATACGTCAAGGCGGACACAAAGATGATCTGGGTTACGAAGTTGGCGGATCTTCCCAATGGGATGATTGCTCGTGAGGATGGCAAGTTTCTGGGAAGGTTCAAGGGTTCCGTCATAACTCGCTACACCTGGCAACG
>DASXBZ010000152.1:0-40743 GCA_036491435.1 Acidimicrobiales bacterium
GGCGGGCACACCTTGGACGCAACGTTCAGCGAGCAGTCCGAAGTGACCGAGGGCCTGCAGGCGATCGAGGAATTCCTCGCCCAGCTGGAGTCTGCCAAGGTC
The DNA here is from genome assembly GCA_036491435.1 of Acidimicrobiales bacterium. Taxonomy (GTDB): domain Bacteria; phylum Actinomycetota; class Acidimicrobiia; order Acidimicrobiales; family RAAP-2; genus Bog-473. The sequence continues at coordinate 103 of DASXBZ010000152.1, forward strand.
GAGAAGGCCGATGCGGTCGGTCTCGGTGGCGAGATCCTGTTGCAGGATGCTGTCAACGGGATCGGCCTCGAGCTCGACGGAACCCTGGTGCACCTCGCCGCCTTCCCTGTTTCGAGCGAACGGGGCGAGCGGAGCCGGGCGGTCCCGCTGCCGCCTGACTGATTCGGGGACTCAAATCGACGGAGGGGGGGCGCTCGAAAGGACGCCCCCCTCTCGTCGACCCGTGGTGGTTCTTCGGATGTGCGCGGGGTCGCGCTGACATCGGTCCCCCAGCAATTGGTGAACGTGGCCCCATTGAACCGAGGGGCGCATTCGGGCTGGTTGGGACCGCCGCCGCCTCGTTTGCGTGCATAGGGGGTGGTTCTTGACAGAGGGGAACGAGTGTCAAGAGCCACGCCGTATGTACTGCAAGGCACCGCACGGATGGTCCTCTCCGGCCGACATATCCACGTCGCTGTTGGTGGCCGGCACGACCCCGCCAGAATCCGAAGAGTCACCGTTGCCAGTCCAGCCGGGGACCCGTCGGGGCCCTCGCCGTCAGGAGACCGTTGCCGCCATTTCGTCGAGCCCCTGGGCCAGCGCATTCCACGACAAAGTCGCGCACTTGATCCGCACCGGGAACTTCACGACACCCTGCAACGCCGCCAGCTCGCCGAGCTTGTCGAGGTCGACCTCCTCGGGCTCGCCGGCCAGCACCTCGGCGCCGTTCGACTCGCCCCCGTGGCCGTCGCCCTCCAGGGACGCCTCGTGGATCGACATCATCCCCTTGAAGGTGCCGATCAACTTGCGCACCTCGTCGAGGGGCTTGCCCTTCACGGCGGCGGACATCAAGGAGGCCGAGGACTGGCTGATGGAGCAGCCGGACCCGGCGATCTTCAGGTCGGACAGGCGACCGTCCTCGACCACCATCGACACGACCACCTCGTCGCCGCACAGAGGGTTGAAGCCCTCGACGCGGTGCGCCGGTGGTGACTCCAGCTCGCCTCGGTTCCGCGGCGAGCGGTAGTGGTCGAGGATGATCTCACGGTAGAGATCGTCGAGGTCGCCCATTCCCATCAGCCGAACAATCTACCGGCTTCGGTCAATCCCTCGATCAGGACCTCGATGTCATGTTCGTCGCTGAACAGGGACAACGAGGCCCGGGCGGTGGCTTGGACGCCGAGCTTGCGCATCAGCGGCTTGGCGCAGTGGTGGCCGGGGCGCACACAGACGCCGAACTGGTCGAGCACCTGCGCCAGGTCGTGCGCGTGCACGTCCCGGTACGCCAGGGAGATCACCCCGCCCCGATCAGCTGAAGCCGGCGGCCCGAACACCTGCACGTCCGCACCGAGCTTCTCGTCCAGTCGGGCCAGCGCGTAGTTGGTCAGCGCCAGCTCGTGGGCGCGGATCCGGTCCATCCCGATCTCGCTCAAGTACCGCAACGCCGCGGTCAGCCCGACCGCCTCGGCGATCGGCGGCGTGCCCGCCTCGAAGCGCGCCGGCGGCGGCGCCGGCCGGAAGCCGTCGAGCTTGACGTCGAGGATCATCCCGCCTCCACCGAGGAACGGCGGCATCGCCTCGAGCAACGCGGCCCGCCCCCACAGCACGCCGATGCCCGTCGGCCCCATCGTCTTGTGCCCCGAGTACGCCACGAAGTCCGCGCCCAACGCCCCGACGTCGGTCGGCACGTGGGGGACCAGCTGCGCGCCGTCTGCGATCACGACGGCGCCCTCTCGGTGCGCCACCTCGGCGATCGCGGCGACGGGATTGATCGTGCCCAGGACGTTCGACATCGCGGAGACCGCCACGACCTTGACCCCGGCCACGAGCCGGTCCAGATCCGAGAGGTCCAGACGACCGGAGCCGTCGACCGGGATGTAGCGCAGCTCCAGGCCGCCGAGCTCCTCGGACAGGAGCATCCACGGCACCGAGCTCGAGTGGTGCTCCATCTCGGTGAGCAACACGGCGTCCCCCGCACGCAGATGCGAACGTCCCCACGACTGCGCGACCAGGTTCAGCGACTCTGTCGTGTTCTTGGTGAAGACGACCTCGCGGGCCGGGTCGGGCGCGCCCAGGAAGCGGCCGGCCACCACCCGCGCCTGCTCGTACAGCGCGGTGGCCTCCTCGGCCGTGGCGTACACGCCTCGGTGCACGTTGGAGTGCGTCGTCTCGTAGTAATCGGTCATGGCGCTGATCACCGACTGGGGCTGCAGCGCGGAGGCCGCCGCGTCCAGGTAGACGATCGGCCGCCCGTTGACCTTGCGCGACAGCAGCGGGAAGTCCTTGCGCAAGGCCTCGGTGTTCAAGGGCGCCGGCACGTGGCCCGGGTCGACGCTCATCGGAACGCCTCGTAGCCCGATGACTCGATCTGCGCCGCCAGCTCGGGCCCACCCGACGCCACCACCCGTCCGTCCATCAGGATGTGCACGACGTCGGGCACCAGTTCGGTCAGCAGCCGTTCGTAGTGGGTGATCGCCAGCACGCCGAGCGCGGGACGCTCCGCCCGTACCGCCGCCACGCCACGGCCGACGACGCGCAGCGCGTCGATGTCGAGGCCCGAGTCGGTCTCGTCGAGCACGGCGACCAACGGTTCGAGCAGCGCCATCTGCAAGATCTCGTTGCGCTTCTTCTCGCCGCCCGAGAACCCCTGGTTCAGATGGCGCGATGCGAACGACGAGTCCATGCCGAGCCGCTCCATCCATTCGGTCATGAGCACGCGCACCTCGAGGACGGAGACCTCGGTGCCCTTGCGCGCCGCCATGGCCTGGCGCAGGAACTGGGTCACCGAGACGCCCTCGATGGACTCGGGATACTGGAAGGCGAGGAACAGGCCGGCCTTGGCCCGCACGTCGGTGGGCCATCCCGTCACGTCCTCGCCGTTGAGCGAGATGCTGCCCTGCGTCACCCGGTAGGCCGGGTGCCCGAGCAGTGCACCCGCCAACGTCGACTTGCCGGCGCCGTTCGGGCCCATGAGGGCGTGGACCTCGCCGGTGCCGACGGTCAGGTCGACCCCGCGCAGGATGGCACCGTCCTCGGCCGAGACGTGCAGGTCCTTGATCTCGAGCAGCGGGGGAGTCGCTGGCATGCCTAAAAGCTTACCTTTTTGGTCAGGTTTTCCGGTACGGCCCGCCGGGCCCACCCGCCGGACCCGTCGCGGCGGTCCACGCCCCGTCGCCTACCAGCCTCGATCGACCCATTCCTGCAGGTGAGGGGACTCGTCACCCACCGTCGTCGCCGTCCCGTGGCCGGGTAGCACACGGGTGCCGGGGTCGAACCTCGAGAAGATGCGGTTCTCGATCGACTCGAGGATGGTCGGGAAGCTGCCGCCCTCGAAGGAAGTGTTGCCCGGCCCCCCGGTGAAGAGGGTGTCGCCGGTGAAGAGGAGGTCGGTGCCCTCGACGGCGAAGCAGATCGAGCCGGGGGTGTGGCCGGGCGTGGCGAGGGTCTTGATGCGCAGGTCGCCGACGCTCAGCACCTCGTCGTCATCGAGGATCAGGTCGTAGCTCGGGAGCATCGCGGCGTCGGCGCTGGTCACGGCCACCGAGATCCCGGCCTCGCGCACCGCCGGCACGGCCTGGATGTGGTCCCAATGGCCGTGCGTCTCGACGACCTGGTTGACGCCGAGGTCGCGGCAAATCGGCAGCAGCGCCTCGTGCTCGTTCGCCGCATCGATCAGCATGGCGTCGCCGGTGTGGCGGCACCGCAGGATGTACACGTTGTTGTCCATCGGGCCGACCACGATCTGGTGCACCTCGGCCGCAGCGTCGCTCCAGATTTTCTCCAGCTGTCCCATGGGCCCAGCGTAAGAGATGCGGCGGCCGTGCCGTTCTGGTCGCCGGACGCCCTGGTCTGGTAGACACCGGGTAACCAAGGGACACACCGCCGGCGGGGCTGCCGGGGGGAGAGGCAAGAGGAGCCCAGGCAATGAATTTCGCGTTCAGTGACGAGCAGGAGGAACTGCGCGCCGCAGTCCGCCGGTTCCTCGCCGAGAAGTCGCCCGAGACCGAGGTCCGCCGTCTCATGGACACCACGGAGGGCTACGACCCCGCGGTGTGGAGCCAGATGGCCGACCAGCTCGGCCTGCAGTCGCTGACGATCCCCGAGGAGTTCGGCGGCTCGGGCTTCACCTACGTGGAGCTGCTCGTCGTGCTCGAGGAGATGGGCGCCGCCCTGCTCTGCGCACCCTTCTTTTCCTCCGTCGCCCTTGCTGCCAACGCGCTGCTCACCTCCGGCGACGACGAGGCGAAGAAGAGCTACTTGCCCGGCATCGCCTCGGGCGAGACGATCGCAACGCTCGCCATCACCGAGGACAACGGCAAGTGGGACTTCGGCGGGATCGAGCTCAAGGCCGAGAAGAAGGGCGACGGCTGGGTGCTCGACGGCCACAAGATGTTCGTCCTCGACGGCCACGTCGCCAACCTCATCATCGTGGCGGCCCGCACGAAGGCCGGCGTGTCGCTCTTCGCCGTGCAGGGTGACGCGGCGGGGCTCACCCGCACGCCGCTCCCGACGATGGACCAGACACGCAAGCAGGCGCGCCTCGAGTTCTCGGGCACGCCCGCCACCTTGATCGGCACCGACGGCGGCGCCGAGGCCGGTCTCACCAAGACGCTCGACCTCGCCGCGGTTGCGCTGGCGGCCGAGCAGGTCGGCGGCGCGCAGCACGTACTCGACGCGTCGGTCGACTACGCGAAGACGCGCATCCAGTTCGGCCGGCCCATCGGCAGCTTCCAGGCCATCAAGCACAAGTGCGCCGACATGCTGCTCGAGGTCGAGTCGGCCAAGTCCGCCGCCTACTACGCGGCCTGGGCCGCCGCCGAGGACTCCGACGAGCTGCCGGTCGTGGCCAGCCTGGCCAAGTCGTACTGCTCCGAGGCCTACTTCCACGCCGCCGCCGAGAACATTCAGATCCACGGCGGGATCGGCTTCACCTGGGAGCACCCGGCGCATCTCTACTTCAAGCGGGCCAAGTCATCCGAGCTGTTCCTCGGCGATCCCTCGTACCACCGGGAGCTGCTGGCGCAACGCATCGGCATCTGAGGTGCCGGGGCCCTTCCGGCTCCGGCCCGGGCCCGCGGGCGACCTGTGGACCTACGCCACCGCGACGAGTCCCGGCGCCCCCGTGCGCGGCCACGTCCTCCTCTGCCACGACCTGCCACGGCCGCAAGCCGCTGCCGCCGACGTCGCGCTGACCTACCCGGCATTGGCTGACCGCCTGGCGCGCGAGACGGGCTGGCAGGTCGTCACCGCCGCACTGCGCGGCGCCGGCGAGTCCGCCGGCGACTTCTCCGCCCTCGGGTGGCTCGACGACCTGAGGTTCGTCGCCGAGAGCGAGATCCCCGAGGAGTCCGCCCGCGTCGCCGTGGGCTTCGGCTTCGGCGGCGTGCTCGCGTTGCATCTCGCCGCGGGCGATGAGCGCGTCGGCGGTGTCGCCTGCCTCGGCACGCCTGCGGACGTGGCCGAGCTGACCGGAACCACCGAGGCGTTCCTGGCGCGGTGCCGGCGCACCGGGGTGATCAAGACACCGGGATTCCCCGCCTCGCCCGACGCCTGGGCCAAGGAGCTCTCCGTGCTGCACCCCGCCGAGGACGCGGCGCTCCTGAAGGGGCGGCCGCTCCTGCTGGTGCACGGGTCGGACGACCCTGACGTCCCCCTCTCGGGTGCACGGGCCCTCGCCGACGCCGCGACCGGGCCCTCCGAACTGCACGTGGTGCTCGGAGGCGGCCACTGGCTGCGGGCCGACCCGCGCGTGCTCGCCCTGCTGGTCGGCTGGCTGGAACGGCGTCACTGACCTCTTCGGGCGAGGCCGACCCGAGAGGCACCTGCTCAGAGCAAGGTTTGGTGCGCCGAAGAGGGGGAAGAGCGCGGTCTACGCTTGTTACCCGCCGGTGGCCGTCGGACCGGCCCCACGATCCATGCCCCCAGGTGATCGCGTGACCTACCCCGAACGCACCCACAGCGACAGCGAGGAACCCCACCGGAGCTGGGCGCCGCATCTCGGCGACCCGGCGGCGCACTGGCGCCACCGCACCCCCTGGCTGCTCCTGCGCGCGATGCGACCGCGCCAGTGGTCGAAGAACGTCCTCGTCTTCGCAGCACCGGCCGCCGCGAGCGTCCTCGGCGAGTGGTCGGTTTTCTGGCGCGTCGTCGTCGCGTTCGTCCTCTTCTGCGCCGCCGCCTCGGGGCACTACCTCATCAACGACGTGCTCGACGCGGAGCAAGACCGCCATCACCCGGTCAAGCGCATGCGCCCTGTGGCGAGCGGCGAGCTGCCGGCCCCGGTCGCCGTCGGGGCGGGCATCGCGCTCATCGCGGCCAGCCTCGGGGGGGCGGCCGTCCTCGGTCCCTGGGGCTTCGTGCTGGTCCTCGCCGCCTACCTCGCGCTGACCGCGGCCTACAGCCTGTGGCTCAAGCGCCAGCCCGTGATGGAGCTGGCGGTGGTCGCGGCGGGCTTCGTGTTGCGGGCCGTGGCGGGCGGTCTGGTGGCCCACGTGCACCTCTCCAACTGGTTCCTCGTGTTCACGTCGTTCGCGGCGTTGTTCGTCGTCACCGGCAAGCGCTATGCGGAGCACGAGCGGCTCGGCGAGACGAGGGGCATCCACCGCAGCGTCCTCGACGAGTACACCGAGTCGTTCCTCCGATCGACGCTGACCATCTGCGCCAGTGTCACGGTGGCCACCTACTGCCTGTGGGCCTTCGACAGCACCGGACTCCTCGCCTCGCACAACGGGCACCACGCCGTGTGGATCGAGCTGACCGTCGTTCCCCTGGTCCTCGCCGTCCTGCACATCTTCCGGCTGTTGGATGCCGGCAAGGGCGGCGAGCCCGAGCGGCTCGTGCTGCACGACCACGTCCTGCAGGGGTACGGGCTGTTGTGGGTGGCCTTGATGGTCGTCGGCGTCTACGGGTGACCGCAGTCGACGACCGCACCGCCGTCACGGGCCTCGACACCACCGCGGAAGAGCTGCGCGGCTGGGGGCGGACGGCACCGTCGCGTGCGAGCGTGGCCAACCCGGGGGACGAGGGCGCGATCGCCCACCTGCTCGAGTCGGCACGCCGTCCCCTGATCGCGCGCGGTCTCGGTCGTAGCTACGGCGATGCCGCCCAGAGCAGCGGCGGCCTCGTCGTCGAGACGTCGCAGTTGGACAAGGTCGGCAAGCTGGACGAGGAGAACGGCTGCATCGAGGTGGGGGGCGGCGTGAGCCTGCACCGCCTCATGCAAGAGCTCATCCCGAGGGGCTGGTTCGTGGCGGTGACACCGGGCACGCGCTACGTGAGCGTCGGCGGCGCGATCGCCTCGGACATCCACGGGAAGAACCACCACTGCGACGGCAGTTTCGCCCGACACGTGACCAGCATGGTGCTCGCCACCCCGACGGGTACCCGGGTCGTCACCCCGCACGATGACGCGGACCTGTTCTGGGCGACCGCGGGTGGGATGGGCCTGACCGGCATCGTGCTGCGCGCGACGGTTCGCCTCCTGCCGATCGAGACGTCGTGGATGCAGGTCGAGAACCGCCGCTTCCGCACGCTCGATGCCCTCATGGAGGTCATGGAGCAGTCCGACGACGGACACCGCTACAGCGTCGCCTGGCTCGACTGCCTGGCCAGCCGCTCCGGCCGCCGGCGGTCGATCCTGACGCTCGGTGACCATGCCCCGGCGGCGTCGCTCCCCCCGCGTCTCGGGGCGCGCACGTTGGAGTCCCCGGCCGAACCCCGGCTCCGGGTGCCGCTGGCGCCACCGCTTCGGATGGCCAACCGCGCCTCGGTGCGCGTGCTGAACGAGGGGTGGTTCCGTGTGTCCTCGCACGGGACCCTGGTGCCGTTGTCGACCTACTTCCACCCGCTTGACGGGATCGGTGACTGGAACGTTCTCTACGGTCCCGATGGGTTCGTGCAGTACCAGTTCGCCGTCCCACCCGAGCGCGGCGACGTCGTCGAGGACGCCGTCGAGGCGATCGCGGCGTCAGGCATTCCCGCCTTCCTGGCGGTCCTCAAGCGTTTCGGTCCGGGCACCCCCGGCCCGCTCTCGTTCGCGCAGAGCGGTTGGACGCTCGCCCTGGACTTCCCGGTCGGCCCTGTTGGCCTGTCGGGTTTGCTCGACTCGCTCGACGAACTGGTCGCCGCCGCCGGCGGACGCGTCTACCTCGCCAAGGACGCGCGGCTCCGGCCCGACCTGGTGCCGCTCATGTACCCGCGCCTGCCCGAGTTGGCCGAGGCCCGCCGGCGCGTCGACCCGAAGGGCGTCCTCTCCTCCGACCTCTCGCTGCGGCTCGGGCTCTGAACGGCCTCAGGCCGCCGGGCCGAGCGCGCGGTCGATCGCCTCGCCCAGGGCACGGGCGGCGGCCATCGGGTCGGACGCCTCGGTGAGGAAGCGCACCACCACGAAGTGACGCACCCCGGCCGCGGCCAACTCGGGGATGCGTGCGGGGGTGACGCCTCCGGTCACGAATACCGGCACCGGTGACCGCGTGCTGGCCTCGGTGGCATAGCCGAGCCCGGTTCCCGGTCGTCCCGGTTTCGTGGGTGTCGGCTCCACGGGCCCGGCCGAGATGTAGGTGACGTCCTCAGACCCCGCCGCCGCCAGGTCGTCGGGTCCGTGGGTGGACAGACCCACGATCGCGTTGGGCCCGAGAATACGGCGGGCCAAGGAGGCCGGCGCGTCGTCCTGTCCGACGTGGACGCCGTCGGCTCCGGCCTCGAGCGCCAGGTCGGGCCGGTCGTTGAGCACGAAGGGGACGCCGTGGGCCCGGCACACGTCGCCGGCGATGCGGGCCCGGGCGAGGAGCGGGCGCGCCTCGAGGTGTTTCTCCCGGAGTTGGACGACGTCGACGCCGCCGGCGATGCAGGCGGAGAGGAAGTCGGTCAGGTCCACCCGGTCCGGTGTGCACAGGTAGAGGCGGCGGCCCGAGAGGTCGCGCCCGGCGCTCACCCCTTGGCGCGCGCCTTGGCCTTCAGGGCCCGCTTGTTCGCCCGCACCTTGTCGAGGCTCTCGGGGCTCGTGATGTCGGCCACCGACAAGAACGCGTCGGCGTCCCCGTATGGCGTCGTGGCCTTCTCCCAGCCGTCCGGGTGCACCCCGAGCTGTTTGCCCAGGAGCGCAGCGAAGATCTTCGACTTCTGGATACCGAAGCCGGGGAGCGCGTTGAGGCGTCCGACCAACTCTTCCCCGGTCTTCACGCCCTTCCAGATGTTCTCGACCTTGTCGCCGTAGTCGGTGGCGACGACGCGACACACGTCCTGGACACGCTTGGCCATCGAACCGGGGTACCGGTGCAGCGCGGGGCGCTCCCGGAAGAGCTCGGTCAGGTCGTCGAGCGGCATGGCGGCGATCGCGGCAGCATCGAGCGGGGCTCCCAGACGCCGCGACAGCTCGGCGGGCGAGGAGAAGGCCTTCTCGATCGTGACCTGCTGGTCGAGCACCATCCCGATGAGCAGTGCCAGCCAGTTCCCGGTCAAGAACTCGTCGGCGTCGTGATCCTGGGAGAGGCGCAGCATTCAGCCAGCCTACTTCCGCGGCTCCTCGACGGCGCCCTGGTCGACGTCTGCCCCTGGGCTCGTCGCGTGGCCTCGCAGCAACTCGACGAGCTCGGACTGGGAGGCGACGCCGAGCTTCTCGAAGATCGCCGAGAGGTGATTGCGAATCGTGCTCGGGCTGACGTGGAGGAAGCGCGCGATGGCGTCGACGCGGTAGCCGTCGAGCAAACGCTCGACGATTTCCCGTTGCCGTGTGGTCAGGTCGCTGAGGTCGACGGCGTCGGTTGCACCGTGCTTGTCCGTCGACTGCACCACTTGTCGGATGCGAGCGAGCTGTTCCTCGAGCCGGGCCAAGCGTTCGGACTCGGTCTCATCGGGCTCTTCGTTCGGCTTCAGCACGACGACCAGTCCGAACCGCGCCGGCACGGAGCCGCGCAGCGGGCTCACCGTGACCCGCGCCGACAGCCACTGGTCGTCCGGACCGCGCAGGCGCAGGGTGGACGTGCCCGGCGACTCCCTCGAGGAACGGGGCCCGAAGGATCCATCGAGCAGCGACACGTCGGCGGAATGCACCAGCTCGTGCAGCCGGGGCATGACCGTCTCCGGATCCGGTTCGGGGAATCCGAGCCGGGTCGCCGAGCCAGCCGCCATCTCGACGATCCGCCGTTGGTCGTCCAGAGTGGCGATCACGACCCGATTGAGATCGATGCTGGTCGGCCGGAGGCCGAGCTCGCTGGGCTCCGGCTCAGAGTCGGCTGCCCCGTTGGTGGGAACAGCGCCCGCCATCGCCGTCCGGCGGGGAAGCGCGGTGCCGAGAGCCAGGATCCAGCAATCGACCCCGACTGACCGCGGGTCTCGGAAGAGGTTCACGTTGCCACCGACTGAGGAGATGAACCCGGCCCGTATGCCCTCTATAACGGCCGTTGCAACCGGCTTGGCGTCGTCGTCGACGAACTCGGTGATCAGCCTTCCGATCACGTCCGCCGCGGGGCAGCCGACCAATTCGGCGAAGGCATCGTTGCACGAGGTGATCGCCTGCGAGCCGGTATCGATCGTCAAAAGGCCCACGGAGGCGGTGTCGACGTCGCTGCGGCTGCCGCCCTCGCGCTTTGGGGTCCTCTCAGTCACTCCGGGTCATTCGTGAGGTGATCGCCCGCGCTGCGCCGCCACAGGGAAACGCGGTGCTTGAACAGACAGGTCTGTATAGCAGCTTTCCGCTGGTCCGCCCGCAGATAGACAGACCGTCCCGCCGAACGGTAAATTTTGAATGTATCACCAGGGTTGCGCCTGGGTATTAGGCGGTAGGAATGGTTTCCACGCAGCGACCGGACGAGCGGCTCCTCGAGACCGCATACGAGCTCTTCTGCATGCGCGGCGTGCGCGACGTCGGCGTCGACGAGCTCGTGGAGCGGGCCGGTGTCGCCAAAGCCACGCTCTACCGCCACTTCACCTCCAAGGACGAGCTGATCCTGGCGTTCCTCCAGCTGCGCGAGGAGCGCTGGACGATCGGTTGGCTCGAGACGAGCGTGCGGGAGCGGGCCGCCACACCCGAGGCGCAGCTCCTCGCCGTCTTCGATCTGTTCGAGGAGTGGTTCCGCGAGCTCGAATACGCGGGCTGCCCGTTCGTCAAGATCCTGTTGGAAATGGGCACAGGACATCCAGCCGGCGCCGCCTGCATCGAGCACCTGGAGACGATCCAGCGCTTTCTCGCCCGGCTGGCCGCAGAAGCCGGCTTCCGGGACCCGGCCGAGCTGGCGCTGTCGCTCCAGCTGTTGCTGATCGGGAGCATCATCCACGCCTTCGCCGGATTTCCGAGGCCCGCCCAACGGGCCAAGGCGATGGCGCGGGCCGCCATGGAGGAATCCCGACTGGCGGCAGCCGGTTCCTGAACCGGCCCTCGGGCCGTATTGTGCCCGAGGGCGCGCGGCGCGGCAGACTCTCGGCCATGCACATCCCGGCGAAGGTGGACTACGGCATCCGCGCCCTGCTGGCGCTGGCCGCGGCCGGGACCCCGCAGACCGCAGAGTTCCTGGCCGGAGAGCAGGGACTGCCCCCGCGCTTTTTGGGGGCGATCCTGGCGGACCTGCGACGGGCCGGCATCGTGGCGAGCCAGCGCGGCGCCGAGGGCGGCTACCGGCTGGCGCGTGACCCCGATTCGATCACCATCGCCGACGTGATCCGCGCCCTCGACGGGCCGCTGGCCGAGGTGCGCGGCTTCCGTCCCGAGGCGACCAACTACGACGGGGCGGCCGAGCACCTCCAACAAGTGTGGGTCGCCGTGCGCGCCAGCCTGCGGTCGGTCCTCGAAAAGGTCACCCTGACCGACGTGATCTCTGGACGGCTCCCCACGCACGTGGCGAAGCTGGTCACCGACCCCGATGCCTGGGTCGCCCACTGACCTCGGGGGCCTCCGCGCGCATCCCGTCGCGGTGGCACAGGCGGACTACCTGTGGTTCGCCGAGCTCGCCCTGCGCGACATGGCCCGTATCGTCGCCGACCTCGGGGACGAACGGGCCAACCACCGCCCCCCCTTCCCCGGCGCCAACTCGCCCTACGTGATCCTGGCCCACTGCCTGGGGGTCATCGAGTACTGGGCCGGTGCCACGGTGGCCGAGCGTTCGATCGAACGCGACCGGGCCGCCGAGTTCACCGCGAGCGGGCCCGTCGCCCCCTTGCTGGAACGAGCGGGGAAGGCACGGAAGCGACTCGCCGAGGACGTGGCCGGGCTCGAGGCGTGGGACGCGCCGCAGAGCGTCCGCCGCAACCCCGACGACCCGGTGCCCTACAGCGAGACGAAGGGCGCCGTCCTGCTCCACATCCTCGAAGAGCTTTTCCAACACCTCGGGCAGATGGAGATCACGCGCGACGCCCTCATGGCACTGCCATGAAGGCTGACCCCGGCGCGGCGATGCCGATCGCGTGCAGTCTCGACGCCGGGTCTCTGGCGGACCGGGTCGACGAGTGGCGCGCGCTGGTGGCGACGTCGGTCGTCGCGGTCGACGCGGAACCGAAGGCCGTCCATCTCGTGTTGGCCCCGTCCGAAGCCGCTCTGGTCGCCGCTGTGGAACTGGCGCAGCGCGAGAAGCGTTGCTGCCCGTTCTTCGACGTCGCGCTCGACATCGGGGCCCAGCAACGGACACTGTCGCTCCGGGTGCCGGACGGGGCCGAGGAGGCGATGGCCACCTTCGTGGCCATGCTCACACCCTGAAGGGCGCCTCTCGTTCGGGGTCGATACCCAACTCGGCGATGGCGTCGGCGACGACCGATGGCTTGACCCGTCCGTCGAGCGAGAGTTGTTGCAGGACGGCCACGACGAGGTGCGCCGCATCCACCTCGAAGAACCCGCGCAGGGCGCTGCGGGCGTCGGAACGGCCGAAGCCGTCGGTGCCCAACGAGACGTACGGCCGGTCGACGAAGCGGGCGACCTGGTCGGGCACGGCACGCATGTAGTCGGTGATCGCGACCACCGGGTCGCGTCCGTCGCCGAGCGCGGCGGTGATGTGGGGGACCCGGGGCTCGGACTCGGGGTGCAACCGGTTCCAACGCTCCACCTCGAGCGCGTCGGCGCGTAGCCTCGCCCACGACGTGACCGCCCACACGTCTGCCGCCACTCCGTAACGTTCCGCGAGCACGCGTTGTGCCTCGACGGCGACGCTCCACATAGGCCCGGAGAAACAGAGCGTGGCTCCGAGGTCGCCCGAGGTCTTTGGGCGCTCCGCGAAGCGGTACGCCCCGTCGATGATGCCCTGGCGCACCGCCGCGCCGGCCTCGCCCTCGGGCAGCGCGGGCATCGGGTAGGTCTCGTTGTACAGCGTGAGGTACCAGAACTGGTCGGCCGGGTCCGGGCCCAGCATGTCTGTCACCGCGGCCTCCATGATCACCGCGACCTCGTACGCGAAGGACGCGTCGTAGACCAGGGCGGCGGGGTTGGTCGAGGCCAGGAGCGGCGACTGTCCGTCGTCGTGCTGCAGGCCTTCCCCCATGAGGGTGGTGCGCCCGGCCGTGCAGCCGGCGAGGACGCCTCGGCCCCGCATGTCGCCGAGTGCCCAGGCCAGGTCGCCGACCCGCTGGAAGCCGAACATCGAATAGAAGAGGTAGACGGGGACCATGGGCTGGCCCCAGCTCGCGTACGCCGTCGAGAGGGCCGTGAAGGCGGCCAGCGCGCCCGCCTCGGTGATGCCCTCTTGGAGGACCTGGCCCGACGAGCTCTCCGCGTAGTTGAGCGGGAGGTCGGCGTCGACCGGGATGTAGTTCTGGCCGTCGGGGGCATAGATCTTGGCCTCGGCGATCAGGGGCTCGAGCCCGAACGTGCGGGCCTCGTCCGAGACGATGGGAGCCACCAGCGCGCCCACGGTGGGATCGCGCACAAGGTTGCGCAGCAGGCGGGCGAAGACCATCGTCGTCGAGACCGCCTGGGTGCCCGACCCCGCCGCGAACTCTTCGAACACCTTGGCGTCGGGTCGCAAGACCGGAGCCTTCCGCACCACCCGCACGGGCACGGGACCCTGCAGGACGCGCCCGCGTGCCCGCAGGTACTCCATGGCGTCGGACCCCTCGGCCGGGCGGATGTAGGGCGGGTCGCCTTCGAGGGCGTCCTCGGGGATGTCGTCGGTCAGGTAGAGGCGGTCGCGCAGCGCGCGCAGTTGCGCCTTGGTCATCTTCTTGATCTGGTGCGTCGCGTTGCGCGCCTCGATCTCGGGACCCAGCGTCCAGCCTTTGATCGTCTTGGCCAGGATGACCGTGGGCGCACCCCGCTGTTCGGTCGCGAGCTTGTAGGCGGCGTAGAGCTTGCGGTAGTCGTGGCCGCCGCGGGGCAGCGAGACGAGCTCGTCGTCGCTGAGGTCCTCCACCATCTTGCGCAACCGTGGGTCGGGGCCGAAGAAGTGCTCGCGGATGTAGGCGCCGGACTCGACGGCCAATTTCTGGTACTCGCCGTCGACCGTGGTGTTCATGCGATCGAGCAGGACGCCGTCGACATCCTGGGCCAACAGCGCGTCCCAGCGCGAGCCCCAGATGACCTTGATGACGTTCCAGCCCGCACCGCGGAACACGGCCTCGAGCTCCTGGATGATCTTCCCGTTGCCCCGCACGGGACCGTCGAGTCGCTGCAGGTTGCAGTTGACCACGAAGATCAGGTTGTCGAGGTGCTCGCGTCCCGCGACACCGAGCGCGCCGATCGACTCGGGCTCGTCCATCTCGCCGTCGCCGACGAAGCACCACACCCGGCTGCCCGAGGTGTCGACGAGGCGGCGCAGGTTGAGGTAGCGGTTGACGTGCGCCTGGTAGATCGCCGTGATGGGCCCGAGCCCCATGGAGACGGTGGGGAACTCCCAGAAGTCGGGGAGCAGGCGCGGGTGCGGGTAGCTCGGAAGACCGTCACCACCGACCTCGTGGCGGAAGTTGTCGAGCTCCGCCTCGGTCAGCCTGCCCTCGACATAGGCGCGGGCGTAGATGCCGGGCGACGCGTGACCCTGGAAGAAGATCTGGTCACCGAAGCCGCCGTCGGACTTGCCGCGGAAGAAGTGGTTGAAGCCGACCTCGTAGAGCGCGGCCGAGCTGGCGTAGGTCGAGAGGTGGCCGCCGATGCCCTCCGTGCGAGTGTTGGCCCGCACGACCATGGCGGCGGCGTTCCAGCGGATGTAGGCGCGGATGCGACGTTCCTGGTACTCGTCGCCGGGGAACCACGGCTCGGCATCGGCCGGGATGGTGTTCACATACGGCGTCGAGACGGTCGCGGGGAACTCGACCTGCTTGGTGCGCGCCCGCTCGAGGAGCTTCATCAAGAGGTAGCGGGCGCGGGAGCGTCCGCGGGCGTCGACGACGGCGTCGAACGAGTCGAGCCATTCCGCTGTCTCCCCCGGATCCGTGTCGGGAACTTGGTGGCTGATCCCGTCGAACAGCATCGCTCCACGGTATCGGGGACGGCCAGAGCCGTGTGACCACTGGTCGCGGGTGTTACACAGTGTTCATGCCTGACGAAGCAGCCACGGTGGTCGTGTACACGGACGGCGCGTGCCGGCACAATCCCGGTCCCGGCGGCTGGGGCTGGGCCGTGCCGGGCGGACGCTACGCGAGCGGAGCGGAGCCCCACAGCACGAACCAGCGCATGGAGGTCACCGCCGTGCTGGAGGCGCTCAGGGCTCTGATACCCGACGCACCGGCGTCGATCGAGGTGGTCAGCGACTCCACCTACGTCGTCAACTGTTTCCGCGATCGATGGTGGGAAGGCTGGCTCAAACGCGACTGGAAGAACTCGCAGCGCAAGCCGGTGGCGAACCGAGACCTTTGGGAACCCCTCTTGGAGCTCGCACTCTCCTCTGAGGTCCCGGTGTCGTTCCGTTGGGTGAAGGGCCACTCTGGCGACCCCTGGAACGACGTGGTCGACGAGCTCGCGACGATGGCGGCTGACAGCGGGCGCGGGTCGAGCGGGGACCGCTCGAGCGGGTAGCTCCACGGCACCGTGCCAGGCCTCCACCCGGCATCGGCCCAGAGGGCCGAACGGTAGGCTCCCTCGAGGCACGCGCAGAGTCGAAAGTCGAAAGAAGACGACTCCGGCCGTTGCGACCGGGACTTGTTCCGGGGGGCCGGGAGCGCGGGCCGGGCGTCATCGAGACGAGAAGAGGACAGTCGATGGCCAGCGAAGAAGAGTTCGACATCGTCGTGATCGGCGGGGGTCCCGGCGGGTACGCGACCGCGCTCTACGCCGCCGCCGCGGGGCTCTCGGTCGCCGTCGTCGAGCGGGACAAGGTCGGCGGCACCTGCCTGCACCGGGGCTGCATCCCGGCCAAGGAGTTCCTCGAAACGGCGGCGGTCCGGCGGACGATCGAAGGGTCGAAGGAGTTCGGCATCGACGTGTCCGGGGTGGCGTTGGACTTCGCCCGCAGCCAGGAGCGCAAGCAGGCCGTGGTGGGCAAGCTCTGGAAGGGCCTGCAGGGTCTGCTCAAGGGTCGCAAGGTCACGACGCTCATCGGCACCGGCACCCTGAAGGAGGGACGGCGGGTCGAGGTGCTGGACGGGCCCGACGCCGGGCGCGTGATCACCGGCCGCAACGTGGTGCTGGCCTCCGGGTCGGTGCCCCACGGCTTGCCCGGCTTCGAGATCGACGGGCGCTGGGTGATGAGCTCGGACGAGTTCTTGGACCTCGAGAGGCTGCCCGCATCCGTCGCCATCATCGGCGGGGGTGTGGTCGGATGCGAGTTCGCCTCGCTCCTGGCGGACCTCGGATCGAAGGTGACCATCCTCGAGGCGTTGGACGCGATCCTGCCGGGGTGCGACGAGGACATCGTTCGGTTGATCGTGCGGTCTTTCAAGAAGCGCGGCATCGACGTCGTCACGGGAGCGATGGTGCAGTCGCACACGCCTTCCGCCGACGGCACGGTTACGACGGTCACGGCGGGTGATCAGTCGTGGGACGTCGAGGCCATCGTGGTGTCGGTGGGGCGACGGCCGCGGACCGAGGGGTTGGTGGGCGACGGGGTCGGCGTCGACATCGACCAACGCGGTTTTGTCGTGGTGGACGAGTACATGCGGACCGGGGTGGACGGTGTCTGGGCCGTGGGCGACATCGTGGCCGGCACGCCGCAGCTCGCCCACGTCGGGTTCGCCGAGGCCATCGTGGCGGTGAAGGGCATGCTCGGCGAACCGGTGGTGCCGGTGGACAACGGCAAGGTGCCGTGGGCGATCTACTGCCATCCCGAGGTCGCGTTCTGCGGCATGACCGAGGCCCAGGCCAAGGCGGCGGGGATCGACGTGGTGACGAAGAAGGATCCTTTCGGCGGCAACAGCCGGGCGCAGATCATCGGCGACACCGAGGGACTCGTGAAGATCGTCGCCGAGAAGCGACCGGACGGAACAGCGGGGCGGATCCTGGGCGTGCACATGTGCGGGCCGTGGGTCACCGAGCAGTTGAGCGGTGGGTATCTCGCCGTCAACTGGGAGGCGTTCCCCGACGAGGTCGCGCAGTTCATCCAGCCGCACCCGTCACTCTCCGAGACGTTCGGCGAGACCATGCTGGCCCTGACCGGAAGGGGATTGCACCTTGTCTGACGTCGTGATGCCACAACTCGGCGAGACCGTGACCGAGGGGACGATTACCAAGTGGATGAAGGCCGTCGGCGACGAGGTCGCCCGCGATGAGCCGCTCTTCGAGGTGTCGACGGACAAGGTCGACTCGGAGGTGCCCTCGCCCGCGGCCGGCGTGCTCTCCGAGATCCTCGTGCCCGAGGGCGAAACGGTCGAGGTCGGCGTGAAGCTCGCAGTGATCGGCGACGGTGCGGGCGCAAACGGATCGAGCGACGCGCCCGCCGCGGCAGAGGCTGTGACGCCCGCACCCGCCGCGGAGGCGGCACCACCTCCGCCGCCCGCTCCACCACCACCACCACCACCTCCGCCGGCGCAGGCGGCACCCCCGCCGCCCCCGGCCCCTGCTCCCGCCGCCGAGGCGGCACCGCAGGCCGGCGCGGACGGCAACGGGTCAGGCGCGGGTGCGCAGGTCCTCTCGCCGATGGTGCGCCGGATCCTCGCGGAGAACGACATCGACGAGTCCGAGGTGACCGGCACGGGTGCCGGCGGCCGCATCACGCGGGACGATGCGTTGCGCGCCGCCGACGCGCGCCGATCGGCCGGCGCCGCCGCGCCGCCTCCGCCCGCGGTGCCGACGCAGGCCGCCCCGTTCCAGTCGGCGCCTGCCACGCCACCGGCCCGGGTCGCCCCGCCGGCACCAACGGTCTCGATGGCGCCGTTCCGCACGGCCGGCGACCAGGTCGTGCCGTTCTCCAACATGCGCCGGCGCACCGCCGAACACATGGTGCGGTCGAAGGCCACCTCGCCCCACGCCTTCATCGCCAACGAGGTCGACTTCGAGGCCGTCGAGCGCGTGCGGAGGGCGTGGGGGGATCGCTTCAAGGCGGAAGAAGGGTTCGCGCTCACCTATCTCCCCTTCGTGGCACGGGCGGCGGTCGAGGCACTGCGCGACTTCCCGCTGCTGAACGCGTCGGTCGTCGAGGACTCGCTCGTCGTCCATGCGGACGTGAACCTCGGCATCGCGGTCGACCTCTCGCACGAGGGCCTGATCGTGCCGGTCATCCACCGGGCCGAGGAGGTCACGCTGCGCGGGATCGCCCGGCGCATCCGCGACCTGGCCGAGCGCGCCCGCGGCCGTCAACTCAACGCCGACGACATCGCGGGAGGCACCTTCTCCATCACCAACGACGGGCCGTTCGGGACGTACTTCACCGTCCCGATCATCAACCAGCCGCAGGTGGCAATCCTGGCGACCGACGGCATCGCGCGCCGTCCGGTCGTGGTCACACAACCCGACGGGTCCGAGTCCATCGCGATCCACTCGACCGGTATCCTCGGCGTCAGCTGGGATCACCGGGCGGTCGACGGCGCTTACGTCTCGCTGTTCCTGGCGAAGGTGGCCGAGCTCATCGGCACCCGCGACTGGGCCGCCGAGCTCTGAGGGCCCGGCCGGTGCTGCGCATCCGGTCCCTCGGGACGGTCCCCTACCACGAGGCCACCGTGTTGCAGCACGCCCTGGCGCGAGAGGCCGAGGACGACTACCTCCTCCTGTTGCAACACCCGCACGTCTACACGCTCGGTGCCCATGCCGACGATCGTCATGTCCTCGTCGATCCGGCGGAGGTCGGTGCCACGCTCGAGCGCACCGACCGCGGTGGCGACGTCACCTACCACGGCCCCGGCCAGCTGGTGGCGTACCCGATCGTCACCGTGCCCGACCACGTGTCCTCCGGTGCGGCACACGTGCACCGGCTCGAGCGCCTCGTCATCGACACGCTGGCCGACCTCGGCCTGCCCGGATGCACGAGCGACGGCGAGTTCCCCGGCGTGTGGGTCGACGGGGCGGGGGAGCGGCCCCGCAAGATCGCGGCCATCGGGGTGCGGGCCAAGCGCGTCGGGCCGGGGCGCCGGCGCACCGTGCACGGTGTCGCCATCAACGTGACCACCGACCTGGCAATGTTCGACCACATCGTGCCCTGCGGGATCGCGGACCGGGGCGTGACGTCATTGGCGGCGGAGGGCGTCGAGGTGTCCGTCGACGACGTGGCCGACGCGCTGGCGACGCGGGCCACCGCAATGTTCGGTGGGGGACAGGCCGAGCGCTCGGACGTCGTGACGGGGCCCGCAGCGTGGCGCCTCGTGGACGGCGCCGGCGAGCGCCCGTTGCTGCGCCGCCTCCGCCAGGCGGGCGTGGCACCCGAGGACGGCCTCGCCATCACGCAGCGCAAGCCGGAGTGGGTGCGGGTACCGGTCCGCATCGGCAAGGGCTACCGCCAACTCGGGGCGACGATCCACGATCTCGGTCTCGTGACGGTGTGCGAGGAGGCGGGCTGCCCCAACATCTACGAGTGCTGGGCCGACGGAACGGCGACCTTCATGATCAACGGCGAGCGCTGCACGCGGGCGTGCGGCTTCTGCCAGGTCGACACCCGGCATCCCTTGCCCCTCTCGCCCGACGAGCCCGACCGCGTCGCCCAGGCGGTGGAGCGGATGGGGCTGGGCCACGCGGTGGTCACCTGCGTCGCCCGGGACGACCTGCCCGACGGGGGTGCGGGGGCGATGGCGGCCACGATCCTGGCCGTGCGGGAACGCTCGCCCGGGACGACTGTCGAGGTGCTGATCTCCGACTGCCGGGGGGACGCCGCGGCGCTCGACTCGATCTTTGCGGCGCGTCCCGACGTGCTGAACCACAACATCGAGACGGTGGCCCGCCTCCAGCGGGCGGTGCGGCCCTCGGCTGGCTACGCGCGCAGCCTCGGCGTGCTGGCGCGGGCGGGCGCGGCGGGTCTCGTGACCAAGTCCGGCCTCATGGTCGGGCTCGGCGAGAACGAGGACGAAGTGCTCGCGACCATGGCCGACCTGCACGCCGTCGGCGTGTCCATCGTGACGGTCGGGCAGTACCTCCGGCCCAGCCGTGACCACCTGCCCGTGGCGCGGTACTGGGCCCCCGAGGAGTTCGACCGGTTGCGCGCCGCCGGCGCTGCGATGGGCGTGGCGCACGTCGAGGCCTCCCCGCTGACCCGGTCGAGCTACCACGCCCGGGAGGCGGCTGCCGCGACGCGCTGAGCGAGGCCGCCGCGCTCTCTAGGGCGGGCAGGAATGGATGCGCGCGACGACGTCGGCGCGGACACCGAACCAGGCCGTGACGCCACCTCCGCTGTAGCTCGGCGGCCCCATCGCCTGGTGGTACAACTCGGCGATCGAGCCGACATCGGCGCCCGTGGCGGTCGAGAGCACCGACGCGACCCGGTACCGCAGCAAGAAGGAGCGGAGCTGGCAGGCAAGCTCGTTGCTGTCCTGCGGGACCGGCCCGACCGGATAGGCGGGACCGCCGGTGGCCTTTGCCCACAAGAAGCGCTGGACCGGCTCGGGTCGAAGCACCTGCGGGAAAGGCGTATCTGCGCCCCCCGGGCCCGCGACGAGGACGTACCCGCCGATGATCCCGAAGCGCATGCCGGCGACGGCCTGCCACATCTGGGGCTGGACCTCCGCCACGGACGGATAGGGCGAGATCAACGCAACGCTTCCATAGGGGATCCGATGCACCGCATCGGACGTGAAGAACGCCGGCACGTCCGCCGGTGCCGTCTCGGCGGGCCACGACGGGATCAGCGACAGCGCGCTGACCAGACCCAGGACGACGAGAGCGCCTACGAGGACCACGCTGCGTCTCTGTGCCTTGTGCCGCGTTCGTCGGCTCTCGAGGGCGGCCTCCCGGCTCTTTCGCCATCGGTTGCGCAGATCCGTCATGCCCAGGGCCACGATCACGCTGCTGAAGAACGCGGTGTACAAGGAGAGACGCGCCACGATCACGTTGTTCGCAAAAGGAAGGTGCTGAAGGAGGTCCCAGGGGAGCGGGACCGGGGTGACGTGGTTGTCCACGATCAGGTGCGCGCCGAACGAGAGGATCGTCGCGCCCACCGCGAGTGCCGCGGCGAAGCGGATCCAGCGGTTCCGCCAACAGACGACAACGAGGGTGACGAGCAACACGATGAGCGGGATGCCGAGGTAGCTCCCGCTCTCCGAGAGATTCCCGGACTGCAGGTGCGCCCCGGCCGCAGCGAGCCGGCCCGGCGCGAACATCTGGAATGGTGTCGGAGCGATGCCCGACAGCAGGTCGGCACTGACACCGCCGGGAAAGGCAGGCCCACGGTAACGGTACGGCCCTTGCGTCATCATCCACACCGGATACGCGACGCCGGCGAGGACGATGCCGAGGGCGACGCCGAAGGCCCGGCTGCTCTTGCGCAGTGCAGGCAGCACGGCGCCGGGGTTGGCCGCCGCCAAGACGGCCGCGCCCAGCGCGATGATCAGTACCGACGTCGCCGCGATCTCCGGTGAGATGAAGAACTGGGCGACGACCGAGGAGCCCAACGTCACGCCCCATCGCAACGGGTGCGTGGTCTCCGGCCGGACGATCTCGTACGCGGCGAACAGGATGAGAGGTGGAAGGGGCACGAACACCAAGTGCAGGTGCGTGGTCCCCTGCGTCACCATGTACGGCGAGAAGCCGTAGAGGGCGCCTCCCACGAACGCAGCGAGGTCCCACCCGGTCCACCGGCGCAGAACCACGAACATCGTGAACGCCGAGAGCGGGAACGCAAGCCACAGAAGCAGGTTGAGACTGGCAATCGGGCTCACGGCCAGGGTCAGAGGTGCCGTGAGGAGCCCGAGGAGCGGCACCGACGTGTTCTGTGCGAGATCCGCACCCTCCGGATAGTTGATCCAGTTGGTCGCGAGGAAGTTCTGCCCGTGCACGATGGCGTGGGGGACCCAGCCGAGGAACCAGACCATCATGTCGAGGTCTCCCGTCCGCATGCGGTTCGGGTCGCCGGGCCAGGCCGGGTAATTCGCCAAGAGTGCGATGGCGCCGTAGACGGCGAAGGCAGCGACGAGCGTCCACGCCGGTCGGCGTCGCCGACTCCGCCGGCCCGGGTTCCCCGCCGGTGATCCGGCCGTGTCGTCCGGACGCGACAGCTCGAGAAGAACGGGCCCGGCCACCTTGCTTTCTTAGTCGGCGCCCGCCCTCAGGCGACGAAGTACTTGGCCTCCGGGTGGTGGCAGATGATGGCGTCCGTCGTCTGCTCGGGCTCCATCTGGAACCCTTCGCTGACCGTCACGCCGATGCGCTCCCCTCCCAGAAGCTCGACCACCTTCGCGTTGTCGTCGAGATCCGGGCAGGCCGGGTAGCCCCACGAGTAGCGGCCGCCGCGGTACTGCTGGCGGAACAGGCCCGTCAACGTGGGGCCGTCCTGGTCGGCGAAGCCGAGCTCCTCGCGGATGCGGCGGTGCCAGTACTCGGCCGTCGCCTCCGCCATCTCGACGCTCAAGCCGTGGAGGAAGAGGTAGTCCTGGTAGTGGTTCTCGGCGCGCAGCCGCGCCGCCTCCTCAGAGGCCCGCGACCCGATGGTGCACACCATGAACGAGGCGAAGTCCTCCTCGCCGGAGTCGACCGGCCGGAAGAAGTCACTGATGCACAGCCACGGCTCCTTGCGCTGGCGCGGGAACGTGAACCGCATCCACTCCGAAGACCGGGACTCGTCCTTCCAGATGACCAGGTCGTTGCCTTCGGCATTGGCCGCGAAGTGGCCGTAGGCCACCTGCGGGACCAGGATGTCGCCTTCCCTGGCCCGGGCCAGCTGCTCGCGCAGCGTGGCCTTGACGCGCTCCTTGAAGGCGGGGTCGTCCTCGCCCTCTTCGGGCCGGAAGCCCCACTGGTTGCGGAAGAGGGCGGTCAAGTTCAGGAACTCCGCAACCTCGTCCAGGGCGATGCCCTTGGCAATCCGCGTGCCGACAAACGGCGGCCGGAACAGCTCGTTGTCCGCCGCGACGTCCGAGCGCGCCGGCTGCCCCTCCACGGGACCCGTGTCCTTGGTGTCGAAGCGGCGCGGCACGTTGCGCTCCGAGATCTCGCGCCCGAAGAGCGGGTCCTCCTCGCCGGTGCGCTTGAGGTCGACCAGCCGGTCCATCGTCCGCAGACCCTCGAACGCGTCGCGCCCGTAGAAGAGCCGCCCCTCGTACACCTCGCGCAGGTCGCGCTCCACGTACGTGCGCGTCAGCGCGGCCCCACCCAGCAGGATCGGGACCGTCGACAGCGAGCGGTCGTTCAGCTCGACCAGGTTCTCGCGCATGATCAACGTCGACTTCACCAACAGGCCGCTCATGCCGATGGCGTCGGCGTCATGCTCCTCGACCGCCGCGATCATCTCGTTGATGCCGACTTTGATGCCGAGGTTGACCACGATGTAGCCGTTGTTGGTCAGGATGATGTCGACCAGGTTCTTGCCGATGTCGTGCACGTCGCCCTTGACCGTGGCCAGCACGACGGTGGCCTTGCCGCCCTGGTCCGACTTCTCCATGTGGGGCTCCAGGTACGCGACGGCCGTCTTCATCGTCTCGGCCGACTGGAGCACGAAGGGCAGCTGCATCTCACCCGAGGCGAAGCGGTCGCCCACCACCTTCATCCCCGCCAACAAGATGTCGTTGACGATGTCGAGGGCGCCGAGTCCCGACCCCAACGCCTCTTCGAGGTCGCCCTCGAGCCCGTTGCGGTTGCCGTCGATGATGCGCTGGCTCAGCCGCTGGTCGACGGGCCAGTCGGCGTGGTCGTCAGCGCCAGCCGCGCTGACCTTGACCCCCTCGAACAGGGCGAGCAGCTCCTGCAGCGGGTCGTAGTCGTCGGTGCGCCGGTTGTAGACGAGGTCGAGGCAGATCTCCTTGGCCCGCTCCTCGATGCGCGACAGCGGCAGGATCTTCGACGCGTGCACGATCGCCGAATCGAGACCGGCCTCCACGCACTCGTGCAGGAACACCGAGTTGAGCACCTGCCGCGCCGCCGGGTTGAGACCGAACGACACGTTCGACAACCCCAGGATCGTCGAGACGCCCGGCAACTCGGACTTGATCGACCGGATGCCCTCGATGGTCTCCACGCCGTCGTTCCGGCTCTCCTCCATCCCGGTCGAGAGCGGCAGCGCCAGCGCGTCGAACATGAGATCCTCGGGTGCGAGGCCGTAGCGCTCGACGGCGATGTCGCGGATGTTGCGCGCCGCGCGCAGCTTCCACTCGGCCGTGCGGGCCTGGCCCTCCTCGTCGATGCAGGTGCACACGACGGCGGCACCGAACTCCCGGGCCAGTCGGAGGAATGTGTCCAACCGCGTCCCTGGCTCGTCGCCCTCCTCGAGGTTCACCGAGTTCAGGATCGGCCGGCCGCCGATCCACTCCAAGGCGGCGCGCACGACCGGGCCCTCGGTGGAGTCGACCATGATCGGGGCGGTCGACTGCGTGCACAGCCGGCTCGCCACCTCGGT
Source organism: Acidimicrobiales bacterium (assembly GCA_036491435.1). Lineage (GTDB taxonomy): Bacteria > Actinomycetota > Acidimicrobiia > Acidimicrobiales > RAAP-2 > Bog-473. The sequence continues at coordinate 24,891 of DASXBZ010000152.1, forward strand.
CATGTCGGCCACGCCGTCGGCGCCTGTGTAGTCCACGCAGACGTCGATCAGGTGCGAGCCCTCCTTGACCTGGTCCTGCGCCATCGCCACGCACGTGTCCCAGTCGGCCGCCAGCATCGCCTCGCGGAAGGCCTTGGACCCGTTGGCGTTCGTGCGCTCGCCCACGACCAGGAAGGAGGTGTCCTGCTTGAAGGGCACCGAGGTGTAGATGGACGCGGCCGCGGGCTCGTGCACCGGCGTCCGCGCCGCGATCGACGCGCCGGCGCACTGCTCGACCACCGCGGCCAGGTGGTCCGGCGTGGTGCCGCAGCAGCCGCCCACGGCGGAGACGCCGAACTCGGTGACGAAGCGGTGCAGGTGCTCGGCCAGGCCCTCGGGCGTGAGGTCGTAATGCATCTTGCCGTCGACGACCGACGGGAGCCCTGCGTTGGGGACGCACGCGATCGGCACCCGCGACGCACCTGAAAGGTGCCGCAACGCTTCGCTCATTTCGACCGGCCCCGTCGCACAGTTGAGCCCGACCACGTCGACCTGCATCGCATCCAGGACGGTCAACGCCGCGCCGATCTCCGTGCCGGGCAGCATCCGACCGGTCAGCTCGATCGTCACCTGCGCCTGCAGCGGCACGATGCGGCCGAGCGCCGCCATGGCCCGGCGGGCGCCGTTGATCGCGGCCTTCACCGACAACATGTCGAACTGCGTCTCGATTAGCAGCAGGTCGACCCCGCCTTCGAGCAGCCCGAGCGCCTGCTCCTCGTAGGCGTCACGGAAGTCGGCGTAGGAGATCTGGCCCAAGGTCGGGAACTTCGTCCCCGGTCCCATGGAACCGGCCACCCACCGGGGCCGCGAGGGTGTGGCGAACTCGTTGCGCACCGCGCAGGCGAGGTCGGCGGCGGTGCGGGTCAGCTCGCGAGCACGGTCGGCCAGGCCGTATTCGGCCAGCACCACCGAAGTCGACCCGAACGTATCGGTCTCGACGACGTCGCAGCCCACCTCGTAGAACGAGCGGTGTACCTGCGCGACGAGCTCGGGCTTCGTCTCGACGAGCACCTCGTTGCAGCCTTCGAGCTCGGGGCCTCCGAAGTCCTCGGGGCCGAGCCCGAGCAGCTGGAGGTTCGTGCCCATGGCGCCGTCGAAGATGACGACGCGCTCGCGCAGCGCCTGCAGGTAGGAGGACGCGGACGGGTCGAGACGTCCCAGGAGTTCGGGGGAGGGAGCCATGCGAGCACCCAGGATACCGGCGACCCCGAAGTCCCCGGAACGGGCGCCGCTAGCATCCGCCCTGGTGCAGCCGAAGATCTACACGAAGACGGGCGACGACGGGACGACGGGGCTGCTCTACGGAGGGCGGGCCCGCAAGGACTCGCGGCAGATCGAGCTCAACGGCGTCGTCGACGAGGCGCAGGCCGCACTCGGCCTGGCCCGTGCCGAGGCGGCCGCCGGATCCGAGTTGCACGATCGGCTGACCGCGCTCTGCCGCGATCTCTATGTCTTGATGGCGGAAGTGGCCACCGCCCCGGAGAACCGCAGCAAACTCAAGGCGGGGTCGAGCTTGGTCACGCCGGACATGGTGGGCGCGCTGGAGGAAGGGATCGACGACCTGCTCCGGCGCTTCGACATGCCGACCGACTTCACCATCCCGGGCGAGAACCGGGTGGCCGCAGCGCTCGACTTCGCCCGCACGATCGTGCGCCGCTCCGAACGCATCGCCGTCGGCGATCCGCCCGTTGACTCGCTCGTGGCGATGTACCTCAACCGACTCTCCGACCTGTTGTGGGCCATGGCGCGGTGGCAGGAGGACGAGCACCGGCTGTCGAAGGACCAGCCCGGCTGAGGCCGGCCGTCAGGACGTTTCGTTTTCCAATTCCGCCGCAGCGAGATTCACCCCGGGCGTCCCGCCGGTCGCCACGGCTCGCCGCCGGATGTCGAGGACGCTGAGGAACGCGCTCGCCAGTGCTCCCTGCGAGCCGACTGTCAACAACGCCACCGATGGGATCACGATGTTCAGCTCCTCGGTCGGGTTGAGGGAGCCGAATCCGACGGTCCTCCATTTGAGGATGGCCACCACGAGGCCGACCACGCCGACAACGAAGAGGATGAGCCCCATCACGACGCCACGTTCGAACGACACCTGACGCAGGATCCGTTCGAACGTCGGATTCGGCGGGAGGAATCCTTCGTTCGTGCCGTATTTCTTGGTGAGGACGGCGAAGATCACCGACTGGAAGCCGATGATGAGCATGGCGTAACAGACCACCAGGGTGTCAACGCCGAGCGTCACGCTCCCGATCCTCACCGTGGTGATCTCCACGAGGATGCCGAGGACGAAGGCCAGCGCGCACAACACGATGCCTGGATAGAAGAAGAGCCAGCGGGGGCTGTAGATCAGCAAGAAACGCAGGTGGCGCCAGCCGTCGTGCCAGGTACGGAGGTGCGGTGGGCGCGAGCGGCCATCGGGGCTGAGCGTCGTCGGGACCTCTTGGACATCGAGGCCCCCGAGCGTCGCCTTGACCACCATCTCGCTCGCGAACTCCATGCCGCCGGAGTGCAAGTCGAGCGCCAGGATGCGGTCGCGTCGAAAACCCCTGAGGCCGCAGTGGAAGTCGCCGATCTTCGAGCGGAAGAACAGCCGGCCGATCTTGCTCAGGACCGGATTGCCCAGGTAGCGGTGGAGTGGTGGCATCGCCCCCGGAGCAATGCCGCCCTGGAACCGATTGCCCATGACCAGGTCCGCACCGTCGCGGAGGGCCCCGACGAAATTGTCGAGATTGGAAAAGTCGTAGCTGTCGTCGGCGTCGCCCATGATCACGTAGTCGCCGTGCGCGGCCTGGATTCCTGCGATCAGGGCGTTGCCGTACCCCCGCTGGGCCACATGGACGACACGCGCGCCGGCCTGCTCGGCGATGGCAAGGCTGCCGTCGTCGCTTCCGTTGTCAGCGATCAATATCTCCCCGGCGATGCCCGAACGGTCGAGGTATTCCCTCGCCTTGTTGATGCACACACCCAACGTCTCGGCCTCGTTGAGACACGGCATCAGGACGGTGACTTCGAGCGGCTCCACCACTTCGCTGAGTTCGACGACCATTGAGTCTTGCGATCCTGCCGATCAGGCGGGCGATGACCCGTGGACAACCAGGTTCGAACGCATTCCCATGAGGCTGACTCCGTCGACGGCCACGGAGCTACCCGGTGGAAACAGCTCACGAAGGGATTTCTCGTCCAGCAAATTCAGGTTCTCGGTGCTGGCCCACGTGGTCTTGCCGACCTTGCGCAGTATCGATTGGTGGTGCTGCTGGGGTAGCCAGTGGACAAAGGGCAGAAAGGTATGCAGCTCCATTGGGAAACGCCGATCGGGAGTCGTCAAGAAGAACCGCTTGGAGACTCGCACCATCTCGGAGATGAACTGACGTTGCTGTGATCGGTCGCCGACGTGTTCGATCACGGCGCTCGAGAACGCGATGTCGAACTGACGGTCCTCGAAAGGGAGACGATCCCCGCCGGCCGTCTGTACGAAGGTCACGCCGGGATGTGCCTCTTCGAGGTACGAGGCGTCCTCGATGCTCGTCGCCGTGATGCGTTCCGGGTGTGGATACCACTTCTCGAGAAAATTCGAGTCCTCGGTCACCGCGTCCGGCGTCGCGCCGATGTCGACGATCGTCGTTTCGGCCGTTGGCTGGAGGGTCCGCAGGAACGACTCGTACATCTTCGTGCGCGCCTTGAGCGCAAACTTCGTCGTGAGGCCGCGGAAGCGAAACTGGCTGTTCGTGTAGTCCACCACCGGGGCTTCGTTGATGAGCGGCGGCGTCTCGCCGGGAGGTGACGGTGGTCCCATAGGCAAGTAACGCACTCTAGTCTCGAGGAGTCTCCAGCCCAGGTTGCCTGCTAAGGCCTTGCAACAACATCGGGAGACATCCCCGGTTCACCATCGACCTCGATGAATCCGAGCGGTGCGGTCCGGTCCTCGCCGATCGAGGGAGGTTGAACGGTGGGCCTTTCCGTCGGGCTGGCCGATCAGGACGGCGCAGAAGAGTCGCCAGGGGGCAGGAACGCGGAGCGTCCGCGCGAGTTCGGCTTCCCCGCGAAAGTTGCCGAGCACACACGCCCCGAGCCCGGCGTCGACGGCCTGCAACAGCACGGCCATCACCCCGAAGGCGGCGTCCCCGTACCAGTAGGGGATCGGCCAGCCCTCGGAGCCCTCTCCGAGCTCGGCGTCCGCCTTGTCGGGCTCCGCATACCGGTCGACGTAGGCCGCCGGGGACGCATAGGCCAACAGCACGACCGGCGCCCGAGCCAGCCCGCTGAACCAGTCGGGGTTCCGAGCGCGCCACTCACCGTCGGTCGTGGCGTCCCAATAGGCCGCGGTTTGCGCATCGCCCTCGAGGACGACCCACGATGTGCCTTGGCTGTTGCCGGCCGTCGGGCCGGAAAGCGCAGCCGAGAGCATCCGCTCGAGGGCCGTTGCATCGACCGGGTCGTCGGCGAAGCTACGGCACATCGCGCGCCGGCGGAGAGCCTCATTGAGTTCCACCGTCGCAGTCTCCCAGGGCGTCGGGGCGCTCCCGAGGAGGCCGGGAATGTTGACCCCGCTGGTAGTGTTTAACGGTTGGTACGGGCCGCCCCGAGGGGGCTGGCCGCGTGAGGAGGATCAGAGTGCCCACGCCACGGGACCTTTTGAACGAAGCCAAGTCGTCCATCCGCGAGGTGGATCCCGCCGGCGCGCAGAAGCTGTTCGAGCGCGGCGGCGTCACCTTCTTGGACGTGCGCGAGCCGGACGAGTACGAGCAGGGAGCGATCCCCAACGCCGTCCACCTGCCGCGCGGGCACCTGGAATTCCAGGTCGAGGGAAAGCTTCCGGACAAGTCCGGCCCGATCGTCGACTACTGCGCCGGCGCCGTTCGGTCGGCGTTTGCCGCGAAGACGATGCAGGACCTGGGCTACGCCGACGTCCAGTCCATGTCCGGTGGCTTCAACAAGTGGAAGGACCAGGACCGCCCGTGGGCGGCCCCCCGGACCCTGACCCCGGCCCAGCGGAACCGCTACCAGCGTCATCTCCTGCTTCCCGAGGTAGGCGAGGTCGGACAGCTGAAGCTGCTGGACTCCAAGGTGCTGCTCCTCGGCGCGGGCGGCCTGGGCTCGCCGGCTGCGCTCTACCTCGCTGCCGCCGGGGTAGGCACCCTGGGAGTGATCGACATGGACGTGGTCGACGAGTCGAACCTGCAACGTCAGATCCTCCACAACATGGACCGCGTCGGCGAGCGCAAGGTCGACTCGGCGAAGAAGACGCTGACCGCATTGAACCCGGACGTGAACGTGGTGACGTACGACGTGCGTCTGGGGGCCGACAACATCCTCGACATCATCGACGGCTACGACGCGATCTTGGACGGAACCGACAACTTCCCGACCCGCTATCTGGTGAACGACGCAGCGCTCCTGAAGCGGATCCCGGTGATCCACGGCTCCATCTTCCGGTTCGAGGGCCAGGTCACGGTCTTCGATCCGTACAACGGACCGTGCTACCGGTGCCTGATCCCCGAGCCACCGCCGGCCGAGCTGGCGCCGTCGTGCTCCGAGGCGGGTGTCCTGGGGGTGCTCCCGGGGATCGTGGGCTCCATCCAGGCGATCGAGACGATCAAGATGTTGCTCAAGCTCGGTGACCCGCTCGTCGGCCGTCTGTTGGCCTACGACGCGCTCGAGGGGTCGTTCCGCACATTCAAGGTGCGACAGGATCCGGCGTGCCCGGCGTGCGGGCCCGATGCCGGCGAGATCGTCATCGCCGAGTACGACGAGCTCTGCATGCCCCACCGCCACTGAGCCTTCGGCGGAATCGAGGCCCGAGCATCACGGGTCGCCAGCCGCTAGACAGTGCTTCGTGACACAAACGGTTGCGCAATCACTCTCGGTCAACGGGATCGAGTTGGCATGGTCGGACCGTGGCTCCGGCGCGGCCGGTACCCCTCCTCTGGTGCTGGTCCACGGCTTCACCGGCTCGTCCCACGACTTCGCCCTCGTCGCGGACGACCTGGCGGTCGATCGCCGCGTCGTCCTTCTGGATCAGCGCGGTCACGGGCATGCCACCAAGACCGGAGGTCTCGAGGGCTACACGATCGACCAGCTGGTTTCCGACCTTGCGGCGTTCCTCGATGCACTCGGTGACGGACCCGTCGACCTGCTCGGCCACTCGATGGGGGGCCGCGTCGCCATGGGACTCGTCCTGAGCCGTCCGGATCTGGTGAGCACGCTGGTGCTGATGGACACCAGCGCCTGGTCCTTCCTGCCGCCGGACGACAGCATTCGTCAGCTGGTGAAGGCATGGATCGAGTCATTCGACCCGGCGAAGGGCATGCCGGAGTCAATGAGCCTCGGGAGTCCCGAGGACCTGCTGATCGAAGAGAGGATGCCGGTCTCCTGGCAGAAGGAGAAGAACACCACCTTCGCGGGCATGGACGCGTATGCCGTGAAGGCCTTCGGCATGGCCCTCATGGCCGACGTGGCCGAGGGGGAGGCGTCGCTGCGGGCGGAGCTCCCGTCGATCACGTGTCCCACCACCGTCATCGCCGGTGAACACGACCATCCGTTGGTCGACCAGGCGCCGGAGCTGGCGGACCTGGTCGCCAACGGGCGTCTCGCCGTGATCGAAGGCGCGTACCACTCACCGCAGCTGACGCACCCCGAAGACTGGAAGAACGCGGTGCGCGCCCACCTCGCATGGGCGGACACCTGGCGGCCACGGCCGTGACGGGTGCCGCACCACCGCAAGCGACGGACCGCATGGTCCTGGCCGGATCCGACGTCGCCATCCCACCCCTCGGGGTGGGTACCTGGGCCTGGGGCGACAAGGGCGTGTGGGGTATGGGCGGCTACGACCAGTCGCTCACTGAATCGACGATCCGCGACGCGTGGGAGGCCAGCATCGAGGCAGGGGTCGTCCTCTTCGACACGGCCGAGGTCTACGGGCGCGGCGAGAGCGAGCGCATCATCGGGCGCCTCCTGGCTGCCGACCCCACCGTCCGTTCACGCATCGTCATCGCGACCAAGTTCATGCCGAGCCCTTGGAAGCTGAATGTCCGCGGAAGCCTCCTCGCGGCCGCGCGGCAATCGCTGGAGCGGCTCGGGAGCGGCGTGATCGACCTCTACCAGATCCACGGTCCCATCTCGCTCCGATCCCACGACGCCTTGGCGGAGGCCCTTGCGGCAGCACAGGCGGAGGGACTGGTACGGGCGGTCGGCGTGTCCAACTACTCGGCCAAGGAGACACGTTCGATCGACGCGGCACTGCGCAAACGGGGCCTGCGCCTGGCGAGCAACCAGATCGAGTTCTCCCTCTTGCGGACCATGCCTCGCCGGGTCGGCCTTCTCGACTGCTGTCGCGAGCTCGGTGTCGTCCCGCTTGCGTACTCGCCGATCGGCCAAGGGAGGCTGACGGGCAAGTACACGGCATCGAACCCTCCGCCGGGCGGCCGGACGTTCTCGGCTCACCCCATGGAGCAGGTCGACGCAATCGTCGCTGAACTCCGCCGCATCGGGGAAGCCCACGACGGGCGGACGCCGAGCCAGGTCGCCCTGGCCTGGCTCATTGCACAAGGCGCCGTTCCTATCCCCGGGGCCAAGAACCGTTCGCAAGCTGAGCAGAACGCAGGTGCCCTGGGATGGAAGATGACGGAGGAAGAGCTGGCCCGGCTCGATGCCGCCTCCCTCTTCGGGAAGCGCGGCGTCGCCCAACGCGTCTGGCAGCACGGCTGAAAGCAGCGGTACCGTCTTGAGGTGATCGCCGCGGTCTTCGACGCGGGGCTCCCGCCACTGCGGGGGTCACAGCTCGTCTCCACCCAGTTCGCGTTCGTCCCCACGGCCATGATCGTGGGCGCGCTCGTTCTCTACCTCTGGGGCGTCAAGCGCAACAACGTGTTGCACCCCCGCCATCTGTGGTCGGCGGGTAAGACGGCTGCCTGGATCGGCGCGCTCTTCACGACCGGCCTGTCCATCTTCACCTTCGTGGGCGTCTACGACGGCGAGCTGTTCTGGGTCCACATGGTCCAACACCTGCTCCTCATCATGGTCGCAGCCCCGTTGTTCGCCATCGCCTCACCGATCGAGCTGGGGTGGAGGTCCACGACCGGCACGGCCCACATCGCAGTCACCGAGGCCCTGCGCTCAGGGGTAGCCAAGTTCTTCGGACACTGGGCTGTCGCCTTCGTGCTCTACGCGGTATTGATCCCGATCAGTCACCTGACCAGTTGGTACAACCTCACCCTCGAGAACGGGGGACTGCACAACGCAGAACACCTTGCCTTTCTCGTGGTCGGCTATATGTTCTGGCGCCAAATCTTCGGGAACGATCCAAATTGCTATCGGCTTCATCCCGCGCTGCAGTTCTTCTATCTCTTCATGGCGATCCCTATCGACACCTTCACCGGCCTGTCGCTGGCCGGAGCGACGAAGGAAATGTTCCCGGCATATTTCGCCACCCACCGGACGTGGGGCCCGTCCTACGTCAACGACCTGCACATCGGCGGCTCCATCATGTGGGTGGTGGGGGACACGCTGATGCTGTGGCCGATGATCCCCGTGGCCCTGCGCTGGATGCGCCGGGAAGAACGCAACGCGGAGCGCATCGATCGGGAGCTGGACGCCCGCGCTCTTGCCGAGCAGGGTGACGTCTCTCAGCCGAGATCCATCAACTCCACGCGGACACCGTCAGGATCGGTGCAGTAGAGGAACTCGAGCGCGGTTCCGCCGAGGTCGATCGTCGTGCGGCTGGACTCGACGATCGATCCGCCCAATTCGACGACCCTGGCTGCGGTTGCCGCCACATCGTCAACCCTGAACGACAGATGGGTCAACCCCAGCTGGTTCACCGCACGCCGTGTCTGTTCGCCGAAGGGAGTCGGATCGTGGAAGGCGAGGAGTTCGATCGCAGAGGGTCCCCGCCGTATGAACTGCGAGGTGACCGCAACGTCGGGCAGGTCCATCAAAGCCGCAAATTCCGATCCGATCTCGTGCGATTCGGCCTTCTCGAAGCCGAGGGCCCCGCAGTAGAAGGCCAGCGACCGCTCCAGGTCGCTGACGCAGATGCCGAAGTGCGAGAAGGCAGGTCCGCTGTCGTCCATGGCCGTAGTCTGTCCTTTCCGGCACCTGTCGCCGAGCCCGTATGGCCCTCCCACCCGGATTCTCCGTAATCTCGTAGCCGTGACACCGCCGAACAAGGACTCCCAGAGCGCGCCCGAGCACCACACGGACTCGGGCATCCCCATCCATCCCGTCTACCGCGCTGACGATCTCGCGGACTGGGACCCGACGGCCCAGCTCGGCGAACCGGGATCGTTCCCTTATACACGGGGTGTCCACCGTGACATGTACCGCTCGAAGCTCTGGACGATGCGGCAGTATGCGGGCTTCGGGTCGGCCGAGGCGACCAACCTGCGCTTCAAGTTCCTCCTCGACGCGGGACAGACCGGCCTTTCGTGTGCCTTCGACCTCCCCACGCAGATGGGCTACGACTCTGACCACCCGCGCGCCGAAGGCGAGGTCGGCAAGGTCGGCGTCGCGATCGACTCGCTGGCCGATATGCGTCTCCTGATGGCGGACCTCCCCATGGACAAGGTCACGACCTCGATGACGATCAATGCCACAGGCGCCATCTTGTTGCTGCTCTACGAGTTGGTCGCCGAGGAGCAGGGCGTGTCGGGCGCCAAGGTCCGAGGAACGATTCAGAACGACATCTTGAAGGAGTACATCGCGCGGGGTACGTACATCTACCCGCCGCGCCCCTCCATGCGCCTGATCGTCGACACTTTTGCCTATTGCGCCGAGAACCTTCCCAGTTGGAACACCATTTCGATCTCGGGTTACCACATACGTGAGGCCGGCTCGACGGCCGTGCAGGAGATCGCCTTCACCCTCGCCAACGGCATCGCCTACGTCGAGGCCGCCATCGCGGCGGGTATGGACGTCGACGCGTTCGCACCGCGACTGTCGTTCTTCTGGAACGCGCACAACAACCTGTTCGAGGAGATCGCCAAATACCGCGCCGCCCGACGTATGTGGGCCCGGATCATGACCGAGCGGTTCGGCGCCAAGGACGATCGCTCCAAGATGCTCCGGTTCCACACGCAGACGGGTGGTTCGACCCTCACGGCCCAGCAGCCGGAGAACAACATCGTCCGCGTCACAGTCCAAACGCTGGCGGCTGCCCTGGGGGGCACGCAGAGCCTGCACACGAACGGCTTCGACGAGGCTTTGGGCCTGCCGACCGAGCGGGCGGCAAAGATCGCGCTGCGCACCCAGCAGATCGTCGGGTTCGAGTCCGGCCTGGCCGACACCGTGGACCCGCTGGCTGGCTCCTATTACGTCGAAACGCTGACCGATCAGGTGGAAGAGGGCGCGACCGCTTACCTGGCGCGCATCGACGAGCTCGGCGGCGCGGTGGCCGCGATCGAGGCGCGCTTCCCGCAGGAGGAGATCGAGGCCGCCGCGTACAGCTTCGCCAAGTCGGTCGACGACGGCGAGAAGGTCGTGGTTGGTGTCAACCGCTTCACCGACGCGGCGGCGGAGCCGGCCGAGGTCTTCCCGATCGACGTCAAGCTGCAGCAGATCCAGATCGAGCGCACTCGCTCGGTGCGGGCGGAACGCGACCAAGCCGCGGTGGACCATGCGTTGGCCGACGTGGCCGAGACCGCGAGAGGGGAAGGGAACCTGCTCGTCCCGATGAGGGCTGCCCTCAAGGCGATGGCAACCCTGGGCGAGGTCTCCGACGTCTTGCGTGGCGAGTTCGGCGTCTATCAACCAGGCGGCTGAGCGCGTGCCAGGGCCGGGCTCGTTCTGGCCGTTGTTCGACCTCGTCGTCCGCACGCCCCTGCTCGAGCTGCGGCTTCCCAGAGAATCGGAGTTCGCGGCGCTCATCGAGCTGGCGGACGGCGGAATCCACGATCCCGACACGATGCCATTCTTCGTCCCGTGGACCGACCTTGAACCTGGGCCGCGCGCCCGCGAAACGGCAAAATGGCTGTGGAGTCACCGTGCCAACTGGTCGCCCGAAAAGTGGACGTTCACGGCGGGCGTCTTCGTCGCCGGTCGTCCGGTTGGGATGCAGGACATCGGCGCGGAGCACTTTCGAGCCGTGCGTTCGGTCGAAACGGGATCCTGGCTGGGGCGGGCCTATCAGGGACGGGGCATAGGGCGCGAGATGCGCGAGGCGATCCTGCACCTTGCCTTTGCGGGCCTCGAAGCCGAGGAGGCACTGAGCGGCGCATTCGAGGACAACGCGGCCTCACTCGCCACGTCTCGGGCCGTGGGCTACCAAGAGAACGGGCAGGCGAGGGGCCAGCGACGCGACTCGTCCGGTCGCACGCTGCGCTTTCGCATGGGTCGAGATGTTTGGGAGCAACGTCGGCGTGACGACATCGAGATCGTCGGACTCGAGGACTGTCTCGACATGTTCGTCGGTCCACCGCCCGGGACCTAGCTCATGAGCTCGTCCGGCGGTGGAACTCCCGAGATGATGTCCGCTGGTGCATCAACCGGCACCATCGTGGAGACCCGGACATCTCCGGAGGCCGTGGCGCCACGGTCCAAGGCTTCGATCAAACCGGTCGTGGCGGTCGTGTTCGTCGCAGCGATGCTCGCGGTCTTGTACGGGTTGGTCCTGCGGGTATGGCTCCTGGTGGAGCTCCCGGTGTGGGGTGACGAGGCCATCGTCGGGATCATGGCCCGCGCCATCGATGGCGGGCACTTCACTGCGTTCTACTTGGGGCAGCACTACGGCGGCCTGGAGCCCTACCTGGTGGCCCTGGGCCTGAAGGTCGGGGGAGGCGGTGAGCCGGCGCTCAACGGCACGCCGGCGCTGCTCGGCGCAGTCGGAGCGATCCTCGTCGGAGCCCTTACCTTCGCCGCAACGAGGAGCCGACCGTTGTCGTTCGCGGCCACCGGTGCGGTCTGGGTGTGGCCATACGTCGTCATCTGGCAGTCGGTGCGCGAGGGGGGCTTCCGCGAGGCGACCCTGTGCTGCGGGCTCGTTTCCCTGCTCTGCTGCGTCAGGGTCTACCGCCGTCGGGCCGGACCGGGCACGTTCCTCCTCCTGGGCGGGGCGCTCGGGCTCGGATGGTGGGCCTCTCCCGAGATCTGGTACTTCGCGCTGCCATGCATCGTGCTGTTGCTTGCCTGGTGGTGGGCTGCCTCACGATCCCTCGCTCCGCGTCGAACGGCGCAGGACATTGAGCCGTCTCGATTAGGGGCGCTGGCACTACTCGTCGGAGGTGGTCTCGTCGGTTCGCTCCCGTGGTTGTACGCCAACCTGCACACTGGATTCGCGTCCCTCAAGAGCAGCTCACTACCTGCGAACGGAGGCGCGACCTACGGAGAGCGGTTGTCCATCTTCTTCCACTACATGCTGCCGTTGCAGCTCGGCGTGCGCTCGCTTTCGAGCGGTGAATGGGTGGGCGGGAACGTCGTCGGCGAGCTGCTCTACGCCGTCGTGCTCCTCTTAATCGCAGCGGCGTGCGCCCGGGCCGTGTGGGTCGCCATAAGGGAGCGCACCACGCTCGTCCCGGTGGCCCTGGCATCGGGCGTCGTTGCGTATCCGTTCCTCTACGCCGCCGCTCCGGGGACGGCCTTTTGGCGCGACGGCCGCTATGGCATCTACATCCCGACTCTTCTCGTCCTGTTGTTCGCTATTTCGCTCGGGACGCTGAAGGCAAAGGGGCCAACGACGAACGACAAATCCGATTCCGTCGCACGAGGCGCACTCGTGCTCGCCGCGGTGGGCGTCGTTGCCGCCTTGTGCCTCACCGTGGCCGGCGCACGCACTGCCGGTGTACCGGCGGCGTTCTTCACCGCCTGGCGGCAGGGCGACGCCCCGATGGAGCACGTGGTGCAGGCACTGCGACAGCACCACATCACCGCCGCATACGGCGACTACTGGACCGCCTACGACCTCGACTTCCTCAGCGGAGGCCGCCCGGCGATCAGCCCATCGCGACTCGACGTCGTCCGCTCGAGGGGGCTCGCCACCGAGGTGGCGTCCGCCAAGGACCCTGCTTGGCTCTTCTTCGCCCCCGACGAGACCTCACGGGCCGGGGAAGTCTTTGGCAACCCCCAACCCGGGCCTGGGCCCTACACGGAGCAGACATTCGAGGCCCACCTCAAGGAACTCGGTATCGATTACACGGTGGTGAAGCTCGGGGTCCTGGACGCAGTCGTGCCGGCTCATCCTCCCCCCGGACTCTGAGCGTTTTCAGGCGGTGACGATCGTCTCGAAGTGTTCGACGACGGGGAAAGGGTCGTAGAAGTGGTGGAGCGCGGCTCGCCACTCTTCGTAGGCGGGTGAGCCGCGGAAACCTTGGGTGTGGTCCTCCAAGGTCTCCCACTCGACGAGCAACAGGAAGCGGTTGGCGCGCTCCACGCAGCGCTCCACCCGGAGCGACGAGAACCCCGGGCTGGAGGCCATGAGGGACTTGGCCTGGCCCATTGCAGCAACGAATTCGAGCTCGCGGCCCGGAATGACCTCGAGCAGCGCGTGCTCGGTGATCACGCCTGCCCGAGCAGCCGTTCGCGGAGTGTCGGATCGGCCGCCGCGTCGATGGCCGTCCAGGCCATCGCGATGGCGCCGTCGCGGACCGCCGCATCCGCGGAGGGTGTCACACACGCAGCCGCGAACTCGCGCTGGTGGTTGACGGCGCCGTTCGCTTCGATGCCGATCAACGGATGGATCGTGGGCACGGCCAGCGACACGTTCGCCATATCGGTCGAGAGCGTCGGTTGCGGCGCGCCCGCATCGTCGGCCTCGAAGCGGCGGCCGAGGGCTTCCGCGTTGGCCCGGTAGGCGGCGAGGAGCGCCGGGTCGGCCTCCATGTGGGAGTATACGGGGGAGAGCTCTTGGTACTCGAGCGTGCAGCCGGTGGCGAGCGCTCCCGCCTCGAAACAGGCTTCGACGCGAGGACGCAGCGCGGCAAGCCCTTCGGCCGTACGCGAGCGCACCATGTAGCGGGCGGTCATCGTCCCCGGGATCACGTTGGCGGCGCCCGGGCTCTCCGTGACCACGCCGTGGATCTGATCGCCGGGCCGCAGCTGTTGGCGCAGCACGCCGATCGCCACCTGCGCCACCGTCAGGGCATCCTGCGCGTTGACCCCCTCCCAGGGGGCCGCCGACGCGTGGGCCTCGCGGCCGCGGTAGCGGATGTCGAAGTGGGCGACGGCCAAGCAGGTCGCCGAGAGCCACTCGGAGGGCCACGGGTGCACCATCATCGCGGCATGGACGCCGGTGAAGGCACCGCGTTCGAGCATGAGCACCTTGCCCCCGCCCCCCTCCTCGGCCGGCGTGCCGAGCACTCGCACTGACAGCCCGAGATCATCGGCCACCGCGGCGAGCGCCAACCCCGCGCCGACGGCGGTGGCCGCGATGATGTTGTGGCCGCAGGCGTGACCGATGTCGGGGAGCGCGTCGTACTCCGCGCAAACAGCCACGACCAGGTCGCCCGACCCGGAGCGTGACTCGAACGCTGTGTCCAGGTCGTAGACGCCTTCTTTGACGACCAGCCCGCCGGCACGCATGGCCTCGGCCACGGCGTGGGCCGAAACCGTTTCGCCGTAGCAGAGCTCGGGGTGGTCGTGGACGAAGTGGCTGAGAGCAACCAGCTCGTCCAGGCGGCCGTCGACGACCGCAGCCGCGGCGTCCTTAGCTTCAGCGGTTGCGGACGCCCCCGGGGACACCTACTCGATGACCGCCACGACGTCGCCCGCGCCCACCGAGTCGCCCGCGCTCACGCGAAGCTCCTTGATCACCCCGTCCTTCTCGGCCGCCACGGCGTTCTCCATCTTCATCGCCTCGAGCAGGCAGATCGTCTGGCCGACCTCGACGACGTCGCCGACGGCAACCAGCACCTTCACGATCGTGCCTTGCATGGGCACGGCGACCTGACCCGAGCCCGTGCCGGCGACGGACGAGGCGGCACGCCTGGGCCGGCCCGCCGCACGGGCCGAACCGGCTGCGGGGCCGAGGTCGGGCACCCACAGGCGCACCGAGTACCGACGGCCGTCGACCTCAGCGGTCACGTCGCGTTCGACGGTCGGTACCTCTTCGTCACCGGCCGGTTGCGCCAGGGCACCGTGCGTGTCGGCCACCAGGCCGCTCAGGTCGAGGTTTTCTTCGACCCATTTCGTCGAATGGGTCGCGCTGGCGAAGTCGGGGTGGCTGAGGATTACGACGTCAGCCGGCAGGGTTGTGGCCACGCCCGTGATGCGCGTCTCAGCGATGGCCCGGAGCATCCGGCGCCGGGCCGCTTCGCGGTCGGGCGCCCAGACGACGAGCTTGGCGATCAGGTTGTCGTAGTACTGCGAGACGGTGTCGCCGCCTTCGTAGCCGGCGTCGAGGCGGACGCCGGGTCCGGAGGGCTGGTGGAACGATGTCAAGGTGCCTGGTGACGGGCTGAATCGGCCGCCGCTCGGGTCCTCGGCGTTGATGCGCACCTCGATGGCGTGCCCGTTCCGGGCGATGTTCTCCTGAGAGAAGTCGAGCGCCTCGCCGGAGGCGATCCGGATCTGCCACGCGACGAGGTCGAGGCCGGTCACGAGCTCGGTCACTGGGTGCTCGACCTGGAGCCGCGTGTTCATCTCGAGGAAATAGAACTCGCCGTCCTGGTACAGGAACTCGACGGTGCCCGCGTTGTAGTAGCCGCACGCCTCGGACACCTTCACCGCGGCCGCGCCCATGGCCCGGCGGATGTGGTCGGGGAAGTCGGGCGCCGGGCTCTCCTCGACCAGCTTTTGGTGCCGCCGCTGGGCCGAGCAGTCGCGCTCGCCGAGCCACAGGGTGTGGCCGTGCTGGTCGGCCAGCACCTGCATCTCGACGTGACGAGGCCAT
>DASXBZ010000153.1:0-2084 GCA_036491435.1 Acidimicrobiales bacterium
CGCTTTGCCGACCGAGTAGTAGTCGACGAGTGTGTCCAGCCCGAAGGGCGTTTGCGCGTCGACGTCGGCCCATCCGCCGGCGAGGTCCACCACCGGCGCGCCGTCGACGAGCACGCAGACCGCGGCCCCCACCTCGTCGCGCTCGGCGAAATTGCGGATGAACTCCTCTTTGACCAGGGTGAATCTCGGGTCACAGGTCCCGACCACGGGCACGTCCACGGCCCGACTCTGGCCTGCCGCGGGTCGGTTGGACAAACCGCCACGGACGGGTGGCTCCGTGGGCTCACGACGTAAGGGCGCAGGCCCTTAATTCCGAGCCGTCCGAATTAAGGGCGCGTATACAACCAGAAGAGCCCCGGCGTGCTCGCGTCAGACCTTGACGCCCGAGCGCTGGATCGTCGACTCGTCCGTGCCCAGGTACGACTCGATGACCGCCGGGTGCTCGAGCACCTCAGCCGGCGTGCCCTCGGCGATGACCTCGCCCAGTTCCAGGGCGATCATGCGGTCGCAGATCGCGGTCAGCAATGGCATGTCGTGCTCCACGACCAGGATCGAGCAGCCGGTGTGCTGCTGCACCCTGATCAACAGCGGACCCATGGCCTCGGTCTCACGCTGGGCCACGCCACCCGACGGCTCGTCCAAGAGGAGCACCCCCGGCTCCTGGCCCAGCACACAGGCGAGTTCGACGATGCGCCGGGTGCCGGTGGAGAGTTCACCGACCAGCTTCTCCCGGAACGCGCCCAGGCCCATGAGCTCGATCAGCTCCTCGGACTTCGCCGACGCGTCCGCCTCCGAGTCGAGCGACGCCGGCAGGCGGAGGCCGGCCGCGACCATGTCGCGGGACTGGAGGTGCCGCTCCAGCGCCACCTCGATCGTCTCGACCACTGTGAGCGAGGGGAAGAGCCGGGCCTCCTGGAACGTGCGCCCGATGCCGGCCGCTGCGCGCATGTACCCGGGCCAAGAGTCGATGTCCACGCCGCCGAGGCGGATGCGGCCGCCGTCGAGCGAGAGAAAGCCGGACACGCAGTCGAAGAAGGTGGTCTTCCCGGCGCCGTTGTGCCCGATCAGTCCGAGGATCTCGCCGTCGCGCAGGGACAGGCTGATGTCCTGGATCGCCGCGATCCCACCGAAGCTCTTGCGCACGCCGTTGCACTCCAGGATCGACGGTGCCTCCGCTGAGGGCGGGATGCGCTTGCGCGGGTCCGCGACCAGCAGCGCCGACGACGCATTCGTCTGCTCGTGGTGGTCGGTGGGCCCGGCGTCGGGCGTGACCATCGTCCCTTCGACCGAGCCGGCGCCCGCGATGAACACCGAGCGCAGGATGTCGGGGCGCTCGAGGAGGTCGACCGCGCGACCGCTGAAGCGCACCTCACCCTTCTCGAGGAAGACCGCGCGCTCGGCCATCTCCAAGGCGACGTTGACCGACTGCTCCACCACGACGATCGTGACCCCCGACTCGTGCAGCCGCTTCACCACCTGGATCAGCTGGCTGACGATGGTCGGCGCCAACCCTAGGGAGAGCTCGTCGATCATGAGCACCTTCGGCGTCACCATCAGCGCCATCGACAGCGAGAGCATCTGCTGTTCGCCGCCCGAGAGGTTGCCGGCCTGCTGGTGGGCACGCTGGCGAAGTATCGGGAAAAGATCGAGGACGCGCTCCTTGGCCTCCGAGACGGCGCGGTGGTCCTTGCGCACCATCCAGGTGCCGAGCCGCAGGTTCTCCTCGACGCTCAGCGTGGGGAAGATGCCGCGGCCACCCGGCATCAGCGAGAGGCCCTTGCGGGCGATCGACTCGGCCTGCTGCCCGTCGATCTCGGCCTCGCCGAGCCGGACCGCGCCGCCACCGACCTTGACCAGACCGCTGGCACCCTTGAGCAGGGTCGACTTGCCGGCGCCGTTCGTGCCGAGCAGTGCCACGATCTCGCCCTCGTGCACCTCGAGGTCGACGCCGAAGAGGATCTGCACCGGGCCGTAGGAGACCTCGACCTTGTCGCACGAGAGCGCGACCGGCGTATCCGGGACGTGGCCGTTCGAGCCGTTGGTCGACGGCGACACCGCACCCGCACCCGCACCCGCACCCACAG
>DASXBZ010000154.1:0-1639 GCA_036491435.1 Acidimicrobiales bacterium
GTCGCCGCAGATCTGCATCGTGATCCCGGTGGTGGGCGTCCGGCTCAGATCGGCCGCCATCACCGCCGGGGAGCCGCGGTAGTAGGCGAAGGGCGAAGCCATCATCCGGCCGTTTCGGACGGGAACCAGGTCGGGCAGCCGGTTCGCGTTGGACTGGGTCAGGATCTCGAGCGGATCGCGACGATCGAGGGTGGCCGTCCACTCGCTGTGACTGCGGCGGGGGACACGAGCACGCAACGCTCGTCCTGCTTCGAGCAGCTCCGCTCGGGTCCTCGGCACGCCCTCGGGAGGACTCACGCGAGCGTGCATCACCATGGCCCGGTGTCGGGCAACGGCAGTCCGGCCAAGCGTCTGGCCTTTGCGGGTGGGAGGCCGAGCAGGCGGAGACAGGCTTCGGCCAGTTCGTCGACCGAGGTCTCCTCGAGTCGTTCGGGCTGCATTTGATGCAGGCGCAACAACCCGATCAGGCCGCCCGCGACCGCGCTCAGGGCGACCTCAGCATCGGCCACGCTGAACTGACCCGTGGCTTGCCCGGCCTCAATGTCGCGCAGGGCGCGCGGGGCCAGGCCGCCCGGAGCGTCGAGAAGGTCGAGGCCGGCGCCCGTGATGAACCGGGCGACTTCGGGATGGGTCCAGCCGAGGCGGCCCGACAGCCGCAGCGATATCGAGAACACCTCGGCGGGTTCGGTGATGCCCTCAGACGCCCGGTCGATCATGCGGCCCCAACGCTCGAGGACCTCGGCCGACGCAGTGTCGAACAGCTGTTCCTTGCTCTCGAAGTGGTTGTAGAACGACCCAAATCCGATGTCGGCAGCCTCGGTGATTTCCTGGATGCTGGCCCTCTCCCCGCGTCCTTCGGCGATCAAACGGACCGCAGCGTCGATCAGTGCCTGCCGGGTCCGGGCCTTGCGCCGGTCCAACCGCGTGGGGCCAGACGTCGTGCTCGCTGATGCCGAAGTCACTTCAGGCTCCTCACTTTCGTCTTCATCCAGGTGTCGAGAGACCCCGGCGGCTCCGCACCTCCGAACCTGGAGCGGAACCGCCGGGGCGGGAATGCCAATCAGTACTGACGAATCACTACATAACTGACAGTACCGGGTCATCTGACCGGTCGGCGACCTCGGGGGCGATGCCACGCCGCTCGTCGGACACCGAAACGAGGTGGTGGTGGGTTCGCCGAAGGTCGATTCCTTCGATGAGCGCCCAGGACCCGAAGACCAGGTTGAACAGGCCGAACAGCAGGGCCAGGGTCACCGCGCCGACGCCGGGACGGGCGAAGAGCACGATCCCGAAGGCGACCGAGATCAGCCCGCTCACGAAGAAGAGGGCGCGGGTTCCCGCTATCTCGCCGACTTCGAAGCCGGCATAGATCTCGACCAGTCCGGCCACGATCGCCCAGGCTCCGACGAGCAACACCAGCACCAGCGCGGTCGGCCCGGGCCAGGCTAGGGCGATCACTCCAGCAGCGACGTCGACCAGGCCGAGCAGCAGATGGCCCACCACGGACCCCGCCTTCTCGCCACTGAAGGCCCGGACGGCCTCCATGCCGGCGGCGATGAACGCGTAGATGGCGAACAGGATCACCAGCGCCAAGACGGTGACCCCGGGCCACGCCAGCGCTGTGACGCCGATGGCGATG
>DASXBZ010000155.1:0-2502 GCA_036491435.1 Acidimicrobiales bacterium
ATGGTCTCCGCCATCGGCGTGATCATGGTGTACACCGCCACCCGGGGCGCCCTCCTCGCGCAGGGGGAGGACCCCAAGACCTTCCTCAAGAAGCAGGGCCTCTTCGTCGTGCTCGGCGTGATCACCATGGTGGTGATCGCGGTTATCGACTACCGCCGCTGGGAGACCCTGGCCAACGTTCTCTACTGGCTGATCGTCCTCTCGCTGTTGGGCGTCTTCGTCGTCGGCTCGAGCGCCCAGGGAGCCGCCCGCTGGTTCAGTGTGGGGCCGCTCCAGATACAGCCGTCAGAGTTCGCCGTCCTCGCCCTGATCCTGGCCATCGCGTCCTACTGCGCTCGGCGCGACGAAGAAGGTCTGGCGTGGCGGGACGTCTTCCGCCTCCTGATCATGGCGGGCATCCCGATCCTGCTTGTGCTGCTGCAACCGGACCTCGGCACGGCGATGGTGATGGTCATCGTGCTGCTCATCATGCTGGCGGTCGCCGGGCTCCCGTTGCGGATCCTCATCATGCTCCTCGTCGGGACCGCGCTCGTCGTCCTCGTGGCCCTCGAGAGCGGGATGCTGCACCACTATCAGATCGCCCGGCTGACGGCGTTCCTCAACCCGAGCACACACAGCAACAACCCCTACGTGCAATCGGCCATCTACAACAAGACGCAGGCCGAGAACGCGATCGGCTCGGGCGGCATCTTCGGCTCGGGCATCGGCCACGGGGCCCAGACCAACCTGGGGTACGTGCCCGAGCAGCAGACGGACTTCATTTTCACGGCGGTGGCCGAGCAGATGGGCTTCGTCGGCTCGGTCGGCGTGCTGCTCCTCCTCGGTGTGGTCGCCTGGCGCGTCCTGCGGGCGGGGACGCACTCCCGTGACTCCTTCGGCCGCCTGGTCTGCACCGGCCTCTTCGCCTTCATCGCCTTCAGCGTGTTCCAGAATGCGGGGATGACCATGGGGATCATGCCGATCACCG
Source organism: Acidimicrobiales bacterium (assembly GCA_036491435.1). Classification (GTDB taxonomy): domain Bacteria; phylum Actinomycetota; class Acidimicrobiia; order Acidimicrobiales; family RAAP-2; genus Bog-473. Next base: position 968 of record DASXBZ010000155.1, read on the forward strand.
GCATCCCGCTGCCCTTCGTCAGCTACGGGGGTACCGCCGTGCTCGTCTTCTTCAGCGCCATCGGCTTCGCTCTGAGCGTCGGCGCCCGCCGAAGACGCATATGACCGACCTCCAACCCGGAGCCGATGCCGATGCGACCGGACCTCCTGGCACGCCGGTCGGCCCTTCGTTCCGGGTCATGGCCGTCGAGGACGTCGCGCTCGAGCTGCCCGCCCCGTACCCCTCCGTCACCCTTATCGAGACCGAGCCGCCGATGCGCGCGCTCGTATTCCCCGTCGGGCTTCCCGAGGGCACGGCCATGGCCCAGGCCCTGCGACGGCTCCCGGGCCGGCGTCCGATGACGCATGAGCTCTTCATGCAGGTGCTGCAACGGGTGCACGTCGACGTCGTGTCGGTGCGGTTGACCGGACGCGAGGAGGGCAACCTCCTGGCCGAGCTCGACCTCATGACGCCGACAGGGCGCGAGCTGATCGACTGCCGGCCGTCGGACGGTCTCGTCCTCGCCCTGCGCATGCCGGTCCCGGCGCCGGTCCTCGTCGACGAGCGCCTGCTCGAGGACGGCGGCGACATCGAACCCGTGCCCGCGACCTGACCGGAGATCCAGAGCCTTACGGATCGGTGGCTGAGTGGCGCGGCCCGCGCCGTCGGAGCTTCAGCGGGCGGCTGGCTCCAGTTACCCGATGAACTTGAGCAGGGCCTCGTTGACCTCGTCGGGATGCGTCCACCCGACGTTGTGGGGCCCGCCCTCGATCTCGACGAAATCAACGTCCTTGACGAGTTCGGGGATGCGGCGGCCCGTCGAGTCGATGGGCAGGATGCGGTCCTCGGTACCTTGGACGACGAGCAGCGGCACGTCGATCTTCGGAAGATCGGCCCGGAAGTCCGTCAGCCACGTTGCCACGCAGGCGTAGGTTGCGTACGCCGAGGAGCCGGCCGCGACCTGAAAGCTCGCATTCCAGGCTTCGTCGCTGATACGGGTCCCCCGGAACTTGTCGACGTTGTAGAAGTTGTCGAAGAAGAACTTGAACCAGGCGTAACGGTCCTTCGTGATTTGCTCCTCGAACCCATCGAAGAGACTCTGGGGAACTCCCAAGGGGTTGTCGTCGGTCTGGAGCAGGAACGGTGGGATCGGTCCGAACAGTGCAGCCCTCTCCACCCGCTCGGAGCCGTACGTCCCGAGATACCGGGTGACCTCGCCCGTGCCCATGGAGAATCCCGCCAGGACGATGTCGCGGAGGTCGAGTTGGTCGAGCAGCGTCTTCAGGTCGGCGGCGAACGTGTCGTAGTCGTAGCCGGTCGTCGGTTGGCTCGAGTGTCCGAACCCTCGCCGGTCATAGGTGATGACCCGCTTGCCGGCGGCCAGCAACACGGGGAGCTGCTTCTCCCACGAGTGTCCGTCGAGGGGGTACCCGTGGATGAGCACCACGGGTTGCCCAGAACCATGGTCTTCGTAGTAGATGTCGATCGGGGCAGAGTTCTCTTGACCGACGGTGACAAAGGGCATCGCACGACCTCCTCTTGTTGTGGATCCGGGG
>DASXBZ010000156.1:0-4521 GCA_036491435.1 Acidimicrobiales bacterium
GGCCGGCTACGGCCCGGCGCCGGGCCACGACGGGTGGGGGCAGATCATCGCCAACATCTGCTGACCCGCTGATGCCTTCAAGGCTGGGCGATCATCAGCACGGTCGCCGCCACCAAGAGAACCAAGGCACCCGACGCCGCCCGCTCCATGCGGGCGGCGTCGGCCGTCACAGTCTCGGTGAGTGCGGGCTGCGCCGAGGCAAGCTCGGGCCCGGCGGCGGAGGTCCCGGCCTTCGCGACGGCGTGCTGCAGGCGTCGCTCCGCCGGCCACAGGACACCTTCGGCCAGGAGCGCCAGGGCGACGAAGAGCACCACGCCGCTCAGCACCCACGTGTCGGTGATCGCATACGCGCCGTGGCTCATGCCGAGCAGCGCGAAGCCGAACACGGGGATCCCGTAGATCGTCCGTCCCGCCCAGTTGACGCCGGGGCGGAAGTAGCGCCGCAGGGGCTCGGGCAACGGGGACGCGGTGCCGGCGATGCGACCCATCCGGCGGGCGGTCGCAGCGGCGGTGGCGACCGTCACGATCCCTATCACGGCGCAAGCTACGTGGAGCAGCAGCACGACGTCGTAGGCCGCGCCGCTCGGCTGGTTGTGCATGCCCGACCTGTTCTCCTTTGCGGCGCCCGGGCCAGCCGGGCGCCGGGTGACGGACCCGTGACAGTGATGCCGGGGTGGGCATCGAAACCTGTACCGTAGAGGTGTAAGGGTGAACGAGACCATGAGGCTATTTGCGATGTCCCTGACCAGGGTGGCGCCCAAGAGAGCGTTGGCGTGAACCAGCTGCGCCTCGATCCGTTGTCGGGCCGTTGGGTCGTCGTGAGCCCGGGCCGCTCCGAGCGGCCCTACTCGTTCGTGACCCGCTCCCCCGAGCTGCCCGATTCGCTGGGACGGCCGTGCCCCTTCTGCCCGGGCAACGAGGAGGACACGCCGCCGGCGCTCGAGACCTACGGGCCGACCGGGCGTTGGCTCGTCCGGGTGGTGCCGAATCTGTACCCCGCCTTCGAGGGCGACGAGCCGTTCGTTGTCGCCAACCGAGGCCCTGTCTTCACCCAGGCCACGGCCGGCGGGATCCACGAGATCCTCATCTTCTCCCCCGAGCACAAGGCGACCCTGGGGGAGCTCAGCCAGGAGCAGGTCGAGCTCGTCATGGCCGCGTTGCGGGACCGCCTGGAGGAGCACGCGTCGCAGCCGAACCTGCGCTACACCCAGGCGATCGTCAACTCGGGCCGCGAGGCCGGTGCGTCACTGGATCACCCGCACGGCCAGTTGCTCGGGATGAGCTTCATCCCTCGGGAGTTGGCAGAGGAGCAGGCGCGCTTCGCCCGCTTCGTCGGTTCGTGCCTGCTCTGCACGACGATCGACGCCGAAGAGGACTCCGATGTGCGCGTGATCTACGCCAACGAGCGGGTCGTGGTGGTGTGCCCGTTCTGGAGCGCAGTCCCCTACGAGATGCTCGTCATGCCGCGCGAGCACAACCCGCACCTGCACCGCAGCCCCACCGAGGACCTCATCGCCGTGGGAGAGGCCATCCGCCGCGTCCTGCTGTCGCTGCGTGAGTCCGTGGGTGACGTCGCCTACAACATCGTGTTCCACTCGGCGCCGTACCGGGTGGGTGAGCCGTACCACTGGCATGCCCATATCTGGCCCAAGGCGACGACCACCGCCGGGTTCGAGCTGGGCACCGGCGTCGCGATCAACGTGATTTCGCCCGAGGAGGCGGCCGAGACGCTGCGCGTGTCCGCGACGGCGGTGTCGGTCTAGTCGCACTCACCACTCGAGGTCACCGCTCTTAATTTCTGGGGTGGCATCTTTAGGTCGCGTATACAAGCAGAACCGTTGGGCGGCTCCCCTTCCGGCAACTCGCGCAAGGACGGCGGCGAGGGAACCGGGTCCTGGTTCGAGGCCTCAAGCGCCTAAAGCGGCTCGTGCACGGACCGAGCCAACTCCAGCAACGACACGAGCCGACGGATCAGGTCGCGGTCAGGCCCGACCAACCCGCCGATACCGGGCGCGCTGAGGTACCCCGTCATGAAGGCGCGGCGGTTTCGCGCCTCCCACGCCTGCCCGAGCTTTTCCAGCCCGAGCCGGCCGGCCGGATCACGCTCGGCCGCAGCCGTGATGCTGGCGCGGTGGAACGACCACAACATGTCGGCCACGTCCGCCAGCGGGCTACGGCGTCCCGGCGCCGTCTCCCCCGCCAGCACGCCACCCGGGCGGCAGTCGCACACCACCCACCCCTGGTCCGTGCGCGCCGTCCGCTCGAGCTGCAGGTCACCGTGGGTCCGCAACACCGGTAGCCGGACGTCGGCGTCGCGGAGCCACTTGACGAGATCGGCCACGCCCGGCGCCTCGAGCAGCGTCGCGTCCGCGACTGCGATCGCCGCCTCGGCCTGGTCCACCCAGTCCACCAGCTGTTCGTGGTGACGCAGGAACGCCCGGTCCAGCGCCAGATGCAAACGTGCCGTCATGACGCCGAGTGCACGCGCCTCGCCACCGAAGTCGCCTCCCGCGGCCTCCGGGGTACCGCCGGTCGCGTAGTAGTCGCGCAGGGACGTCAGCGCGAGCGCCCAGCCCCCCGAACGGTCGGCCAACGGCTCCAGCACGACCCCGAGGTCGCGACCCTCCCACACCCAGCGCACGAGCGGCGCCGCCACGTGGTTGAAGCCGGCGTCCTCGATACCCATCATGAAGTCGACGTCAGGTCGGGGCGTGTCGGCGAGCCACGGGAACACCAGCAGGTCGCCCCGGTCCCCGCAGTCGAGCACGGTGGCGTCATCGTCGTCGCGCAGGACGGCGACGGGGCCCGGCCGCGACTCCACGCCGCGGACCGTGGCGAGCAGCAGCGGTCCCAGCTGGGCGTCGCGCAGCGCGTCCGTGCACACCGCGAGGCCGTCGTCGTCGTCGAGCAACCCCAGGGCGGCCTCCTCCCCCGCGCGCAAGAAGTGCTGCTCGTCGGCCACGCCGCGCAGGCCGACGACGAAGTGGGCCAGGCGGCCGTCGACATCCGCCACGATGTCGAGCAGGCCCGGGCGCCCGGCGCGGAGGACCTCGGCGCGCACGACGACCGGCGGGGACTGCGGCACGACCTGGTGCAGCTCCAGCCACGCTTCGCTGAGCGTGCGCAGTGCCTGGTCGCGCTCTTGGGTCATTCCTGTACCGGTCTCTCCTCGGGTACCAGATCGAACCACAGAAAGCCGTAGGGCGGCAGCGTGATCGTGTACGGCTCCTCGGTGATGACGGGGAACGGGACGCGTCCGAGCACTTCAAAGGGGGTGGAGCCGGCCCATTTGGCCAGCGCCAGCTCGGCCGGTTGTGCGAAGCGGCTGAGGTTGTGCACGCACAGGACAGCCTGGTGCCGGCGCACGACGTCGTCGGCCTCGCTCTCGTTGCCGGCCGGTACGGTGCGGGCGAGCACGGCCGAGCGGCCCCAATCGAGCTCGTCGATCGACTCGTCGACCGAGACCGCGGGGCTCTTCGCCGGCGGCGCCGTCAGGACGTCCGACACGTCGCCCGAGCGCACGTAGGCCAACACCGACGGGTTGGCGCAGGGCAGCACCTCCATCTCGCCCACACCCATCACCGGCAGGGCCCGACGTTCCGTCAACAGACGCCGGAGCCAATGGAGGAAGGAGCCCGCGTTGCGCAGCTGCGCCTCCACGTTGAGGGCGGTGAAGCCGTACACCGGGTCCATCAGAGGCGGCAGGTAGAGCTGGGCGAAGTCGGCCTGCGAGAAGCCACCGTTACGGTCGGGCGACCACTGCATCGGCGTGCGCACCGAGTCACGGTCGCCGAGATAGATGTTGTCTCCCAGCAGGAGCTCGTCGCCGTAGTAGATGACCGGGCTGCCCGGAAGGGACAGGATCAGCGCGTACAACAGCTCCGCCGTGCGCCGGTCGTTGTCGAGCAAGGGCGCGAGCCGCCGGCCGATCCCCATGTGGCGCTTCATCCGGGGGTCCTTGGCGTACTCGGCGATCAGGTAGTCGCGGTCCTCGTCACTGACCTGTTCGAGGGTGAGCTCGTCGTGGTTGCGCAGGAAGATCGCCCACTGGCTGCCGTCGTCGATGACGGGGGTCTGCGCCAGGATCTCGGTGATCGGGTAGCGCTGCTCGCGCCGCACCGCCATGAAGAGGCGCGGCATGAGCGGGAAATGGAAGCAGAGGTGGCACTCGTCACCGTCGCCGAAGTAGTCGGCCACGTCGCTCGGCCAGCCGTTCGCCTCCGCCAGGAGGATGCGGCCGGGGTAGTCGGCATCGATCTGCTTGCGGATGCGCTTGATGAACGCGTGCGTCTCGGGGAGGTGCTCGCCGCTCGTGCCGTCACGCTGGTAGAGGTACGGCACCGCGTCCAGCCGGAAGCCGTCGAAACCCAGGTCGAGCCAGAAGCGCACGAGGTCGATCATGGTGTCGGCCACCTCGGGGTTCTCGTAGTTGAGATCCGGCTGGTGGTGGTAGAAGCGGTGCCAGTAGTACTGCTGGCGGTTGTCGTCCCAGGTCCAGTTGGAACGCTCGACGTCGGTGAA
>DASXBZ010000157.1:0-8280 GCA_036491435.1 Acidimicrobiales bacterium
CCTTCAGGTCTTCGAGCAGGTTGAGGATCTGCGCCTGCACCGACACGTCGAGGGCGGACACGATCTCGTCGCAGACGAGGAGCTTGGGTCGCATGACGAGGGCGCGGGCGATGCTGATGCGCTGGCATTGACCGCCGGAGAACTCGCGCGGCCGTCGGGTGCCGTTTTGCTCGGGGTCGATGCCGACCCGGTCGAGCATGGCGTTGGCCGCAGCCTTCCGCTCGTCCTTGCTCCCGATCTTCCAGATCGTCAGCGGCTCGGACACGATGTCGAGGACACGGCGCCGCGGGTTGAGCGAGGAGATTGGGTCCTGGAAGATCATCTGGACCTGCGTGCGCAGGGTGCGCAGGTCGGAGCGGTTCAGCGCGGTGATCTCGGTGTGGTTGAACTGGATCCGGCCCGACGTGGCGTGCTCCACCTGCACGATCGCCCGTCCCGTCGTCGACTTGCCGCAGCCCGACTCACCGACCAGGCCCAGCGTCTCGCCGTGCTGCATGGCGAAGGTGATGCCGGCGACCGCCTGGACGGCGACGTTGCCCTTGTGGAACGTGACGTGGAGGTCCTCGACCGACAGGAGGGGGTCGGTCATGGGCTCGGCTTCGGAAGGCGCCTGCACCGCGGCCGCGTCGGTCATGCCGTCGCCTCTCCCGTGCCGACGGTGTCGACGGCCGCAATCCGCGGCCGCGACGACGAGCCGGACGTCGTGAGCGGGTACCAGCACGCGTAGCTGTGCCCGGGTGCCGCCTCGACGAGCGGGGGCTTCTCCTTGTGGCACTTGTCCTGTGCGTAGGGGCAGCGCGGCGAGAAGGGGCAGCCGACAGGGGGGTGAAGGAGGTCGGGTGGCCGTCCTTCGATCGCCACCAGCCGGGTGTGGCTGTGGTTGGCGATGCGCGGCATGGAGTTGAGCAGCGCCTCCGTATAGGGCATCGCCATGCTCTTGAAGAGCACGTTGGTCGGCGCGCGCTCGACGACGTTGCCGGCGTACATGACGATGATCTCGTCGGTCCGGGTGGCCACCACGCCGAGGTCGTGGGTCACCAGGATCATGGCCATGTCGCGGTCGGTCTGCAGCTTGCTGAGGAGGTCCAGGATCTGCGCCTGCACGGTGACGTCGAGCCCCGTCGTGGGCTCGTCGGCCAGGAGCAACCGCGGCGCGCAGGCGAGGGCGATGGCGATCATGACGCGTTGGCGCATGCCACCCGAGAGCTGGAAGGGGTAGGCGTCGAACCGCTCCACCGGCGAGGGGATCCCCACCTGCATGAGGAGGGAGAGCGCCGTCTCCTTCGCCTCGTCCCTCGGGAGGTCGAGGTGGATCCGGAGCGGCTCCACGATCTGCTTGCCGATCTTCTGCACGGGGTTGAGCGACGTCATCGGGTCCTGGAACACCATGGCGATATGGGTGCTCCACAGCTCGCGCAGTTCGTCGTTCGGCGCGTTGAGGATCTCCTGGGTGTCGTAGCGGACCGATCCGCTCTGCGTGGTCGAGGCCCGGGGGAGCAGCCCCATGACCGCCCTCGACAGGACCGTCTTGCCCGAGCCGGACTCGCCGACGATGCCCAGCGTCTTGCCCTGGGTCAGGGTGAAGGAGACGCCCTGCACGGCCTGGAGCTGGCCGCGGCTCGTGGCGAAGGACACGTGGAGGTCTTCGACCTCGAGAAGGACGTGCCGCTCGCGTTCGCTCACAGCTTGATCTCCGTGACGTCGAAGTAGGCGCGGAGCTTGTCGGCCACGACGTTGAGGCTGAAGAGGAGGAGGAACATCGCCGTCGCCGGGAAGATGACCAGCCACACGTTCGTCTGACCCTTCGCCCCGACGAGCAATTGGGAGCCCTCGTAGAGCATGTTGCCCCAGCTCGGCGTGGGCGGGGAGACCGAGAGGCCGAGGAAGGCCAGTGTGCCCTCCAGCACGACGATCGTGGCGACCGAAATAAGGAAGAACGAGACGATCGTCGGCATGATGTTGGGCAGGATCTCTCGGGCGAGGATGCGCGAATCGCTGGCCCCCAGCGCCTTGGCCGCCAGGACGAAGTCGCGGGTCGCATAGGAGAGCGTTGCGGCGCGAACGATCCGGAAGATCAGGGGTGCACCGAAGATGCCGATGATGAGCGTGATCTTCCAGACGTTCGTGGGCTTCCAGAACGACACGATGGCGATCAGCGCAACCAGGGCCGGGAACGCCAGGAAGATGTAGGAGCCGGTGTTGAGGACCGTGTCGACCCGCCCCCGCCGGTAGGCCGAGAGCATGGCGGGGATGCCGCCGATGACCAGTCCCAGGAGCGCACCGCCGAAGCCCACCACCAGCGAGACCCGGGCACCGTAGATCAGGCGGCTGAAGATGTCGCGGTAGAGATCGTCGGTACCCAGCAAATTGGTCGTGCTGGGGCCGCCGTTCTGCGGCCAGTTGTAGTTGCCGAGGGTGGGGTCGTGCAGCGGCAGCAGGCTGGCGGTGACGGCGAGGGCCGCCACGAGCACGATCCAGCCGGCGCAGATCCAGAAGAACACGCCGAGCTTCTTCTTGGTGACCACGTCGGCCGCCGCGTCGGCGGCGAGCTCCTCCTTGATGTCGGCGAAGGCTTCGTTGGTCGGCTCGGTCAGGCTGACGCTACTCACGGGCGATCCTCGGGTCGACGATCGTGAACAGGAAGTCGAAGATGAAGTTGATCACGACGATGGCGATGGCCACGACGAGGGTGATGCCCTGCACCACCGTGTAGTCGTCCTGGTTCACGCTGGAGACGAGCTGGTAGCCCAGGCCCGGCATCTGGAGGAGCAGCTCGACGACGAACGTGCCGGCGATGAGCGAGCTGATCACCACGCCGGCCGAGGCGAGCATGGAGATGGAGGACGGCCGTAGGGCATGGCGCCACATGATGCGCCGGTCGCTCAGGCCCTTGGACCGGGCCATCGTGATGAAGTCCTCCTGGAGGGTGGAGATGAGGTCGTTCCGGAGCAGCCGGAAGTAGACGACGATCCCTCCCAGCGCGAGCACGATCGACGGCAGCAGCATCGTATGGATGTTGGACCAGAAGTTCTGCGCCAGCGGGACGTAGGAGGCCGGTCCCGGGAACACGTGCCAGTGCACGGCGAAGATCAAGACGAGGACGGGCGCAATGACGAACGGGGGTAGCGCCAGCATCGCAAAGGTCGACCCGTTCGACGCGTTGTCGAACAACCCGTTTGGCCGGCGGGCCGAGTGCATCGCCATGGGGAAGGCGATGGCGAACGCAATGATCTGCGAGAAGATGATGAGCTCGAGGTCGATCGGGAACGACTGCGAGATGATGCTCGTCGTCGTCTGGTGCGTGGTGAACGACTGGCCCAGGTTCCCCTGGAGGACGTGGCCCATCCAGATGAAGTACTGCTGCCAGAGGGGCTTGTTGAGGCCGAGTTCCTTGTTGATGGTGGCGACGTTCTGCGGTGTCGAGTTGGGCCCCAGGATGGTGGTGGCCGGGTCGCCCGGCAGCAGGTGGACCAGGAAGAAAGCGGCCACCGACACGAAGATGATGATGATGACGAGCAGCACCAACCTCTTGGCGATGTAACGGGCCACGTAGGTCTTACCCCCCTTTCGTCCAGCCTGAAAACAGCAGTTCGAGGCGCCCCCGGCCTAGCGGCGGATGATCCTAGACCGAGACCTGGTGTCCTACCATGCGCCCATGCCTGACGAGGTTCCCGCCCTCACCGGTCGCACGCGCGTTGCGGTCGGTGTCGGCGTCGCCCTCGTCGTGGCGGCCGGGCTCTTTTTCCGTTTCTGGACGCGCTCGGGGCTGTGGCTCGACGAGGCGCTCACCGTCGACGTCGCACGCCTGCCGTTGCACGAACTCCCCAACGCCCTGAAGCACGACGGGGCGCCCCCGCTCTACTACGTCCTGCTCCACTTCTGGATGGGCTTGTTCGGCCAGTCCAACGATGCCGTGCGGGCGCTCTCCGGGGTCTTTGCGGTGCTCACCCTCCCGGTCGGCTACCTCTGCGGGAAGCGCTTCGGCGGGCGGGCGGTGGCGTGGACGATGGTCGTGCTGCTGGCCAGCGCGCCCTTCGACGTCTATTACGCGACCGAGTCGCGCATGTACGCCATGGTCATCCTGCTGACCGGGCTCGGGTTCCTGGCCCTCGAGCGGGCGGTCCGGGCGCCGCGGCCGGGCAACCTGGTGGCGGTGGCGCTCGTCACCGCCGCGTTGCTCTATTCGCAGTACTGGTCGGTCTACCTGGTGGCGATGGTCGCCATCTGGCTCATCGCCTCCATCTGGCGCACCCGCCAGCACGGCAACCCGAAAGACGCGCCGTGGGCCGCGCTCATAGCGGTCGGCGCCGGCGTCCTGCTCTTCGTGCCGTGGGTCCCGATCTTCCTGTACCAGGCCAAGCACACCGGCACGCCATGGGCGGCAACGCCCAATTTCTCGGCGGTGATCAACGCCCTGACCGGCTTCACCGACAACCAGGGTTCGACGCTGCAGACCGGGACGAACCAGGGCCGGCTGCTCGCGGTCATCTACTTCGCCATGCTCGCGCTTGCCGTGTTCGGCATCGGGAAGAGCGGGCGCTACATCGAGCTCGACCTGCGTACGCGGCCCCATGCCCGCGGCGTCGGCTTCGTCGTGCTCGGGACGCTGTTCGCCGCCATCGGTGGCGGCATCATCACCTCGAGTGCGTTCTCCTCGAGATACGCGGCGGTGGTGTTCCTCCCTTTTGTCCTTCTCGTCGCGTACGGCACCACGACGCTGCTCAACCCGAAGGCGCGGGTGATCGTGGTCGGGCTGGCCGTGGCGGCCGGGCTGGTGTCGTCCGCCCAGAACGTCACGACGCAGCGCACGCAGGCGAACGCAGTGGCGGCCGCCATCAATGCGCAGGCAAAGCCGGGGGATGTCCTCGCCTTCTGCCCGGACCAGCTGGGCCCCGCCGTCTACCGGCAGATCGAGAACCCCTCGCAGTACGACATGATCACCTTCCCACGCGAGACCAGGCCGGCGATCGTGGACTGGGTCGACTACGCGCAGACGGTCAACGCGGCCAGCCCGGCCCACTTCGCCAACGTCGTGGCCCAGCGGGCGGGCACGACGCACCACGTGTGGCTGGTCTGGCAGCCGAACTACCAGACCTTCGGCATCAAGTGCGAGCAGATCGCGTCCGACCTCGTCACCGCCGCCACCAAGACGGGTGGGGGAGCCCGCAACGTCGTGACGAACCACCCGCGCCTCTACTACGAGCCGATGAACCTGACCGAGTACGCCTTCGCGGGAGCCTGACCCGGTGGCCCAAGTGACGGACACCGTCGCGCCGACGGCCACGGACTCGCCCGGCGCCGGCGCCGGCGCCGACACCGACGCCGGCAAAGGCACCGGCACCGGCACCGGGGTGCAGCGCGCCTGGAACCGGCTGCCGCTGTCGGTCCGGGAGACCGTGCTCCCGTACGCGGTGGCGCGGGTCGTGGTCCTCGGCGCCCTCGGCCTGGCGCACTTCATCGTCGACCGCACTCACCCGTCGACCGTCGGTGTGGCGGCCCGGGTGCACGCCGGGCTGCTCGGTTGGGACGCCGGCTGGTACGAGACGATCGCCCGCGAGGGGTACGGCCCGCTCGGGCGCCAGTCCCTGCGCTTCTTCCCGGCCGTCCCTGTGCTGACGCACGGGCTGGCCTGGCTCGGCCTGGGCGACGGTCCGGCGCTGATCCTCCTGGCCAACGTGGCCGCCTTCGCGGCGACCGCCATGCTGTACCTGCTCGTGCGCCGTGAGACGGGCAGCAACGACGTGGCGCGCCGGGCGATCTGGGTGCTCAGCCTCGTGCCGGCCGCCTTCGTCCTCGTCATGGGGTACGCCGAGTCGGTCCTGCTCGTCTTCGCGCTCGGCTGCTTCCTCGCCCTCCGCCCGCCGACCACGACCACGACCACGAGCACGAGCACGAGCACGAGCACCGACAACCGCCCGCATTTCGCCGTCGCCGGCCTGCTCGCCTTCGCCGCCGCGTTGACCCGGCCGATCGGAGTGTTGCTGTTCCTCGCCGTGGCGTCCGAGCTCATCCGCTGGTGGCAACGCCTGGGCCGCAACGAGCGTGCCGCCGGCCTGGGCGCCGTGGCCGCACCGTTCGTTGGCCTGCTCGTCTTCCTCGGGTGGTCCAAGCACACGGTCGGCGACTGGTGGGCCCCGCTGCGGGTCCAGCTCCAGAACTCGCACCACGGCGGCCTGGCCGACCCGTTCGTCACCCTGTACGACGACGCCAAGGGCGTGCTCCACCACCACGTGGGCACGGCGCTGCACGTCCCGTGGGTCCTGCTGGCGCTGGCCATGCTCGTCGTGTGCTGGCGCCGCCTGCCCGCCCCCTACACGCTGTTCGCCGCCGCGACCCTCGCCGTCGCCGTGTCGGGCGCCAATCTCGATTCGTTCGAGCGCTACGCCCTCAGCGCCTTCCCGCTCTCCGTCGCCGCCGCCCTGCTGCTCACGCAGTCCCAGGTCGAACGCCTGGTTCTCACCCTCCTCTCAGCGGGGCTGGCCGGCTACGCCCTGCTGGCCTTCCTCAACATGTCGGTGCCCTAGCCCAGGCCGTAGCCAGCGCCGCAAGCCCTCCCCGGGCCTGCTCGGGGGGTCAACTAATCTGCTCTCCGAGATGGTCACAGGAGAGGACGCACCCGTCGTCATCGTCGGCGCCGGGCCCGGCGGCCTCACGGCCGCTTACCTCCTGGTCAAGCGGGGGCGGCGCCCACTGGTCCTCGAGAAGGACGACGTCGTCGGCGGCATCAGCCGCACGGTGGAGCGTGACGGCTGGCGCTTCGACCTGGGCGGGCACCGCTTCTTCACCAAGGTGCCCGAGGTCGAGTCCCTCTGGCACGAGATCCTTCCCGACGAGGACTTCATGCTCCGGCCCCGCATGAGCCGCATCTTCTACGAGGGCAAGTTCTACGACTACCCGCTCAAGGCCATGAACGCGTTACGCAACCTCGGCCTGTGGGAGGCCATCCTCTGCGGCTTCTCCTACTTGTGGGCGCGCATCCACCCGCCGAAGGACGAGTCCAACTACGAGAACTGGCTCGTCAAGCGCTTCGGGTGGCGGCTCTACCGCACGTTCTTCAAGACCTACACCGAGAAGGTGTGGGGGGTGCCGGTCTCCGACATGCCGGCCGACTGGGCGGCGCAGCGCGTCAAGAACCTCGACCTGCGCAAGGCGGTCGTCAACGCGATCCTGCCCAAGCGCGGCCAGACCGAGATCACCACGTTGATCGAGGAGTTCCAGTACCCCAAGTACGGCCCCGGGATGATGTGGGAGGTCTGCACGGAGAAGGTGCGGGCGGCCGGGGGGACGGTCGAGATGCAGGCGCCGTTGTCCACCATCAGGGTCGACGCCGGCCGCGCCGTCGAGGTGACGTACCAGCAGGGCGGGCGCGAGCACACCGTGCCGGCGTCGCACGTCATCTCCACGATGCCGATGCGCGAGCTCGTCAACACGATCTCGCCGACGCCTCCCGCCGAGGTCCTCGCGGCGGCCGACGACCTCCATTACCGCGACTACCTGACCGTCGCGCTCGTCGTGCCGCAGTCGCGGAGCTTCCCCGACAACTGGATTTACATCCACGCTACCGACGTCGAGGTCGGGCGCATCCAGAATTACGGTTCGTGGTCGCCCTACCTCGTGCAGGACGGGCGCACCTGTCTCGGCCTCGAGTACTTCGTCTTCGAGGGTGACGACATGTGGAACAAGCCCGACGAGGAGCTCATCGCCCTCGGCACCAAGGAGCTCGTCAGCCTCGGGCTGGCCGCCGACGGCGACGTCGAGCAGGGCTACGTCGTCCGGGTGCCCAAGGCGTACCCGTACTACGACTTCAGCTACAAGGCGAACGTGGAGACGATCCGCAAGTGGCTCGATGCCGAGGCGCCCAACGTGCACCCGGTGGGCCGCAACGGCATGCACAAGTACAACAACCAGGACCACTCCATGTACACCGCCCTGCTCACGGTGGAGAACATCTTCGGCGCCGACTACGACGTGTGGACGGTGAACGTCGAAGAGGAGTACCACGAGGCGGGCTCGACCGGACGGGACGCGCCTGTGCTGCCCAGGCGGGAGCAGACGCACGCGCCCACCGCCGCGGCGGCCACGCTGGACCCTGGCTGAGTCCGCGCCCGCCGGGGCGCTGTCGTGGTGGCGTCCGGGCCGCTCGTTGCGCTCGTCGGCGCAGGCGGGATCGGGGACGAACCTCTTGCTCGACGAGCGATCCGACCAGGGTGCCGACGACGCCGCCCTCGACGCGGCCACACCGGCCGCCACCGACACCGAGCCCGGCCTCGATGCCAAGCC
>DASXBZ010000158.1:0-6318 GCA_036491435.1 Acidimicrobiales bacterium
GGACGCTGCACCGCTTCCCCGGCCTCAAGTTCATGTACGCCGAGGCACAGATCGGATGGATCCCCTACGTCCTCGAGCGGGCGGACGACGTCTGGACTACGCACCGTGGCTGGTCGAACTCGCAGCGCGACTGCCCCGAACCACCGTCGACCTATTACCGGCGCGGGACCGTGACCAGTTGCTTCTTTAAAGACGCCGTCGGCGTCTCGCTCTTGGACGACATCGGCGTGGACAATGTCGTCTTCGAGACTGACTATCCTCATTCGGACAGCACGTGGCCGGAATCACGGCAGGCCGCCGCCGAGCAGTTCGGGCATCTTGATGCGGACTCCGTGCGGAAGATTGCGCGGGACAACGCCATTGCGTTGCTCGGTCTCTCGTTGCCGGCGGCCTGAGCAGACCGCCATACACTCTGCGGTCGTGCACGGGATCATCGGGTTCGGCGGTTACCTCCCTTATCGGCGCCTCGACCTGTCGACGGTGGCCGACGTGGCTGGTGGGGGCGGGCGCAAGGGAACCCGGTCGGTCGCCTCGTTCGACGAAGACGCCACCACGATGGCTGTGGAGGCGGCGCGGGAGGCTCGACGGCGGGCGCCCGACGTCCCCATCGAGTCGATCTGGTTTGCCACGGTGGCCCCGCCGTATCTCGACAAGACGAATGCCACCGTGCTGCAGGCGGCGCTCCGGCTTCCCGGCGAATGCGGGGCGTATGACCTTGTCGGTTCGGTGCGCGGTGCCCTTGGCGCCCTGCGCGCCGCGGCGTCCCAGAGCGGGCCGGCGCTGGCGGTGGCGGCCGACCTCCGCTCTGGCCTGGCCGGAGGACCCGACGAGTCGTTCTTCGGTGACGGTGCGGCCGCGCTGGTGGTCGGCGCCGAGACACATGGCGACGTGGTCGCCGAGCTCGGTCCCTGGGTCTCGGTGACCGGTGAGTTCGTGGACCGCTGGCGGGTCCCGGGCGAGCAACGGTCGCGGGTGTGGGAGGAGCGCTTCGGGGAGCTGCGCTACGGCGAGCTCGGCGCCGACGCGTTGGACCGGCTGTGGAAGGCCGCGGGCATCGGGCCCGACGACGTCGACCATCTCATCGTGACGGGCACGCACGGGCGCGCGTGCAGAGCGGTCGCGCAGCGCTCCGGCGTCCCGGCCGACCGCCTGGTCGACGATGTTGCGCCCGTCGTCGGCAACACCGGCGCGGCCCACCCGTTTCTGCTGCTGGTCGACCTCCTGGAGCGCGCCGAGCCGGAGCGCACGATCGTGCTGTTGACCCTGGCCGACGGGGCCGAAGCGGTGGTGCTGCGCACGACGGGCGCGCTTGCGGCGGCGCGTGACGCCGGCGCGAGCGTCGCTTCACAGGTGGGCGGTGGCGGGCCCGTTACCTACGGGCGTTATCTGGCGTGGCGCGGCATCCTGCCGGTCGAGCCGCCCCGCCGGCCCGAACCGGCACGGACCTCCTCTTCGGCGGCGGGTCGGTCGGTGCCCTGGAAGTTCGGGTTCGAGGGCTCGCGGTCTCCCGACGGCAGCATGCACCTCCCACCGCTGCCCGACGAGGGCGAGCTCGAGCCGATGGCCGATGCGCGCGGCACCGTCGCCACCTTCACCATCGACCGGCTGTCCTACACGCCGAGCCCGCCGATGGTCTTCGCCGTCGTGGACTTCGACGGTGGCGGCCGGCTCCCCGTCGAGCTGACCGACACCGACGCCGACCAGGTGGCGGTGGGCGACCGGGTCGAAATGACGTTCCGGAGGCTCTCGACCGCGGACGGGATCCACAATTACTTCTGGAAGGCGCGGCCGTGCCGGGGAGGCGATGACTGATGGGCTCACACGGGATCACCGACAAGGTGGCCATCGTCGGGATGGCCTGCACGAAGTTCGGCGAGCACTGGGGCCTGGGGACCGACGACCTCGTGCTGCAGGCCGCCGAGGGCGCGTTCGATTCCGCGGGCGTCGGCCGGGCCGACGTGGACGCCTACTGGCTGGGCACCGCGCAGTCCGGCATGAGCGGCCTCGTGCTGGCTCGGCCCTTGCGCGTGAAGGACAAGCCGGTCACCCGGGTCGAGAACTTTTGCGCGTCGGGGTCGGAGGCATTGCGGCAGGCGGCCTACGCCGTCTCGAGCGGCGCCTATGACGTCGCGATGGCGCTGGGCGTGGAGAAGCTGAAGGACTCGGGCTTCCAGGGTGCCAACGCGTTCCCGGTGCCGAGCGACGGCACGAACCGCACCGTGACGGCTGCGGCCATGTACTCAATGATCGTTCCCGCCTACGCCAAGCGCTACGGCGTCGAGGTCGACCAGGTGAAGCAGGCACTGGCGCGCATCGCCTCGAAGAACCACGCCAACGGCGCGCGCAACCCGCGGGCGCAGTTCCGCAAAGAGATGAGCGTCGAACAGCTGCTCGCCATGCCGCGCATCGCAGGGGAGCTGTCGGTGTTCGACTGCGCCGGCGTCGCCGACGGGGCCGCCGCCGCCGTGGTGGTCCGGGCCGAGGACGCTCACCGCTACACCGAGCACCCCCTCTACGTAAAGGCCCTGTCGTTCGTGGTCGGGGACGGCAGCGGCGTGAGCGATCCCGACTACGACTACACGACATTCCCCGAGGTTGTCCTCTCCGCGCAGGAGGCCTACCGCCAGGCCGGCATCACTGACCCGCGCGCCCAGCTGGCGATGGCCGAAGTCCACGACTGCTTCACGCCGACCGAGCTCGTGTTGATGGAGGACCTCGGCTTCAGTGAGCGCGGCAGCGCCTGGAAGGAGGAGCTCGCCGGCACGTTCGAGCTCGACGGCGACCTCCCGGTGAACCCCGACGGCGGCCTCAAGAGTTTTGGGCACCCCGTCGGCGCGTCCGGCCTGCGCATGATGTTCGAGGCATGGCTGCAGCTGCGGGGCGAGGCCCCCGAGGAGCGCCGCATCTCGACCTACGGCAAGCGGAACCTCGCGCTGACGCACAACCTCGGCGGGTATCCGGGCGAGATGGTCTCCTTCGTGTCCATCCTCGGCACCGAAGGACCCGCGGGGGACTGAGCAGACGCCCTCAGGCGGTGAGGCTGTCGGGGCGACCGGGCCCCGCCCCGGCGTCCGCCGAGGTAGTTGCCTGGTGCGTGGCCCGTTCGGCGACAGGCTTCCAATCGTCTCCCCGCCGCACTGCGAGGCCGACGAGGACCGTGGTCAGGTGCTCGTCGAAGTCCGGGGCCGTGCGGATAGGCGGCAGGTCGAGCAGCGCCCGCAGGCCCGGCAGCTCGCTCGGTGGGCGTGCAGCGACCATCCGGTGCAGCTCGGCGAGGACCGAGCGCCCCTCGTTCGTCGCCCCGCGCAGGCGGATCTCCTGCACGGCGGCGCCGACGGCGCACTGCGCCACCGTGTCGAACGCGGTCATTGCCTCAATGGGGTCGAAGCCGGCGCGGCCCAGCACCTGGATCACCGAGTCGACCACGTCGCCCATGGCATCCCACCGCAGCCTGCCGTTCATGAACTGCACCAAGATCTCGGGCTCCTCGACGAACGAGCGGTACACGTGACGCGCCCACTCGCGTAGCCACTCGTCCCAGTACTGGCCGGTGTCCTCGGGGGCTGCGACACGCGACAGCGACTGCTCGGCGGCCAGCACCAGAAGCTCGCGCCGGTTGCCCACGTGGTGGTAGAGACCGGCCACGCTGACGCCCAGGTGGTCCGCCACCGCCTTCATGGAGATGCCGTCGAGCCCGAGGTCGAGGACGGCTTCCGCGATGGCCGTGCGGTCGATGCGGGCCGGTCGCCCGACCTTGCCCGCCGGCATCAGGTGGCCGACGCCCCGTGCACGTCCCGGTGCGACGGCCCGATGCGTGCCGCCAGCGGTTGGAGCCTCTCGACGTCGAAGCGGTAGACCTCGGCCGCGTTCGCCCCGAGCATGCGCGCCGCCTCTTCCGGAGGCACGTCGGCGAACCCCTCGGCGATGGCCTTGCGCGTGTGGGGCCAGGTCCCTTCCGGGTGCGGGAAGTCGTTGCCCCACATGAAGGCGTGGACACCGATTTCGTGACGGCGCTCGATCTCCTCGGTGCTCGGCGTCGACGCACCCACGAAGATGTTGGTCCCGAAGAACTCGCTCGGCTTCTTCGAGATCGTCGCCGTGAACGCGTTGCCGAGTTTCTCGGTGTTGTGCCCACCGAGGAACTTCTCGTCCATCCGGCTCACGATGCCTGGGAGCCACCAGGCCCCGTCCTCGGTGATGGCGAAGCGGAGGCCGGGATGGCGCTCGAACACGCCCCCCCAGAGGAGCGCCCAGAGTGGGCGGGCGGCCCACCACCATGCCTCGGTGGCGTAGATGGCGATGAGGCCCGGCGCCGTCATAGAGATGTCGCGCGACGCGCCGCCCGAATGGACGTGGACCACCATGCCGTTGGCTGCGCAGGCCGCCCAGACCGGCTCGTAGCGCAGGTCGTTGTACGACGGCTTGTCGACCCACAGCGTCGGGATCAGGATGGCCCGGAACCCGACCGACGCCAACCGCTCGATCTCGGCCACGGCGGCGTCGATGTCGTGCAGGATCGGCACGGTGGCCACACCGCATCGACGTTCCGGGCTCGCGGCGCAGAGCTCTTCGAGCCAGCGGTTGTGCGCCTGGGCACCCGCCATGACCAACTCGCCGTCGAGGTCACCGGAAGAGCCGAGGCCGGCGTGGAACGGCGCCGACGCGCCGCCGCCCAGCACGTCGGCGTCGGGGAAGATCACCTCGGCGGCCACGCCCTCCTTGTCGAGCTCGTCGTCGCGCACCGCCGGGTCCCAGGACGCCCGCCGGCCACCGTCGCCGGTCTCGGCCTCCCACTTCGCCTCGAAGGCGGCTGCGTCGCTCTGCGCGGCGCGGGCCTTGTTCATCTCGAGCACCATGGCCAGGTCGGCGTCGAACGCCTCGTGGTACTTGGCGTCGAGGTAATCGCGGTAGCGCTCGGCCGGCGGGCCGGCGTGGGTGTCCGAAGAGATGACCAAGTAGCGGCCGTCGTCGGTATGTCCGGTCATTCGTTGTACCTCTTTCTTCGCGTCGCCGGGGGACGGTTCAGTCGATGGCGTCGGCGGGATCCGAGTAGAACTGCGTGCACCAGGCGCGGTGGTCGAGGATGGTCCGCTCCTCCTTCACGACGATGGGCCGCTCGACGTAGCGCTTGTTCTCCCAGATGGGGATGTCCTGGCTCACACCGCTCAGGAACGAATCCGCCATCTTCCGGGCCGCGTCGGGACCGGCGGTCTTAGGTGTCGTGAAGCTCCAGCGGACGTGGACCTGCTCGTCGTCGATCGGCGTGGTCGAGGAGAGAAAGGTCACGGTGTTCGTCATGCGCAGGACACCGAGCCCCAGGCCGAAGGTCTCGCGGACGAAGAAGCCGTCCATGCTCGTGGCGCGCTTGTAGCCGCCGTCGACGATCATCTCCTGCTCTGGGATGGCGGGCGTACCGTGCACGAATTGGAAGTGCACCGCGTCGTGGTTGTTCTCAGCCATCTCCTGGCAGCTGGTGCGGATGGCGAACTCGGCGACGAGCGGCTCGCTCCACTCGGGGTCGGAGAGCTCGGGGACCTCGGGCACGTCGTAGAACGGCGGCTTGCCTTCGAGGTGGTGCCAGGCCCACACCATGCCGTTGCGCTCCAGGGTGGGGTAGGCGCGGACGGCGGCCTTGATCGGGATCTTCCCCGAGCCGTAGGGAATGTCCGTGCACTTGCCGGTCTGGCCGTCGTAGCACCAGCCGTGAAAGGGGCACTGGAGGATCTCCCCGCGCACCGTGCCCCCGACACCCAGATGCGCACCCAGGTGCGCGCAGTACGCGGCGGTGACCCTGGGCACCCCGCTCTCGGTGCGGAACACGACCAGGTCGCGTCCGAAGTAGTGCAGGGGCTCGACTCTGCCGGCCGCCACGTCGCCGGCGGCGGCCACGATGAACCAGCCGTTCGGGATCGGGAACGGGAAGCGCGGGCCGGGCTCGCTGTTGACCCGGACGCGGGCCGACGGATCAGAGATCAGCTCGAGGCGGCGCGGCATCCCCGCCCCGGGCTGCACGCCCAGATCCTCCTGAGCCGTGTCCTCGGTGCGAACGTCGGTCATGACGACCCCCTTGTAGTCCGGCGACGGCGGTTCCATTGCCATGCACGTATTTCCGTACCTATTATCAAAACTGCTCCGGCTTTGACTGTCAAGAAGGGGAGGGCGTGATGGAAGACCTGCAGGACAAGGTGGCCGTCGTGACCGGCGGCGCCAGCGGCATCGGGTTGGCCCTGGTGCGGGCGCTTCTGGGTGAGGGGATGCGGGTCGCTGTGGCGGACGTCGACGAGCCGGCGCTCGAGAGCGTGGGCAAGGAGTTCGCCG
>DASXBZ010000159.1:0-3423 GCA_036491435.1 Acidimicrobiales bacterium
GCTGCTCGAGGACCGAGGGCTGGATGCCCCGCGACGCCAACTCTGCGAGCGCGGCATCGAGGTCGGGCACCGAGACAGCGGCCAGCGCGTGGCCGGCGCGCGGCGGATCGACCACGACATAGAGCCAGGCCGCGTCCGCGACCTGCCACATCACCTCATTCTCATTGACCAGCACGTCGGGCGGCGAACCGAAGAGACGTTCGAAGAAGTCCCGGCCACGGGTCAGGTCCGAGACGGGAACGCCGGTGAAGGCGACCTCGATCTTCACGCCCGCCGACGCTACCGCCAATGCCGAGTCGGACACTCAGCCGGCGCGGCTCCAGGAGCGGAGGGTGGCGCGGTAGCGCGTATCCCAGTCGTCGTAGGTCTCGCGCAGGCGCGACCCGGGCCAGTCGGCCGGCTGCAACTCCTCCGGGAGCAACGGATCGGCCTGGAGATGCCGGAGCACAGCGGCTGACAACTCGAACCCGGGGGCGAGCGCCTCGGGGCCGTCGGGTGCGAGCGCATCGAGCCCGGCCAGGAGCTCGCTGGCGTGCCGGGTCCAACCGGCCAGGTCCCACAAGCGGCCGGCCAGGATCTCGGCGTCGGGCGGCACCGCGGTCATCACCTCGACGTCGGCGTCCAGGGAGTCGGGCAGCGGGACGGCGACGTTGGCCGGCCGCATCCACACGCCTTCTCGGAGTTCGCCCAACCGGGCATAGGCGAGGGCGCGACGCCGGGCACTCCGGACCTCCGCCGTGCTGCCCGTGGTCGTCACGACGGCCAACCACCAC
Organism: Acidimicrobiales bacterium; assembly: GCA_036491435.1. GTDB lineage: Bacteria > Actinomycetota > Acidimicrobiia > Acidimicrobiales > RAAP-2 > Bog-473. The sequence goes on from DASXBZ010000159.1 coordinate 774, forward strand.
CAGCCGTCGTAGCCGGTCGTGATGCCGGCGCGGCTCGCCGACTGACGGGCCTGGCGAGCGGCCAGGTGACCGGCCAGGCGGTAGTGGCCGGCACCGTCGGATGTGGCCTCGCCGGAGGCGACCATGCGGCTGAGCGCCACCCGCGCCCGGTTCTCGCTGATGCCGAAGAGGCCGGTGAGCCGGACCAGCTGGGCGACCGGGAGCTCGGGGGGGTCCATGCCGAGGAGGGCGCTGGCCATCACCGAGCGGGCGGTGAGTGGAGGCCCTGGGGCTGGGGTCTCGGGGGGAGCATTACTTATTTGCATCAGTTGACTAAATATCGTAATATAAATGCATGGCGAGCACCATGGTGCCTCCCGAAGTCGACCGGCCCGAGGTCCTGCCGAGCGAGCGACTGCTGGCGAACGGCATGGCCGTCCCGGCGCTGCGCGGCGACCTGCGCCGCATCCCTGACGCGCGCAACGCCCTCTCCGTCTTCATGGTGTGGTTCTGGGTGGCCGTCATCATCGGTGGCGCCGTCTGGATCGGTCAGTGGTGGAGCTACGTGCTCGCGTTTGTGCTCATGGGACCGATGTACGCCCGCTTCGCCATCTTGATGCACGAGTCGGCGCACAAGCTGTTGTTCACGAACAAACGGTGGAACGACTTCATCGGCAAGTGGGTGGTGGCCTACCCGGTCTTCACGCCGGTGCAGCTGTACCGGCGCGTCCACTTCGCACACCACAAGGACGAGTTCGGGCCGGACGAGCCGGACATCGCGTTCTACCGGCCCTACCCCTGCACGCGGCGTGCGCTGTACCGGCGCCTGTTCCGCGACGCCGTCGGCATCAGCGGGTGGAAGAACTTCGTGCCCCTGGTGAAGAACACGGCGCGCAAGGGCCCGTTCCGCCCCATCGGGCTCTCCATCCTCGCGGTGCAGGTCGTCCTGTGGGCAGTCATGTGGGCGGCGACCGGACGCTGGTGGATCTACCCGCTGCTGTGGTTCCTCCCGTGGATGACCGAGTGGCGCGTCATCAACCGCCTGCGCTCCATCGCCGAGCACGGCGGCATGGAGCGGAGCCCGGACCGGCGGGCGACGACGCATCACGTGCGGCAGTCCTGGCTGGCCAGATTCTGGATCGTGCCGTACAACACCGGCTGGCATCTGGCCCACCACGTCGACATGGGCGTGCCATGGCGGAACCTGCCGGCCTTCCACGCCGAGCTCGAGCGCGCCGGCTACGTAACCGACGCCATCACGTATCCCAACTACGTGGCCTTGTGGAAGGCGCTGTCCAGCGCCGACCCTGCAACGGAGGTGAGGGCGGTCGGGGCCTAAAACTGGGGTATGCCTTGAGGCATGAAGTCGCGAGCAGCACCCGTGCCCCCGACCGTGATGCCTGCACTGTTCCTGGGGCACGGCAACCCGATGAACGCCCTGCAGCACAACCGCTACACCGACGCCTGGGCCGGCGTGGCGGCGGCGCTGCCGCAGCCGCCACGGGCGGTGTTGTGCATCTCGGCGCACTGGTACACGAACGCGACGGCGGTCACGGCGATGGCCGTGCCGCGGACGATCCACGACTTCTTCGGCTTCCCCGAGGAGCTCTTCGCCGTGGAGTACCCCTGCCCGGGCTCGCCCGAGCTCGCGGCGGAGGTGGCCGAGGTGGCAAAGCCCCGATGGGTCGGCCTCGACAGCGACTGGGGCATCGACCACGGCGCCTGGTCCGTGTTGGCGCACATGTACCCCAAGGCCGACGTGCCCGTCGTGCAGCTCGCGATCAACTCCCTCGAACCGCTCGACTCGCACATGGACCTCGCCCGGCGTCTGGCGCCGTTGCGTTCGCGGGGCGTGCTGATCGTCGCCAGCGGCAACGTGGTCCACAACCTGCGCCGGATGAACTGGAGCCAGCCCGACGGCGCGTACGACTGGGCGGCGCGTTTCGACGAGGCGGCTCGGGCCATGGTCGTCGACGCACCGGGTGACGCGTTGAAGCTCACCCGCCACGCCGACTACCAGCAGGCGGTGCCGACGCCCGACCACTTCATCCCGCTCCTCTACTTCGCCGGCCTGGCCGCGGCGGCCGGGTCACGACCCGAGGTGGTGATCGACGGGTACGCCTACGGCTCGCTGTCGATGACCTGTTTGCGGTCCGCCTGACCCGTTCGGCCCGGTTCAGCGGTCGGCCTCGGCCTCGGTGGAGCGGCCGACGTTGGTCTCGAGCCACGTGAGGAGCGGCCTGGTGGCGCGCAGCGCGTCGACGACGCGCTTCTTGGCTGCGGCGGTGCCGAGCCACGCTGCGGGCTCCCAGGAGCGTGCGGCGACGAGGCCCTTCATCCGCAGCAGCTCGATGCGCGGGTGGTCCTTGGGGTAACCCTTCGGTGCCGTCTTGAGCTCTTCGGGCGCATGGACGTCGAGGCCGGACTTCGTCACGGTTGCCACGACCTTCTCGAGGCCTTTGCCGGACTTGTCGGCATCGATCGCCGCCCGGAAGCGGACGAGCTGGTCCGGCATCATGTGGTACATCCCGGCGCCGGTGAAGAGCCCGTCGGCCGAGAACTGGATGTACCCCTGGCCGATGCGGGCTGCGATCGCCGTCTTGTAGGGCGACTTGTCCCGACTGAAGCGGGTGTCGCGGTACGGGCGGAAGAGCTTGTGCTCGCCGAACTC
>DASXBZ010000160.1:0-10450 GCA_036491435.1 Acidimicrobiales bacterium
AGCCCGAGAAGTCGGTGTCGCCGTTGTAGGTCGCGCTGATCGAGAGCGGCGAGCCCGTGGTGTCCGCGTAGGTCACCGTGCAGGTGGCCTCGCCCGTCAGGGTGTGCACGCTCTGCGCGCCGCACGACGAGACGGTGGCGCCGCCGTCCTTGAAGGTCACGGTGCCGCTCGGCGCACCCGCGCCCGGACCCGTGACGCTGACCGTCGCCGTATACGTGACCATCTGGCCGCTGACCGAGGGGTTGACCGACGAACCGAGCGCGGTGGTAGTCGCGGCCTTGTCGACCGCCTGTGACAGCGGCGAGGATGTCGAGGCTGAGAAGTCGGCGTCGCCGTTGTAGGTGGCGCTGATCGAGTGCGGCGAGCCCGTGGTGTCCGCGTAGGTCACGGTGCATGCGGCCTCGCCCGTCAGGGTGTGCACGCTCTGCCCGCTGCAGGCCGAAATGGTGCTGACCCCGTCTTTGAAGGTCACGGTGCCGCTCGGCGCGCCCGCGCCCGGGCTCGTGACGCTGACCGTCGCCGTGTAGGTGACGCTCTGGCCGCTGACCGAGGGGTTGACCGACGAACCGAGCGCGGTGGTAGTCGCGGCCTGGTCGACCGCCTGGGACAGCGGCGAGGACGTCGAGCCAGAGAAGTTGGTATCGCCGTTGTAGAGCGCGGTGATGGCGAACGGGGATCCAACGGTGGACGGAACGTTCGTGGTGCAGGTGGCCTGGTGGGTCGTCGAGTTGACCGCCTGCGAGGCACAGTCAGTGATGGTCGTGCCGCCGTCCTTGAAGGCCACGGTTCCGCCGGGCGAGCCAGCGCCCGGGCTCGTGACGCTGACCGTCGCCGTGTAGGTGACGCTCTGGCCGCTGACCGAGGGGTTGACCGACGAACCGAGTGCGGTGGTGGTGGCGGCGACGGCGACGCTCTGGCCACCGCTGAGGTTCCCCGTCGAGCCGCTGAAGTTCCCGTCACCGCCGTAGACCGCACTGATGGCGAGCGGAGATCCGGCGGTGGACGGAAAGCTCGTGGTGCAGGAGGCCTGGCCTGTCGTCGTGTTGACCGCCTGGGAGGTACAGCCCGCGATGGTGGTGCCGCCAGCTTGGAAGGCGACGGTACCCCCGTCGGGGACCGGGCTCATCGTGGCGGTGTAGGTGACCGACTGGCCTGTCACCACAGGGTTGGCGGAGGACACCACCTGGGTGGCCGTGCTGCCGGACACGGCAGTGATGACGATCTGGCCGGTGCCGCTGCGGGTGGAGCCGACGTAGGTGCCGATCAAGGCGCTCGGCGAGACGTAGCCGCTGCCGCCACCCCCACCGCCTCCGGGCGAGCCGTAGCCGGCGCCGCCACCCCCGCCGGCGTAGTAGCCGCCTCCGCCGCCTCCGCCGCCGCCGCTCGCGTAGCCCGGTGAGCGACCGGCATTGGCGGTGGATCCCGCGCCGCCCTTGCCGAGGGCTCCGGAGCCCCCGGCGGGGTCGAAGATGCTCGCGCCACCGCCGCCGGCTGCGCTCAGGGTGCCCCCGCCTCCGCCGTTGGCGCCCCCGCCGCTCGAGTTGACGGCCCCGTTGGCGCCGACGCCGCTGGCGGTGGTCCCCCCGCCTCCGGCCGCGCCGTTGGGCGCTGTGCTCGGGCCGCCGCCGAAGTTGCCGGCGCCGCCTCCACCACCACCGCCACCACCGACCACGACGCGTGCCGACAGCGCGCAGCTGGTGGTGGTCGTGCAGCTCCCCGAGCGCACGTCAGAGGCCCCGCCCCCGTTGCCGCCAGGCGACAGGCCCGAATATCCGGGGCCACCGCCGCTCCCACCGGCGTCGTCGCCGCTGGCGCCCTGACCGCCCACGGTGAGCTGGAAGACCTCGCCGGGGGTGACGTTGATGACGGCCTTGGTCTGCCCGCCGAGCCCGCCCGCTCCGGGCGACCAGTACGAGGGACTGCCTCCGTTCTGGCCCTGAGAGCCCGACACGTCGAAGCTGGCCGTCGACCAGCCGGGCGGGACCGTGAAGGTGTAGGTCCCCGGCGCCGAGTAGGTCGGCCCGTTGTTGGCGACGGTCTGGGTGATGGCGGTGGCCACGGAGTCGGCGTAGTTGGCGTCGCCGCTGTACGTGGCGCCGATGGAGATGCTGGCGATCGCCGTGTAGCTCTGGGTGCAGGTGGCCTGGCCGGTGGTGGTGTCGACCGGCTGGGCGGCACAGGCGCCGATGCTCACCCCGTCGGCGGTGAAGGCCACCGTGCCCCCGTCGGGGACCGGGTTGGTCCGGGTCGTGTAGGTCACCGATTGGCCGAGCCCCGAAGGGTTGACCGAGGAGGCGAGGGTGGTGGTCGTCGACGCCGGGTTCACCACCTGGGTGAGGGCCGTGGAGGTGGAGGTGGGGTAGCTGGCGTCGCCGCCGTAGGTGGCGGTGACCGAGAGGCTGGTGGCCGTCGTGTAGGTCTGGGTGCAGGTGGCCTGGCCGGTGGTGGTGTTGATGGGCTGGGCGGCGCAGGCGCCGATGGTCACCCCCCCGACGGCGAAGGCCACGGTGCCGCCGTCGGGTGGCGGGGTCGTCTGCGAGGTGTAGGTGACCGGCTGACTGGCGTCGACGGGGTTCTGCGAGGAGACGACCGTGGTGGTCGTCGAGGCCAACTGGTCGACCACCTGGCTGAGCGCCGACGACGTGCTCGGGAGGTAATTGGAATTGCCCTGATAGGCCGCGGTGATCGAGTGGGGCGAACCGCCCACCGTCGGATAGGTCAGTGTGCAGGTGGCCAGGCCCGTCGTCGTGTCGACGCTCTGGGCGCTACATGTCGAGATGGTGGTCGTCCCGTCAACGAAGCGCACCGTGCCCCCGTCGGGGGCCGGGCTCACCGTGGCGGTGTAGGTGACCGACTGCGACGCCTGGGAGGGGTTGTTGGAGGAGGCGACGCCGGTGGAGGTGGTGTTGCCTCCGGCAGACGCCGCGCTCGCGTGCAAGACGACAAACGCAAGCGCGAGAGCTCCGGCGAGACCGGCCAGCTTCAGCCAGACGCTCGAGACAGCGCCCTCTCGATCGCGCGTGGCGCTGCGCCGCCAGATGCCGCCGTCCCCCATCCCCATCCCCTCCCACATCGGCACGTCGGCGCGGAAAGTGAACCGTCAAAGAAGGTCGCCGAACCGCCCGAACATGATCTCGCCTGCCCATTCCCCAGAATCTGGTGGCCGCGACTGTACCGGCGACGTCGCGCAAACCTGGGCATGCCTCGCGACGATTCGTCTGCAATTCCCGTTGGATTCCGCTGCGCGTGACGCGCGTCCGCGCCGTTCGTCGCGGCGCGACCGCGCGCGTCAGTAGCCGAGCCGGTCCAGCATCTCCTCGCGGTTCTGCCAGCGCCGCTCGACCTTCACGTGCAGATCGAGATAGGTGCCCTCGGGAAGCTGCTCGCGCACGGCGATGCCGACGGCCTTGAGGATCTCGCCCCCCTTCCCGATGACGATGGCCTTCTGGGAGTCGCGCTCGACGATGATCTCGACGCGGATGAGCGGCCCCTCCCACTCGGTCACCCGGCAGGTGATCGCGTGCGGCAGCTCGTCGCGCGTCTTGGCCAGCAACTGCTCACGGACCAGCTCGGCGATCCACAACGCCTCGGGCGTGTCGGTGACGACGTCGGGCGGGAAGAACGGCGGGCCTTCGGGCAACCGCCCGATCAGGTAACGGGTGAGCTCCTCGACGCCCTCGCCGGTGCGCGCCGAGACCGGGAAGTACTCGACGTCGAGCGCCTCGCCGAGTGCCTCGACGGCGTCCTTGGCCTCCGTCAACCGTTCGAGCACCCGCGCCGTCGGGGCGCGGTCCGTCTTGTTCACGACGACGACGAGGCCGGGAGCCCCGCCCGCGGTGGCCGACCGCTGCAGGTGCCGCACCGAACGCTCGAGCACGGTGCGGTCGCCGGGGCCGACGGCGGCGGTGGCATCGACGACGGCCATGACCACGTCCACATCGGCCAGCGCCTCCGTCGCGGTCTCGTTGAGCCGGGTCCCGAGCGCGCTGCGCGGCCGATGGATCCCCGGCGTGTCCACGAAGACGATCTGCGCGTCGGCCGCCTCGTCGTGCAGCACGCCGAGGATGCGGTGGCGCGTCGTGTTCGGCCGGGCCGAGGTGATCGCGACCTTCGTCCCGACCATCTTGTTCACGAGCGTCGACTTGCCCACATTGGGCCGGCCCACCACGGCGACGAACCCCGAGCGCAAGGTGCTCACGTTCCGGTGGGCGACGCGTCGCCGGCGCGCGGCGCGTCGACCACGGCCCCGTCGCCCGAGCCCGTGGCGTCGCTTTCGTCGGGGCCTCGGGTGGGCTCGATCCGTACCCGGCCGATCCGCCGGCCTCGCACGTCGAGCGCGGTCAGGCGGAAGCCGTCGGCGGCGACGGAGTCGCCGGCGGCGGGCACCCGCCCCACGATGTCGAGCATGAGGCCGCCCACCGTGTCCCACGGCCCGTGCGGCAGTTCCGCCCCGAGCAGCTCGCCCGCGTCGTCGACCGAGTACCCCGCGGGCACGGTCACCGAGCCGTCGTCGAGACGCTCGACCGTCGGCTCCTCGGCGTCGAACTCGTCCACGATGTCGCCCACCAGCTCCTCGAGCAGGTCCTCCAGGGTGATGACGCCGGCCGTGCCGCCGTACTCGTCGACCACGATCGCCATGTGGAACTTCTCCTCCTGCATCTCGCGCAGGAGGTCCGACACCTCTTTGGACTCGGGCACGAACTTGGCCGGCCGCATGCTGGCCCGCACGGTCTGGCGGGACTTGCCGGCGCGCTCGTCGCGCACCATGTCCTTGGTGTACGCGATGCCGATGATGTCGTCGATCCCGTCCGCCTCGACCGGGATGCGGCTGTACCCCGCCGACAGCGCCGTCTCGAGGGCGTCGCGAACCGTGGCCTCCGCGTCGACCGTCACCATGTCGGGACGCGGCGTCATCACTTCGCGCGCCACCGTGTCACCGAAGTCGATGATGGAATGGATGAAGGTGCGCTCGTCCCCCTCGATCACCTTCTCCTCGTGGGCGACGTCGGCCATCGCCTTGAGCTCGGTGTCGGTGATGTACGAGCCGTGCACGCCGTCGTCGTCGTCGCTGGCGCCGATGATCCTGTTGGCCACGCCGATCAGCAGGGAGGAGAGCCAGCGCACGGGCGGGAAGCGGATGAGGGTGCTCACGAGCGGCGCGCTGAGGAGCGCCGCCCGGTCTGCGTGCTGGACGGCCCAGTTCTTCGGCACAGCCTCGAAGAACACGAAGATGACGACGATCTCGAAGACGATGCCGAGCAGCACGCCCCAAGGGCCGAAGAGATGCTCTGCCACGATGCCGACCAGGGTGGCGGAGACCAGCTGGCAGATCAGGACGAGAAGGAGGATCGGGTTGAGGAAGTTCGCCGGGTTCTCTACCAGCCGGGCCAGCTGGCGCGCCCCGCGGCGCTTCTCGTCGACGAGGGACTTGGCCTTGATCTTGCTCATGCGCACGAGGCTCGTCTCGGCCATCGCCAGCACGCCCGACGCCGCCAGCAGCACGGCGATCACCACGATGAGGATGCCGTCCTCGGCCCCGAAGCTCGTTGCCAGCAGCGGGGCCACGCTCACGCCCCCGGACTGACCCGGTAGAAGCGCTGGAGCAATTGCTGCTCGAGCGCCTCCATCCGTTCGGCCTCGGCCTCCACCTCGTGGTCCATGCCGAGGAGGTGGAGCAACCCGTGCACGACCAACAACGCGACCTCGTCGTCGAGCGGCACCCCGTGCTCCTCCGCATTGCGCGCCGCGACCACCGGGCAGATGACGACGTCGCCCAGCAAGGTGAGCACACCCGCCTCGGCGGAGGTACCCGGCCCGGTGCCGCCGAAGTCCGGGGCGCGCCCGGTCGGCCCGGACTCCTCCTCGATCGGGAACGACAGGACGTCGGTCGGCCCGGACTTGCCGAGGAACTGCTCGTTGAGCTTGGCCATGGCCTCTTCGTCGACGAAGAGCAGCGAGACCTCGGTCTCACCCTTGACCTTGCGCGCCGTGAGCACCTGGCGCGCCAGCTCGGCCCAGCGGGCCACGTCCATTGGGTGGGCCTGTTGCTCGTCGGCGGCGAAGACGTCGATGGTCACTTGGTGTGACCAGCCCGCCCTTCGGCCATGTCGTAGGCATCGACGATGTCGGCCACGATCTTGTGTCGGATCACGTCGCGCCGGGTCAGGTGGACGAAGGCGATGTCGTCGATCCCACCGAGCACCGGCTCGAGGCCGACCAGCCCCGATCGCCCCCCCGGGACGTCGATCTGCGTGACGTCGCCGGTCACGACGCACTTGGACCCGAAGCCGATGCGGGTGAGGAACATCTTCATCTGCTCGGGCGTCGTGTTCTGGGCCTCGTCGAGGATGATGAACGAGCTGTTCAGCGTCCGGCCGCGCATGAAGGCCAGCGGTGCCACCTCGATGGTGCCGCGGTCGAGCAGGCGCTGCGCGCCCTCCGGCTCGATCAGGTCGTAGAGCGCGTCGTAGAGCGGACGCAGGTACGGGTCGATCTTGGCCATGAGGTCGCCGGGCAGGAACCCGAGCCGCTCCCCCGCCTCGACCGCCGGCCGCGTGAGGATGATGCGAGACACCTGGCGCGACTGCAGCGCATGGACGGCCTGGGCGACGGCCAGGTACGACTTGCCCGTCCCGGCGGGGCCGATGCCGAACGTGATGACGTTCTGCGAGATGGCGTCGACGTAGCGCTTCTGCCCGGCCGTGTTGGGGCGAACCGTCTTGCCGCCCGCGGCGCGCACCACCTCGGAGCGCAGGACCTCGCTGGGACGGATGTCCTCGCGCACCATGTCGATCGTGCGGGCCAGGGTCGACGAGTCGATGTCCCGCCCCGCCTGCACCATCAGGATGAGCTCTTCGAAGAGGCGCACCACGACTTCGGCCGCGGGGCCCTCCACCGATATCCGGTTGCCTTGGACGACGAGCTGCTCGTCGGGGAAGGCCTGCTCGATCTGGCGCAGGTGCTCGTCGCGGGTCCCGAGCAACCCGGCCATGAGGTGATTGCCCGGGACGAAGCATTCGGCACGCAGGGTCGTGGTCATGCGGTGGTCATGTCTTGATGAAGTGTCCCTTCAAGGGTTCGCCTCCGAGGACGTGGAGGTGGAGATGCGGCACCGAGTTCATGGCGTCGGGGCCGATGTTGAACACGAGCCGGTAGCCCCGCTCCGGCGTGGCCACGCCGGCTGCGTCGGCCACTGCGCGCGCCGTCATGAGCATGTCGGCCAGCACCGGGCCGTCCTCGGCCGTGACGACGGAGGCGTCCTCGATGTGCCGCCGCGGCACCACCAGCACGTGCACGGGGGCGGCGGGGTTGATGTCCTTGAAGGCGACCGTCGTCTCGGTCTCGTAGACCGTGTCCGAGGGCACCTCGCCCGCCACGATCTTGCAGAAGAGGCAGTCGGTCATGCGCCGTCGACGCGCTCCCTCTGCTCTGGCCCGATCACTCGCGCGAACATACCGGGCGCCGGGTCGCCCTCGTGACCACGTGGCCCGATCAGGGCCGGCCCCCGATCTCCTCGGCAGCCGCCACGGTGCCCGTCCGCAACGAGGCCAACAACGCGCCGGCGGTGACGGCCGCCGTCTCGGCCCGCAGGACGCTCAGGCCGAAGCCGACGGTGGGCAGGCCGGACGCCAGCTCGTCGCTGCTCCACCCGCCCTCGGGCCCGACGGCCACGACGTGCTGGTGCACGCTCGGCCGGTCGCCGCTCAACTGGGCCAGCACGACCTCACCCTCGCCGCCCAGGTTCCCCAGGTCCGCGAAGGGCACGGTGTCGGTGATCTCGGGGAGCCAGACGCGCCGGCACTGGGCCGCCGCCTCGCGCGCCACGCGCCGCAGCTTCGCGACCGTGGTCTTGCCGCGCGTCCCGCTCCAGCGGACCACGCTGCGCTCACTGCGCAACGGCACGATGCGGTCGATACCGAGCTCGGTCAGCTTCTGGACGACCCACTCGGGGCGCTCGCCCTTGACCGGCGCGAAGACGACGGTGAGGGCCGGCGCGGCCGGCTGTTCCGACTGCACGGCCCCGTCCCCGCCCATCCCCGGCGCCCCGTGCACGGGCTCGAGCTCGTCGGCGCCCGTCCACGTCGTCCGGGCCCAGCGCCCGCGGCCGTCGGACGCGACGACCTCCTCACCCGGACGCAGGCGGAGCACGCGGCCGAGATGGTGCGCGTCGTCGTCCGCCAGCACCGGGGTGGCGGGATCGTCCACGAACACCTGCGCCGACGCGGCGGCCCGCACCGTGATCGCGGCGTACGACGGACCGGCGTTGCCGTCAGCCAAAAGCGGATCGCAGGCGCGAGAAGACGCCCTCGCCGCCCGTCGAGCCCGGCGCGGCGACATCTTCGCCGCGCAGCGCGGCGTACTGGCGCAAGAGCTCGTCCTGTTCGGATGTCAGGTCCGTCGGCGTCGCGAGCAGCACGTGGACCAACAGGTCGCCGCGGCCGCGCCCGCGCAGGTGCGGCACGCCCAGGCTGCGGATGCGCTCGACGTGCCCGTGCTGGGTGCCGGGCGCCACGACGAGGCGCTGGGGACCGTCGAGCGACTCGATCTCGGTCTCGACGCCGAGCACCGCCTGCGCCAGGCCGACGGTCAGGGTGGTGTGGAGGTTGTCGCCTTCGCGCTCGAAGCGCGGGTCGGGCTGCACCGCCAGATGCACGAACAACGACCCGTTCGGCGCACCGCGCTGTCCGGCCGCGCCGCGTTCGGCCAGCCGCAGCGTCGACCCGTGCTCGACGCCCGCCGGCACCTCGACGGTGAAGGTGTTCTCCTCCATCCGGCGCCCCTCACCCCGGCAGTCGGGGCACGGGTGCGGGATCATGTCGCCGGTGCCGGCACAGCGCGAGCAGGCCACGCTCGTCACGACCTGCCCCAGCAATGACTGGCGCACACGCCGCAGCTCGCCGCTGCCCTGGCAGTCGGTGCACGTCTCGGGCTCGGTGCCGGGTGCGGTGCCCCGCCCGGCGCACGCGGCGCACATCGAGGGCAGGCGGACCGCGATCTCCTTCTGGGAGCCGAACACGGCCTCCGCGAACTGCAAGTCGAGGCGGACCTCGGCGTCGGCGCCGGGAACGGGGCCGCGCCGCCGGTTGGGCTGGCCGGGCATCTGGCCGAAGAAGGCCTCGAAGATGTCGCCCAGGCCGCCCTCGAAATTGAAGCCGCCCATGCCGCCGGCCTGCGCGCCGAAGACGCCCTCGGGCCCGTAGCGGTCGTACTGGGCGCGGCGCTCGGGGTCGCGCAACACCTCGTAGGCGATCGTCACCTGCTTGAAGCGCGCCTCGGCCTCGGGATCGCCGTGGTTGGTGTCCGGGTGCAGCTCGCGGGCGCGGGCCCGATAGGCGCGCTTGATCTCCTCGTCGCTGGCGTCGTGGTGCACGCCGAGCAGCTCGTAGAGGTCGCCCAGCCCGTCAGTGACGGCCATCGTGTCCTCCGGCCAGTCGCTCGCCCAACCGCTCGCCCACGACGTGGGCGGCCGCCATGGTGCGCGGGTAGTCCATGCGGGTCGGGCCGAGCAGGCCGACCGCGCCGAAGTCCTGTCCGTCGACGGTCACCGGCGCGACGACGACGGCGCACGAGGACAGCGGCTCGTACCCGTGCTCGGTGCCGATGGCGACCGACAACCCGCGGTCGAGGACGTCGCGCAGCAGCGACACCACAACCAGTTGTTGCTCCAGGATGCTCAGCACCGAGCGCACGGTCTCGACCGCCTCGAACGACTCGGCCAGGCGGGCGGGGCCGCCCACGAACACCTGGTCCGACTCGATGTCACCACCCATGGAGTCGAGGGCGCGCAGGGCGGCGGTCACGAGGCCGTCGACCGCCTTCGTGCCGTTGGCGGGCGCGGTCCACGGGCCCGCCATCGTGCGCCCCACCAGCTGGGCGGTGAGGAAGGCGCCGGTGGTGGCGAGCACCTCGTCGGAGAGCTCGCCGTCCAGGTCGATCGTGCGCTTCTCGACCGCGCCGTCGGAGAGCACCACGACGAGCAGCGCGTGCAGCGGCGAGAGACCGACCACCTGGACCGAGCGGATGGTAGAGGTCTCGTGCGACGGGCCGACGACGACCGCGGCGTAGGACGTGAGCTCCGAGAGCAGGCCGGTGGCCCGCTCGAGCACGATCTCGATCTCGCCGTGCACCTGCTCGAAGAACTGCGACACCTGGCGTCGTTGCACCGGGCCGAGCACACCGGGCGTCGTCAGGTGGTCGACGAAGAAGCGGTAGCCCTTGTCCGTCGGGATCCGGCCGGCGCTCGTATGGGGCTGCACGAGATAGCCCGCCCGCTCCAACGCGACCATCTCCGAGCGCACGGTGGCCGACGACACTCGAACCCCGGGTGCATCTGCCACGTGCGAGGAGCCGACGGGCTCGGCCGTGCCGATGTACTGGCTCACCACCGCCTCCAAGATGGCGGCGCGACGGACGTTGAGCTCGGAGTCCCCGAGGTCGTCGAAATGCGGAG
>DASXBZ010000161.1:0-12203 GCA_036491435.1 Acidimicrobiales bacterium
GGCGGGCACACCTTGGACGCAACGTTCAGCGAGCAGTCCGAAGTGACCGAGGGCCTGCAGGCGATCGAGGAATTCCTCGCCCAGCTGGAGTCTGCCAAGGTCGAGAAGGCCGATGCGGTCGGTCTCGGTGGCGAGATCCTGCTGCAGGATGCTGTCAACGGGATCGGCCTCGAGCTCGACGGAACCCTGGTGCACCTCGCCGCCTTCCCGGCTTCGAGCGAACGGGGCGAGCGGAGCCGAGCGGTCCCGCTGCCGCCTGACTGATTCGGGACTCAAATCGACGGGGGGCGCTCGAAAGGACGCCCCCTCTCGTCGACCCGTGGTGGTTCTTCGGATGTGCGCGGGGTCGCGCTGACATCGGTCCCCCAGCAATGGGTGAAGGTGGCCCCATGAACCGAGGGGCCGCGTTCAGGCTGGTTGGGACCGCCGTCGCTCGTCTGCGTGCATAGGGGGTGGTTCTTGACAACGGGGGACGAGTGTCAAGAGCCACGCCGTATGTACGGCAAGGGACCGCACGGATGGTCCTCTCCGGCCGACATATCCACGTCGCTGTTGGTGGCCGGCGCGACCCCGCCAGAATCCCAAGAGCCGCAATGAGCGAGGGACCGCTCGATCTACATCGAGGTGATGCCGACCATCGGCGCGTTCAGGTGCAGGCCACCCATGGAGCCGAGGAAGGGTGCATCGCCGAAGGTGAAGATGCCGCCGTCGGAACCCTGGAGCCAGTACCCCGCACCGTCGCGGGTCGCGGTGATGCCGACGATCGGGGCGTTGAGGTTCGTGCCGTACATCGAGCCGTAGTGCGCGGCGTCGCCGAAGTCGGCCACGTTGCCGTTCCAACTCGACAGCCAGTAGCCGTTGGCGTCGTGGGTCGGCGCGATGCCGCTGATGGTGTAGGCATCGGGCGCCGAGGACGGTGAGCCCTCGAGCGACGCGTTGCCGTAGTTGAAGACCTGCCCGTTCGAGTCGACCATCCAGTAGCCACCACCGAGGTACCCGGACGCCGCGGCCGTGATCGGATAGGGCGGTGCGTTCCCACCGGTCGAACCCAGGAACGGAGCGTCGCCGAAGGCGAACACGCCCCCGTCGCGGGCGATGAGCCAGTAGCCGCCGCCGTCGGCCGTGGGGATCATGCCGATGATCGGTTTGTTCAGCACCATGGAGCCGGTCGACCCGTGGAATTGGGCATCGCCGTACGCGAAGATCCCGCCGTCGCTCGCAACGAGCCAGTAGCCCCTGCCGTCCGGCGTCGCCGCCATGCCGACGACCGGCTTGTTCAACCTGATGGAACCGGTCGATCCGTAGAACTGGGCTGCGCCGAATGTGAAGACGCCGCCGTCGGAGGCGACCTGCCAGTAGCCCTGCGGAGGTTGTGGTGGGGGAGCCGGGCAGGTGGGTCCGACCGCCGGCGTCACGCCCGGGTCAGGATCGGTGAGGATCGGCGCCGGCGGTGAACCCGACGCCGCGAACGTCAGATCCGCCTCGTAGATCGGCCGGATGCCGCAGTTGACGTAGCCGATCGTCTGGCCCTGCCACGCGGCCACGGCGAGCACCAGCTGACCGGTGCTCTGACCGTGCGGCGGGGGCAGCGTGAAGATGTCAGGGCCGCCCGGACCGGACATCCCCGGCCCCGTTTGCAAAATCGGGCCCGAGAACGTCGTCTGGTCCTGGCACGGACCGGATGGGCCGGAGCAGCTCGCCCAGCCGATGGCGTACGCGTTCGAACCCACGTCGTTGCCGCCGAAGAAGAGGTAGTACGCGCCCGTTGCGGTCTGGTAGAGATCGGGCCCCTCGATGATCGACCCCTCCCAGGAGCTCTGGGTGTTCGTCAACAACTGGGTGGGTGTGCCCGTCGCGGGCAGGAGCAATCCGAATTGCTCTTGCAACGGCACCGACCAGATCGAGGCCTGCGTCCCGACGCGGTTCCCGTCGTTCTTCCACAGCAGCCACCAGTTGCCCGCGTTGTCCCGGAACAGGTCGGGGTCGATGCTGCCACCGAGCGCGTCGGACCCCATGATGGTCGGCGATCCCCACGCAAAGCTGTCCTGGCAGACCATTGGCGTCGGCGCAGGCTGGTACGGCCCGAGCGGTGCGGTGGCGGGTGCGGTGGCCTCACCGATGCACTGGTAGCCGGGGGACTGGTTCTCGGTGGCCGTGTAGAACATGACGAAGTCGTTGTCGGCCGCGTCGTACGACACGCTGGGCGCCCACGTGTTCCCGGGTTTGGCCCATGCACCCACGTAGGGCAGGGCGTCGGAGCTCACGCGTGTCCATGTCACCCCGTCCGTCGACGTGGACTCCTGGATGTTGATCGTCTGGGACGGCGTCGTCGTGTTCTGTGTGGCAAAGGCGTAGTACGTGCCGTTGTGGGTGACGACGCTCGGGTCCGGGAAGTCTCCCGGCGCGACCGGCGCCCAGTTCCCGGGCACGGCCGCGCCGACGGATACGGCGAAACCGAGCGAGCCGAAGAGCGACAGCAGTGCTGCACCCGCGACGATGAGGACGCGCGGGTATGCGTCGATTCGTGCCGTACGGATCCGGGACGCGCGTTGGACGAACACCGCCCTCCTCGTTCGATACCACCTTGCCGGTGTCGCCTCACAGCGGTCACTGCGTACGGCGCGCTGTCGATCCGGCTCACACCACGCTACCCAGCGAACCCACCCGGCGCACCGTCGTTCGCGTGCTCGTTCGCGGTCCCTCTTTTGCGGCAACTAGATTTCAGTTTCTGTTCACAGAGGTTTCAATCGTCGTTCACGCAGGGTGCGTCGGGGATCGGCGTCGGGACGAAGGGACGTTGGATGGCCGAGCAGCGCAACAAAGTGGTGGACGTCGGCTTCAAAGTCATGAACGGGGTGCACCGCGGCATCTTCGCCGCCACCGGTGGCCGCTACCCGCGCACGCTCCTCGGCATGGCCGCCGTCGAGCTGCGGACGATCGGGCGCAAGTCGGGCCAGACGCGCACGACGATGCTCACCTCCCCGATCCACGACGACAGCCGGGTGGTCCTCGTCGCCTCCAAGGGCGGTGACGACCGTGACCCGCAGTGGTACCGCAATCTCTCGGCCAACCCCGACGTGGAGATCCTCATCGATGGTTCGACCCGCAAGATGCGGGCTCGCACCGCGTCGCCGGAGGAGAAGGCCGCGCTGTGGCCCGACATCGTGGCGGCCTACAAGTCCTACGAGAGCTACCAGAAGCGCGCCGACCGCGACATTCCCGTGGTGATCTGCGAGCCGCTGCCGGCCTGACGGTTCCCGCCCGGGGCCGCGGGACGTGGCCCGGGAAGCGGGCGATACGATGCGCCCAATGTCGATGGAGCCCACGGGCTCGCCCGGGGATGATGCTGGCGCCCTGATCGGCGCGGGTGCAGGGCCAGAGGATCCGTCCTTCGACTTACCCATGGCGGTCTCGCAGCTGGCGTCGAACAGCACCGACGCCCGCATCATGCTGAAGCTCTTGGCCTCCCAGCTCGCCGACGCGCTGGGCGATCGTTTGGTCGTGGAACGGGCCGGTGGGCGGTTCCGCAAGTCCGACGAGATCAAGTCCGTGCGGGTGACGTTGGGAAACGATTCGCTCGAGGCGGACGTGCAGGGCCCGTCGGTACGTTGCAGCATCGGGCATTCGTCGGGCGGGATCCGGATCCGCAACGAGCAGGTGGACATGAACACCTGGTTGACCCGTCTGCTCAGCACGCTGCAGGACGAGGCCGCCACCAGCGAGCAGACCCGCGTCGCGCTCGAGAACATCGTGATCGGAGGACAAACGTGACCGACCCCAATGCACGGGCTCCAGGGCCCGAGGCCCACGACCTGCCGAAGGACGCCGCCCACCGGCTCGAGGAGCTGGAGCACGGGCTGTTCACCTCCGACCTCTCGGTCAACGAGTTCCTGCTCGTCAAAGAGGCCGGCTTCCATCCGCTCGGCTTCGTGATGGGCTCATCGATCTACCACATCGGCATCCAGACCCGGAAGTGGGGCGAGAGCCAGGAACTGAACAAGCTGACCGAGGCGATGTACACCGCCCGCGAGCTCGCCATGAATCGGATGGAGGAGGAAGCCGAGGAGCTCGGCGCCGATGGCGTCGTGGGCGTGCGGCTCGATGTCAACTACTACGAGTGGGGGAACGACTCCGCCGAGTTCATCGCCTTCGGTACCGCGGTGAAGGCGGAAGACGGCAACTCCTATCGCAACGCGTTGGGCAAGCCGTTCACCTCCGACCTGTCGGGCCAGGATTTCTGGACCCTCATGCAGACGGGGCACACGCCCCAGGGTCTGGTGATGGGCACGTGCGTGTTCCACATCGCGCACCGCAAGCTGACCCAGGCGCTCGGGTCCATGGGACAGAACGTCGAATTGCCGAACTTCACGCAAGCCCTCTACGAGGCGCGCGAGCTCGCCATGACACGCATGCAGGACGAGGCCGGCCGCCTGAACGCCAGCGGCATCGTGGGGGTGCGGCTGGAGGAGAAGTCCCACCAGTGGGGCTCGCACACGATCGAGTTCCTCGCCCTCGGCACGGCGGTGACCAAGGGAACAGGCGAGGTCACGCTGCCCAAGCCCACCACCATCATCTCGCTCGACAACTGATGACGGACCTGACCGGTCCGGGCGACCCCATCGCACCGCCGGACCCGGCGGCGGGGGACCTGCCCGAGGCCGCCCTCCGTCGGATCAAGTCCGACGCGTTCTCTTCAGGGCTCACCGTGCCCGACTTCGCGGCCTGCCTCGAGCTGGGCCTCGAACCGGTCGCGCTGGTGCAGGGCTTCTGCGTGATGCGGTGGGGCTGGTACGGACCCGGCTCCGGCTACGGGCGGGGGCTGTCGCCCTACTCGTTCGGGTCCCAGGGCGACGGGTCGTACTCGGAGACCTACCGCTGCCCGCACGGGTACGTCTCGGCTGAGCACCGCACCTGGGGGCAGAATCTCGAGCAACCGTGGGTCGAGGCGGCTTGGGCCCAGGGCTACGGGAGCGCGTACGCCCGCATGATCGAAGAGGCCACTGATTACGGCGCGCACGGGGTCATCGGAGTCGTCGACCGAGTGGCGCCCCTCGCCGACACCGGGACCACCGAGTTCCATTTCCTCGGCACGGCGGTCAAGGTCGAGGGCGGCCCGCCACCCGCCGGCGGCGTGCCGTGGAGCACCTATCTCGCGGGCCAACGTCTGACGAAGTCCATCGAGGCGGGTTTCATGCCGGTCGCGGTCGTGGCCTCGCTCGCCTCGGTCCGGGTGTGGGCGTACTGCATGACCGAGTACCTGATGGAGGGCCAGATGGGGATGGGTTGGGGCTACGCCAGCGGCGGGCCCCAGCTCGTCGAGCAGGTGAGCAGGGCGCACATGGCGGCGCGACAGCTGGCCCGAAAGCACATCCGCCAACAGCTGGCGGGCGACGAACTCCATGGCGCCGCCATTGACGTCGTGACCCGCGAGTTGTCGGCCGGGGACGAGGTCATCGACTGCACCCTCAAGGGCAACCGCATGCGGCGTTTCAAGGACTTCGACCCCATCGCCGCTCCCCGGCCGACGGTGCGCCTCGCGTGAGCACGGACGCACGACCGACGCCCGACGTGCGCGCCGAGATGCGCCTTGGTGCCGAGACATTGGCGGTTGCGGCGCCGCCGTCACCGGCACGCGGCATCACCTCCGACCTCTCGGTCGACGAGGCGCTCCTACTCCATTCCGCTGGATGGGAGCCTTTGGACCTGGTGACCGGCGTCGCCGTGGTCTCGGTGCCCGTCGGCGTGTGGAACTGGGGGCGCGGGGCGATCTCGCTGGCCTCCGACGCCCACAACGCCGCCGTCGACCAGGCCGCCGGCGCGCTGCGAGCCGAGTGCGGCAAGGTGCGCGGGCACGGCGTCGTCGGCGTTCGTGTCGACGTGGAGGTGCGCACCCACCACATCGAGGTCGCGCTGGTCGGCACGGCGGTGCGGCCGGTCGACGGCAAGGACCCGCGCGGCACGGCCGCGGCCGAGGCCATGCCGTTCGTCTCGGATCTCTCCGCCCGCGACTTCACGCTCTTGTTGCGCGCGGGCTGGATGCCTGTGGGGCTCGCCTTCGGTGCGTGCTTCGTCTACGCGCCCCGACGCACGGCTGGCGCTGCGATGAGGCAGTCGACGCAGAACGTGGAACTCACCAACTACACAGAGGCCATGTACTCTGCACGCGCGTCGGCCATGGAGAGGATGCAGGACTCAGCGCTCGGGGCCGGCGGAGAGGGAGTGGTGGAGGTGAAGGTGACAGAGGGGCCTATGAGCTTCGCTCGCCATGCCGTCGGCTTCACGGCATGGGGGACGGCGGTCAAGCTGGTGGCCGAGCAGCATCAGTTCGTCCAACCGGAGGTGATCCTCCCGCTCGACGATGCGGTCGTCACTTTCGAGGCCCAAAGCCTCCGCGGCGCGGGAACGCGCCGGTGAGCGGCGCGATGGACTGGGAGCGCTGGGCGCGTGGTTTCGAGGCGGTCAAGGGCCCTGATGCTTTCGCCGCCCTGTTCGCGGACGGCGGGCGCTTCTGCGATCCCGTCACGCCCTGGACCACGGACGTGCGCAAGGTGGCGACCGACACCGACGCGATCTTCCCGGACTGGTCGCAGCGGGTCGACCGGATCCGTGGTGGGGACGATTGGGCCGTGTTCGAGTGGACCGGCACGGCGACCTTCAAGGCCGGGAACGGTCCGGGCATCCCGATCACGATGGAGGGGGCCACCGTCGTCGAAGTGGACGGCGACGGCAAGGTCACGTCGTGGCGCGACTACCTCGACACCAACGAACCGACGCAGCAGATCCAGACGGGACTCGAACGCGCGACTGAAGGCGGTTAAGCCGGCCGCGCCGGCGGGTCAGGCTTCGGCCTGAGCCGCCACGTCCTTGACGTGGGACATGCGGGCGTCGCGAGCAGCGTCGTTCTCTTCAGCCGCCCGTTCGTCTTCTGCCATCTCGGCGTCGATGTCGGTGTCGGCGAAGCCGATGACCCCCATCTCCTCGAAACCCTTCTGCAGGATCGGCCCCCACAGTCCGATGTCGCGGAGAATGGGCACGATCCGCATGAACAAGAAGTTGCGGAACTGCCGCCAAGTTTCGCTCTCCTCGACATACGTCGTGAGCTCCTGGGGCAGGTCCAGGCGCTCGAACACCTCTTGGCCCAAGAACCGGTCGCGCATGAGATAGCACGCCTCGACGCAGAAGGCCTCGCGCTCGTCGCGCTCCGCCTGCGTGAGCTGAGGGTAGTAGTCGCGCAGCGCGAGCCGGCCGAACATGACGTGCCTCGCCTCGTCCTGCATGACGTACGCGTTGAGCGCCCTTGCGAGGGGCTCGGTAGCGTTGTTGCGGATAATGCCGAACGCCGCGAGGGCAAGGCCCTCGATGAGCACCTGCATCCCGAGATACGTCATGTCCCAACGGCTGTCCGAGATGACGTCGTCGAGCAGGGCCTTGAGGTCCTTGTTGAGCGGGTAGGTCAACCCGATCTTCTCGTGCAGGTACCGGCTGAAGACTTCGACGTGGCGGGCCTCATCAATCACCTGTGTCGAGGCGTAGAACTTCGAGTCGACGTCGGGCACGGTCTGGACGATCTTGGCCGTGCAGATCAGAGCGCCCTGCTCACCGTGCAAGAACTGGCTGAAGCGCCACGCCTCGACGTGCCGGCGCAGCTCGCCCTTCTGCTTGTCGTCCCACTTCTCCCACCATTCGGTGCCGAAGAGGGGGCTCAGTTCGTCGGGCATGCCGACGGGGTGATCGGGGTCGACGTCGAGGCTCCAGTCCAACCGGTCGCTCCCGATCCACTGGCGCCGCGTGCCCTTGTCATAGAGCCGCAGGAGCTGGTCGCGCCCGCCCGTGTAGTCGAAGTCGAAGACGGTTGTGCTCGGCGACTCGACCCCCCACTTCGATTCGAAGGCAAAGTCCGAGTCAATCGACGGGCTGGTGGTCATGAGGCCCCCTTTGGGTCACGTCCAAGTGCAGCGCTGGCGTCGTCCGCCACCTCGCAACGCTACTTGCTCTTCTTGCCCGCGTCACGGGCCGCTCAGCGGAAGTCGAAGGCCACCTTTATGGCGCCACTCTCCTCCTGTGTCGCCAGCGCGACGAAGGCCTCGCGCCATTGCTCGAGGCGGAAGACGTGGGTCAGCATCCCCGTCAGGTCGATGCGGCCTTCGTCAGCCAACCGCAGGTAGTGGGCAATCCCGTGCATGCGGACGCCATCAACCTCCTCGACGCCGAAGGCATTGGAGCCGACCCAGGAGATCTCCTTGAAATAGAGCGGCGACCACTCCCAACGCTCGGGCGCGTGCACGCCGCTCTTGACCATGGTCCCGCGCGCCTTGAGCAGACGCACACCGATCTCGGCCGTCTGTGCCGTACCGACCGTGTCGTACACGACGTCGATACCTCCGGGGTGAGCCATCGGCAGGCTGGTCCCCTCCATGCGTTGGAGCACGCCACCAGACCAGGCTGCCGCTTCCTCGAGGAGCTGCTCCACGGGAAAGGGATCGACCACGGAAGCACCCAGCCGACGTGCCAATGCGGCCTGGGCCGGAAACCGGGCGACGACCAAGACTTCTACGTCGGGAAAGAGCGCCCGGATAATGGCGGTGACGGTGCTGCCGAGTGCACCGCCGCCGTAGACGAGCACCTTGCCGCCGGGCGGCGGTGGATGACGGGTGACCGAATGCAGGGAAACTGCAAAAGGGTCAGCCAAAACCGCCACTTCGTCGCTGACCCCGTCGGGGACCGGAATGAGCATGGTCTCGTGCGCCGGCAAGTACTCCGCGAACCCGCCCGGCGCATCCTTGGAGGTTCCCGTATGGATGCCGGCCGCAATCGGGCCTCGCATGAAGTTCCAGCACAGGCTGAAGTCGCCCGCTTGGCAGGACCCACACGGCGGGTCGATGCCGCGTGGCCCGCACGAGAGCCAAGGGTTGAGGACGACCCGTTGACCCACCGCGAGCGTCGTCACGGCCGGACCGACCTCCACGACCTCCGCGACGACCTCGTGACCGAACACGGTGGGGAAGGTGAAGTAGCCGTTCAGCGCACCGTCGGTGTAGTCGTCCCCGAAGTCCATGAAGACCATCTTGGCGTCGGACCCGCAAATCCCCGTCAGACGGGTCTTGGCCACCGCCCAGTCGTCTCGGTATACCTCGGGACGGTCGAGTTGTTTGAGCACCATGGGCGTGTGTGACAGCCCGACGAGCAGTTTGTTGCTGTCGTCCGGTGGCGTCCAACGCTCTGGTCGAACGCCGTAGAGCAGTCCCTGCATTGATTCCTCCTATGCATTGAGAACCATGACGACGCCGCTCGAGTTGTTGTTCGCGGCACCGATGATGAACACGATGACAAAGAGGCCGATCCACGCGAAACCCACGAGGATCCCCGCGAGCGCCAGCCCATCACCGCCCTGTGAGCCGCCGGACTGGCGGATCTGCGAGCGCGCGATGAATCCGAAGATGACGCCGAGCACCCCCGGCACGATGAACAGGAACCCCGCGCACGAGCACACCAGCGACGCGATGGCCAGTCCGTTGGTCCGCTTCACGACTGGGCCGCCGTAGGGTGAATAGGGGACTTGGCCCTGTGGGGGGATGGGGCCTCCGTATGGTGCACCCGTGGCCGGCGGTGGGACCCCAGCTTGTCCCGGGTACGCGCTCGGCGCACCTTGAGAGGATCCCGGGCGCGACGGGGGAGGGCCGGTCCACAACTCCGGCGGGTACCACTTCCCGTCGGACGCCAACCACCATCCGGGACCCTGCGAGGTGTCGCTCATGTCCTGACCACTCCGTGCCTGAGAACCGCCTGGAGCATAGGGGTCGCCAACAAGCGCCGTCGGCGTCTCAGGGCAGGTACGGGCAGTGCCGGCAGCCCGAATCACAGCAGAAACCGCGACGAGCCAAGTAGCCCGCCGTGAGCACGGTCAGCCCGGTCGGGGGGTCGACGTAGGTGTCCGCGCCGGCCTCCAGTGCCGCGGTATGGGCGCGCACGATCGTCTCGTAGTCGGGGTCATCCCGCGCCAGTCGATCGGGGTGTGGATCAGTCAGCGGCCGAGCGGCCAATGGCTCGGCCGGTTCGCTCATGCGAGCGGGCTGTGGCGGCCGGGCGCGAACAGGGACCCGGCCCGACGCCACTACCTCCGGGCGGTCTTTCGTGCCGGCGCCTTGCGTGCCGTGGTCTTGCGTGCCACGGTCTTTCGTGCCGCGGTCTTTCGTGCCGCGGTCTTTCGTGCCGGTGCCTTGCGCGCCGCCGTCTTCTTTGCGGGCGCCTTGGCCGGCACCGCGGCCGCCTTCCCAGCAGCCTTGACCGCATCGTCGGAGGTCGGGTACGCGCCCTTCGCGAGCTTCGGCGCCTTGGCGGGAGCCAATACCGCGTCCTTGAAGGCCTTCACCGGTGTGATCCGCGCCTTCTTCGACGCCTTGATCCGGATCGCCTCACCCGTTGCAGGGTTGCGCCCCATGCGGGCAGGCCGGTCGACCTTGACGAACTTGGCGAAACCGGTAATGGCGACGGGCTCACCCTTCGACACCACGGCGGTGACGACGTCGGTGAAGCCTTCGAGGACCGAGACCACGGTCTTCAACTCGACATCGGACTGGACGGCGACAGCTCTGGCTAGTTCTCGCTTGTTCATGGGCGCCATCATGACCGACGCGCACCCAAGAATGCACTTCTTTTCGAAGATTTTCAGCGGAATTTTTGGGGTATTCGGACTCTGCAGTCCTGCCCGCTCCCGAGAAGCCCTTATTTCAGGGGTTTTTCCCGGGTTGCTCGGCGTGTGGCATCTGGATCTGGCTCCAATAGGGCCGGGTCGCGTCGCGCTTCTCCATGAGGATGATCACCGTGCCCCACGGATCGTGGCACCAGGTCGTCTTGAGGCCGGCGACGTTCGCGATGCCTTTCGTGAGGAACACGACACCTCGTTGCTCGAGCTCTGACCGAGTCGCGGCGAGGTCGTCGCAGACGATGCCGACGTGCGTGATGCCGACTCTGGTGACAGAGGGGTCCACCTGTCCGGCCGCACCGATTCCGGCCGCCGGATACTCGATCAGTTCGATGACGCGGTCGTCCTTACCCAAGCCGACGATGGCAGCCGTGACGACCACGGGAGGAGGCACGAGCTCGCCCATGTCGTGCTCGATCTGTGCACCCTGCATCGCGTAGGGCGGAGACAGTACCTGCAGGCCCAGGACATCGGAATACCACCGAACGGCCTCGCCGACGTCGGGGACACAGACGGCTGTGTGGGCAAGTCCAGTGAGCACGCACCGCAGCGTAGGCCCAAGATTCTCCGGGCGACGGCGCCGTGGACTGCGGCGTTCCTCAGCTCCAGCGAGCGACCTCACGCTGGAGGCGACGGTTCCAATGGCGGAAGAAGAAGCGCAGCCGAGGCTTGAGCATTTTGATCATTAAGAGGCTCAACAGGACGAACGGCGTGAGCGCGGCGCTCATGCCGCTCAGCAGCATCACGCGCATGTCCCGAGCAGCTCGCCCCTTCTTCTCCATGCCGTAAGTCTTACTCCACGAAGTCGCAGCGCAAAAGTGCCGTTCGGTTCTGAGCAATCGATTCGGCCATGCGCTAAGCAGTATGTGATGCAGATTCGGGTATGCGAATGAGTGATCCGGTCCCAGAACCAGGGCAGGAGGCAATCGCGCCGGGAGCCGCAGGGGAGGCCGCGCCCAAGAAGCGGCCGCGGGCGCGACGGACGAGGGTGATCATCGCCTGGGTCCTCGTGGTCCTGGCCTCGCTGCTCATCCCGATCTCGGTGATCTCGGCGTGGGCGATCACCACTGTGACCGACACCGACCAGTACGTCGCCACCATGGCGCCGCTGGCGAGAGACCCCGTGATCGTCGACCATCTGGCGAACAAGGCGACCGACAAACTCTTCTCGACCCATGCCGTGCAGAACAAGGTCACCGGTCTGCTGCCGCCCAAGGCGAAGCCGCTCGTGCAGCCCGTCGTGGCGCAGGTGAAGACCTACGTGAACGGCGTGGCGCTCAAGGTCTTCGAGAGCCCACAGTTCGGCCGGCTCTTCGACGCGCTCAACCGCAGAACGCACCAGACGGTGGTCGACATCCTGAGCGGGAAACAGACCCGGTTGACCAAAGCGCTCAAGAACGGGCAGGTCGTCCTGAATTTGACGCCGCAGTTGAATCAGCTCATCGACAAGCTGAACGCCCGCGGCGTCAAGCTGTTCAAGCCGATCCCGACGCAGAACGGC
>DASXBZ010000162.1:0-2759 GCA_036491435.1 Acidimicrobiales bacterium
GGCCTCGGCCGCCTGGACCGACCCGACGGTGTCGTCGCCCGCGCCGGTGCAGCTGCTGATGTCGATCGGGCACGACACGCCGTTGAGGAGGACGTGTCCGGCCGGATCCGTCGGGTCGAGCCCGGTGGTCGCCTGCCAGGCCCCGCCCGAGCCGAACTCGACGAGCGCGTGGTCGGCCTTGTTGTCCGGTGCCGTGCCGAGATAGCCGCCGACCGCGAGGCACTCACCCGAGCCGTCGGTGGTGCACGAGACGCCGGTGAGCTGGATCGAGGTCGTGCCGGCCGGGACGGGGATCACTGTGCGCGTCCACGTCCCCGATGCGAGGACTTCCGCCACGGCCTGACCGCCGCCCGTGTCGCCGACGGCCGTGCACGAACCGGCGGACGGACACGACAGCGAGGTGAGCGTGTCTCCCGCATGCAACGTCGCGGCGGTCCACGTCGTGCCCGACAGCGTCTCGACCATCGACCCGAGGTTGGATGTCCCCACGGCCAGGCAGGACGTGGGGGAGAAGCATTGGATGCCGCCGGCCGTCGCCGACACAGCGCCGGCGGGCAGCGCGGCGTCCGACGCCGTCCACTTGGTTCCCGAGAGCGTGTCGACGAGGACATGGTTGCTCCCGGCGAAGACGTTGGTGCCAACGGCGACGCACGACGTGCTCGACACGCACGAAACCGACGAGAGGACACCGTGGATCCCGCCGCTGGGCTCGAGCCCCGTGGTGACCGGGGTCCACGTCGTCCCGCTCAACGTCTCGATCAGCGGCTCGACCCCGAGGAGCGGTTGGGTGTGGCTCCCGACCGCGACGCACGAGGTGTCGGAGGCGCACCACACGCCGTTGAGCGTCGGCGTGGTCACCCCCGACTGGATGATGTCGCTCAGCGTCCACGTGTCCCCGTCCAGTACGGCGGCGAGCCCGACCGTCTGTCCCGAGGACTTTGTAGTGCCGACGGCGACACAGGCCGTGACCGACTTGCACGAGATGCCGTTCAACCCGGCGAACGCGCCCGACGTCGTCGACGTCAACGTCTGCATGACGAACGACGGGTTGGGCGGGAGCGCAGCCGCGGGCCCCGAGAGCGTCAGGGCTAGGAGAAGGACTCCCAACAACGAAGAGAGGGCGATCCTGCGCATGGTGACCCCGCCTTTCCGACCGATCGCCGGTCCGTTCCGGGCGTTGACGCTACAGGACGCGGTTGCGGCCGCCGTGCCGGTGTGCCGCCATCCGGGGCGGCGGGCTTACCCCTTCTTGCCAAGCAACGGGTGTTCACCCATGCCGACCGGTTGGAGATGTTGGCCCAGCACTTCGTGAAAGTGGTCGGCGACCTCTTGGGGCGTCCATCCACCCTCGCGCCACATCGTCGCGATCTGTCGTGGCGTCTGGAAGAGCGTGTAGGCGAAGCCGGTGCGCCCGAGCACCTGCCCGTTGACATAGGAGGCGTCCTCGGAAGCAAGGAACGCGATCAACGGCGCGTTGAGCGCGGCGTCCTGGTCGGCCGGCGGCTCGGCACCTTCGTAGAGGCCCTCGGTCATCCGGGTGAAACCGGCCGGGGCCACCGCGTTCACGGTGATGCCGTACTTGCCGAGCTCGAGCGCCCACACGAACGTCATGCCCATGATCGCCGCCTTCGCGGCGCCGTAGTTGGTCTGGCCGAAGTTGCCCCGCAGGCCGGCCGACGACGTGATGTTCACGATGCGGCCGTAGCCGGCGTCCTTCATCAACGGCGCCGCGTGGCGCACGGTGTTGAACGTGCCCTTCTGGTGCACGGCGATCACGGCGTCGTAGTCGGACTCGTCCATCTTGACCAGGGTGCGGTCGCGCACGATGCCGGCGTTGTTCACCACGATGTCGATCTTCCCGAAGTTGTCGACCGCGGTCTGGATGATGTTGGCGGCGGCGGCGAAGTCGCTCACCGAGTCGTGGTTCGGCACCGCCGTGCCCCCGGCCGCCTCGATCTCCTTGCACACCTGCGCGGCGGGGTCCTCCGCGGTGCCCTCACCCCCGAGCGTGACGCCGACGTCGTTGACGACGACCTTGGCGCCCTCGGCGGCCAGGCAGAGGGCGATGTCCCGCCCGATGCCCCGACCTGCACCTGTCACCACCGCCGCCCGGCCCTCGAGAAGTCCCATGACGGCGCACTGTACTCCGGCGCCGTTTGCTGACAGCGGTGTCAGGGTTGGCTCCGGGGCAGTACGATTCGGGGCGAGCACGGGTGGACGGGGTGGTCCCGTCGACCCAATTGAGCGGTACCGAGCGGTGAGGAGCCCGGCATGGCCACCAGCATTCCGAACGCACACGAGCAGATCGTCGCAGCGGCCCAGGAGCTCCTGGCGAAGGGCTTGGTCGAGGGGACGTCGGGGAACATCTCGGCGCGGATGGAGGACGGCAACATTGCCTGCACGCCGTCGTCGCTCGACTACCGCATCATGGCCGAGGACGACATCTGCATCGTGGACCCGGCCGGTGAGCTGGTGGCGGGGGAGCGTGGTCCGACGTCGGAGAAGTACCTCCACCTGGCCGTCATGAACGCGTACGAGGACATTGCGGTGTGCATCCACTCCCACGCCGTGCACGCCACGATGTTCGCCGTGGCGCACCAGGACATCCCGAGCTGCATCGACGAGTTCACCGTCTACCTGGGGGGCGACATCCGCTGCACCGAGTACGCGCCGAGCGGTTCGCCCGACCTGGCGGAGCAGGTGGTCAAGGCGCTGGAGAACCGGGGCGCCGCCCTGATCGCCAACCACGGGATGGTGGC
>DASXBZ010000163.1:0-2965 GCA_036491435.1 Acidimicrobiales bacterium
AGGCGTGCGCGAGGACTTCGAAGAAAGCGCCCTGTTGCTCGGAGTTGTTGCCTGGACCCGTCTGCACGGGATCGTCAGTCTCGAGATCGAAGGCTTCTTTCTACCGCTCGAGGTTGATCCCGCTCGCGTTTTCGACAGCGAAATTGACCATCTCATCTCGCAAGGCGTTTCTGGCGCTATCTGATGTGCACACGTGACGCTGATGACAGCGTTGCTTGGATGACTGTGGCTGTGTCCAAGGAAGGCAGTCATCGACCGTTCTCGTTTCACCACGGGATGACACCGAATGCTGCATGCGTGAAGGTCCCCGTTGGGCCGTCCTGGCCGCGCAAAGCGACGCGCACCGCCTCGCTGGCGCCTTCCTCGAGTGTGTCGGTGCCTTCGTAGTTGTTCATTGCCGTCTTGGTGAAGCCGGGGGAGACGGCGTTGACCTTGATGCCCTCGGGCTCAAGCTCGATCGCCATAGCCAGTGTCAGGGCGTTGAGGGCAGTCTTGGAAGCTGAGTAGACCGGGCTGAAGTGCTCGCGCAGGAAGAACGCCGGGTCTGAGCTCACAGTCAGCGACCCACTGCCGCTCGAGACGTTGACAATGCATGCCCCCGGCGTATCGCGTAGCAGCGGCACCATTGCTTGGTAGACGGCCAGGACGCCGAACACGTTGGTGTCCCAGACGGCTCGCATCTCGTCCATCGACACGATGCTCGGGCGCGTGACCTTTGCGTATTCGACAGCCGAACCCGGGTGCGTGCCTGTGGTCATGATGGCTGCGTTCTGGATGAGCACGTCGAGCCGGCCGAACTCGTGGCGGACGCGCTCCGCGGCGGCGGTGATCGAGTCCTGGTCGGTCACGTCGAGTTGGAGGGCGTGGGCCCCGGGTCCTACCTCGGTGGCCGCCGCCTCGCCGCGAGCGAGGTCGCGCGACCCGACGAGCACGGCGAACCCGTTCGCCGCAAGGTCCTTGGCGATTTGCAGGCCTATGCCACGGTTGCCTCCAGTGACGAGGGCGACACGGAAATCGGATGGGGTGTTGGTTTCCACGGTGCTTCCTCTGCTGTCGTTGGCATGTAGGGGTCAAAAGCCAGTGGTGAGTGATCGTTCGCGTCCGAGGCGGATCGCTTCGCCGAGGGTGTGGAGTTGTTGCTCGATGACCTGGTAGGCATCCTCGCCCAGCGGAGCGTGAAATGGTGGATGCTCCGTCTCTGTGATCTCGATGAGGCTGCGGGCGATCTTTCGGGGGTCGCTGTTTTGCGTGCCGTCTGTCTTGGTGAGGTACTCGGTGATCGCGTGGGTCGACGGGTAGGCCTCGGGTCTCGGGTGCTCGGGTCGGACGATGCCTCGGCTGACGAAATCCGTGCGGATCGACCCGGGCTCCGCAATGGTCACGTTGATCCCGAGCGGAGCGAGTTCTTGGGCAAGCGCTTCGGACAGTCCTTGCAGCGCGAACTTCGTGGCCGAGTAGTAGCCGTAGGAGGCGAATGCGAGAAGGCCCAGGCAGGACGAGACGTTGATGACGTGTCCAGCGCCTTGCTCGCGCAAGACAGGGAGCGTCCGCCGCAGGACGTTCACGACACCGAACACGTTCGTATCGAACTGCCGGCGGATCTGCGCATCGCTCGGTTCCTCGACCGCGCCGATCAGTCCATAGCCGGCGTTGTTCACTACAATGTCGATCCGTCCGAAGTGCTCGAGAGCGTCACGAACGGCTCGATCGATCGATGGTTCGTCGGTGACGTCCAGCCTTACCGCAATCGCCCTGTCCGGATGCGGTGCGACGAGTGCCCGAACGTCCTCCGGTGTCCTCGCACTGGCTACGACGCGGTAGCCCTGTTCGAGCGCCTCCGCGACGAGCTCCCGGCCAACGCCGCTCGACGTTCCGGTGATCAGCCAGACCTTCTTGTCGATCATCGTTCTCCTCGTTTGCGTCGGCCGATTCCGGGGCTCCTTCGGCAGATCAGCGACGTGCAAGCGCGCCTACGCCGGACTCGGTGGATGCTCAGAGCTCGGCCACGATGCGCTTGGTGGACTTCGGAGCGAGTCGCAACATCGTGGGGAGCGCTCTCGTCTGACCTGGGAGGGCCAGGGGTCGACGACGCGCCAGCGCCTTAAGAGTGGCCGTGGCCACTGCGGGCGGCGGCAGCTTCTTCCCGTCGACGTTCGCGGTCATGGGCGTGTCGGTTGTGGGCGGCAGCAGCTCGAGGACGTGTGTCCCCCTGGGAGCGAGCTGGCGGCGGAGACCCTCGGCGAACCCGTGCAAGCCCGCCTTCACGGCCCCGTACGTCGGAGCTCGGGTCGGGGACGCGAGCGCGAAGCCAGAGGTGACGAAGACGATCGCGGCGAGGTCAGGCCATCGGCTCAGCACTTCGCCCGTCAGCTGGATCGGCGCCGTGAGATTCAGCGCTACCTCCTGTTCGAGGAGGTCCATTGCGTCGGCCGCGGCCGCGAAGTCCCGTTCGACGAACGTCCCGGCGTTGTTCACGAGAACGTCGAGACGACCGAAGCGATCGGCGACCCCTTGCAGCATGGCGGACCGTGCGCCGGGCATGGTCACGTCGGCCTCGAGCGCCAACGCGCCCGGGTGAGCATGCGAGAACCGGTCGAGAGACGTCTGGGATCTTCCGCAGACCGCGACCGCATCGCCCTGGCCGAGGAAGGCATCGGCCAGAGCAAGGCCGATCCCAGACGTGCCGCCCGTGATGAGCACGACCCGGTTCGACGCTCGTTGGCGCGCCTGTCGCGGCGGCCTTCGGCTCACCACTGGGGGGACCTCATATTGACTCCATTCTTGACTGGACGTTCCAGAATCGGGACGCGGAACATGACGGCGTGGTGGCGACATCATTCATCCGAGCGACGCGAGAGCGACGTCGATGCTCTGAACCAGGCGGCGCCGGTCGGACGTCGCTTTGGCGACCACTCGTAGGCCTTCGATGAGGGTCAGGACGAAGGAGGCTGCTGCGGTCGCGTCC
>DASXBZ010000164.1:0-6322 GCA_036491435.1 Acidimicrobiales bacterium
GCGGCTCGACGAACAGGCTGCGGGTGGACGGGCTACGGGTGGCCACGCTGGTCCGCTTACCCGATCGCTTGGCACTGCCGGGCTTCTCCTTGGCCCGCGTCCCGAGCTTCTTTCGTGGCGGAACGAGCACGACCCGAAACCCCGCCGGCATGACCTCGCCGGCATCGTCATAGGCGCGGATGGCCGCGATGGTGTCGGGATGGAGGTCGTAGCGATGCCAGGCGTCCGCGCGCAGGATGCGCGCCGAGCATTGGCCGACGCGCTGGTCGAGGACGCCAGGGATCCGATGGATGCGGTTAGCGGCCACGCAGTGCTCCGGTGAGCGGCGGACGCCTACGCGGTCGGCTTCGCCGATAATGCACGTCAATCCCCGGTCGCCGTCGAGGACGCGGTCGCGGTTTGTCTTCTTGTCCTTCACGGCGTCTCCTCCTGGGTAATCCCCGGAGGAGACGGACGGACGCCAGCGGCCAGCGCATCGTCCCACGACCACATCGCGCCCTGTTCGTCCCGCAGCGCGGCGGTCATCGTCTCCCCCTTGACCGAGCCGACGCACATCGTCCAGACGGATCCATTGGGTCCTTCAAGCGTCCAGGCGGACCCGTCGGGTCCTTCAATAGGAACGCCCTCAATTCGGTACTGCTCTCGTGTCATGGAGGTCCTCCTTCGTGCCGGCGCCACCCGGCGGTGTCTGGCGTTGGGTCATCGGTACTTCGCCTCTTGTCCCCCGGGGCGACGGATGCCGCCGGCCTTGGGGAAGCGTTGCTGAGCGGCCTGGCGGGTGAGTCCGAGGGCGGTGCCGATCTCAGACCACGAACATGAAGACGGGTATCCCCGTAGCTGGGTCACAAGATCCTCGATGCCGCGGTCGAGCTCGTCGCGCAGCCGGGCGAACTCCTTCAAGACCTCGAGGTCGTCATCACGTAGACCGCGGTCGCGCAGGGCCCGGATCATGCGGCCTGTCATGGTCGCGATGTCGCCGTTGGTCCGGTCGTGCTTGGGCCGGCGGGGGGAGGTGCCGGCGTCAAGTGAGGTTGACGCCACCGGCCGGGTCACGGGCCCTCCTTGATCGGGTCCCAGCCGGCCCGCTCTCGGGTACGGAACACCACCGGTAACCAGTGGGGCTTCTTGTAGCCCGACTTCGGCGGACGTTTGGCGATCGGCAGATCGAGGATCCCGCCGTCGAACGCGTACACGAGCACCGAGGCGCCCACGGGCACGATGGCAGCTCGGCACCGCGGATCGTCGAGGATGTCGTACGCCTCCTCACTCAGGCCCGCCCAGAGCAGCACGTTGGGACCCAGCTCCATGCTGAGAGTCCCTTGGGTTGGTACGCCCTGCTCCTCCAAGCACCCGAGGATCTCCACGAACGAGCAGTGGTCGCGCCGGCGCACGTAGTCGATCAGGGTGTCAACAACGGTGGTGGCGCTCATAGTTCCGCCTCCTGGCGCTCGGGGAGCCACTCACGCGTCCCATTCCCCCCACACACACTTCGTGTGTGTGTGGGAATTGGGAGACGCGGTGGTAGTGGTCGCCCTCGGCTGGCGTGGGATGCGCTTTTGGGTGCGTTGAACTGGGCGTTCACTGGTCGGCCTCGGGTGTATCCGCGCAGTCCCCGATTTCCGTTTCCAAAATGGCGCGTCCCGCAGACCCGGATGCACTCTCAGGTCGTATGCGGCGGTACTTGAGGGCGGCGTTGATGAGCTCCTGGCGCTTGCCCTTCTTGGCCTTACGCAGGACGTTCTGCGCCGTTCGGACGCTGGCGTCGAGCGGGACATCGAGGGCGTCGAGATCCCGAGCGATGCCAAGCGTGCCGGCCGGGTATCCCAGGCTCTCGAGCTTGTAGCGGAGGATGCCGTCGCCGGCCTCGAGGGCCACGGTGAGCGACTGGGGCACCCAGGACTGGCGGCGGTACTTGGCCGTCAGCGTCACGCTGCGCTCGTCCCTGGCCTTGACGAGGTGCGCCACGATGTCGACGTAGCCCTTCTTCGCGGTACTCCCCCGAGGGCCGTGGGTCGCGTCGCGGCCTTGGTGGTCGAGCAACAGGAGCGTGATGCCCGCCGCCTTGAGGGCCCGCCCGGTGAACATGGAGAACCAGCGGTAGGTGTCCGCCGAGTTCTCCTCGCCCTTGACGGACTCGGCCATCGTGTCGATGACCACGAGCTCGGCGCCGTAGAACTTCGCGAGGTCGGCCAGGGCGTCCCCGCCATCGGGCGTATCGAAGGGGGGGATGAGCGTCTGCTGGAGGTAGTGCAGGTGCGCGAGGTCGTCGGGTCCGAACCCCATCTCCTCGAGGCGCTCCTGCACGTCGTCGACGGTCATCTCCTGGTCGATGTAGAGCACGTGCACGGGATCGCCGGCCGGACGCTCGAACACGGCCCGGCCCGTGGCCAGGCCGGCGGCGATGTAGAGGGCGAGTAGCGACTTGCCCGCCCGCATGTCCGAGTACCAGTTCACGGAGCGCCCCGCCGGCAGCACCGGCTCGACGAGCCACTGGTGCTCGGTCGGGTCGCGGCTGAACACGTCGGTCCAGTCGAGCTGGGGGTAGAGCTCGACGGCCTCGGGCACGTGCTGCCCGCGTGCGCTGTCCCACGGCGCCAGCTCGTCAAGGTCGAACCCTTCTCGGGGCTCGGGACTCACGGTGACCACGGCGGCCGGCCGCAACGATGCGGAGGGCGATGGTCACGCGCCTGAGCATCGCCCGGCCAGCGAGGTGTCGGCGGAGGACTTTGAGAGCACCGGGGGCATCGATGCTCTATGTGGGCGCCCACATGGTCTACGCAGTCGGAGCAGACCCGGAGGACGACATCGTTGATGGCCAGCACCTCATAGACCGACTCCCCGCTCCCGATCGAGCAGCTGCAGCACTGACAGGTCTCGGGCGTCCGGGTTCGGCGCCGGCCGAGGACCCGGCCACCGACTGCCCTGCCGCCGGCGCTGCGGATCTGGAGCACCCCGGAGCTCGGGTGCGATACTGGTCGTCCCCTTTGGGGGTGGTGGACGGTGTCGCTCTGTAGTGGCCTCGGGTTACGCTCAGCGGCGGTAGTGCATCCGTTGTCGCTGGCGTGGCCCGGGGTGTCGGCCCCGGGCTTCGTCATTATGTGTCGGCTAGATGATCGACGTAGGCCTCGAGGTCGGTGCGCTTGACGCATCGGCGCTTGCCGATCTTGAAGCTGGGAAGGTTGCCCGAAGCGATCTCGGACCAGAGTCGCCGGCGGCTAAGACCAGGGACGGCTTCGAGCACGTCCTCGATGGTCATCGTGAGCGGCTCGGGAACTCGACGCGTCGGCCTCTTAGGAGTGGCTGTGTGAGTCATGCACGCAACTCTGCGCCTGCGTGCAACAGAGTGCGAGGATGCGTGAGCAGACCTGACGCCAATACACGTGCACACGGCGGAACACGGCGGAACACTGGTGCAACAGGACCACGGTCCAATCGCGAACGTCCTGGCAGTACGAAAGTTTGGAAAAAACTCAATGCAACGGTGAGTCGAGTATCTCAAAAACTGTGCCCATCTGTGCCCATCGGGACGGACCAGACAAACGGCCGACGCTGTGACCTGGGGTTTTGGTGGAGGCGATGGGACTTGAACCCACGAACCTCCTGACTGCCAGTCAGATTCCGGCCAAATTGCCTCGTCCTGGTCAGAGCCGAAAACGCCCGGTGACCTGGGATATTGTGTGTGCTGCTGCGTGCCCCGGTGTGCCCTACAATGCCCCCCAAACGTGTCCAAACTGTGCCCACGAACCTCCTGACGGATTCTGACTCCGGCGGGTCGGCCAACTGTGCCCACCGAATCGCAACTGTGCCCACCGAAAGGAATCCATCCATGACAACCAGGCGAGGCAACTACGAGGGCGCGTTGTTGCCCGACAAGGCGCGAGGCGGCTACCGCGGCGCTGTCACGATGGCGGACGGGTCGCGGCGCTTCGTCCGGGGCAAGAACAAGGCCGATGTGGTCAAGAAGATGCGCGCGCTGCAAGGCCATGCTGCCGCGGGCACCACGCCCTCCTCAGGCAGCCTCCGGGTGGCCGACGTGGCCGCGCACTGGTTGGACGTGGTGCTCCCCGCCCGCAAGCGGGCCCCGGCCACGGTGACGCAATACAGGCGGGCCGGCGAGATCATCAACGAGGGCATCGGGCGGACACGCCTGATAGCGCTGACACCCGAACGGGTCGAGGGGTTCCTCCACGCGCTGGCGGACGAGGACTATTCCGCCAACTCCATCCGGATCGTCCGGACCACCTTGTCCCAGATCCTCGGCGAGGCCGAACGGCGCGGCCACGTTGCGCGCAATTCGGCGCGGCTGGCCCATCTGCCGGCGCACGCCAGGCCGCCGGCAGAGCGCGATGCCCTCAGCGCGGATGAGGCCCGGCGCCTCCTCGAGGCGGCCGAAGACGAACGCCTCGCCGCGTATTGGACCCTGGCGCTGACCACCGGAGCCCGGCGCGGGGAGCTGCTGGGCCTGACGTGGGACAGGATCGACATGAAGGCGGGCACAATGACCATCGACCGCGCACTCCGGCGCGGTCCATCGGGCGGCTACGAGGTGGGGCCGACAAAGACGAAGGGTTCCGTCCGTACGGTGCGCCTGGGGCCCAGCGCGATAAACGCCCTACGGGAGCACCAGCATCGCCAGAAGGCCGAACGCCTGGCCGCGACCCGCTGGGAGGATCACGGTCTGGTGTTCACGACCACGGTCGGCACGCACGTCGACCCCAACGTCCTCCGGCGTTCATGGGCCGCCATGTGCAAGTCCGCGGGCATCGAAGGCCGGGTGCCCCACGAACTACGCCACACCGCCGGGTCCCAGGCCGTGGACGCGGGCCTCCCGCTGGCGGAGGTGGCCGACCAGCTTGGCCATGCCGACGTGAACATGCTGGCGCGGACCTATCGGCACCGAACGAAGGCCGTCGTCGAAGGCGTGGCCGGCGTGATGGAGGACTTCATCGCCCCGGCTCGCAAATAGTTCGCCGCGGCCATGCCGTCATGGTCGCCGGCGAGAGTCCGGGTTATCCCCGGGCCTCAATCAGGTGTCCCCCAACGTCCCTGGGGATCCCTGGGCGGCGCCGGGGCCCAGGCGTCAAGTTAGGGGTACCCCTAACTTGAAGATCGACGAGCCCAGGCCGAATCTGCGTCTTCAGATCGCTCCTAAGGCCCTAGAACGCCAGCCCTGGCACTAGGCCCCAGGGATCGACCAGGGCAATTGGCGCGATGATGGCCGGCGGTGTCACACCCATCTGATACGGCCCGGGGGACGATCTAGCGGACCTCCACCACCCGGCCGGCGAATTCGATGGTGACGCGCTCCACGCCACCCAGATCGCCCAGCTCGCCGAGGAGGGCCACAGCTGCAGCCGCCAACCCCGGGTTGGGCCCCGGACTGGTCGGACGCGGTGATGCTGGAGTTTGGGATTCCGCCGGCGGGATCTTGGGAGCCTTGGCCAAGGCCGGCCTCGAACCCTTACGAGAGCGGTGGTGGTCGTTCTTGGAGGCGCAGGCGCTCGAGCACGTTGCCCGCCTCCCGTCCGGCATCGCGCCGTTGCACACCGCGCAGCGCCGGCCCTCGAGCACTGCCGGGTCGTGCCCATTGCCGGCGACCAGATCGCCGGGGTAGTCCCGCGCGGCGAGCACCTGGCTTCTGGTCAGAGCGTCGGTTCGTTCACCGCCCCTTGGCGAGGGCATTTACCCGGGGGCCCGCTAGGCCGCCGGCCGGAGAGCGGCCTGGGCATAGGCGGGCCGGCGCACCACCGAGATCTCATGGAGGTCGAGTTCGAGCTGCTCGACCAGATCACGGCCGAAGCTGCGGTCCTTCGCCGGCGTGTGACGCTCCCGCACCGGGCGGAACCCGATGGACAGCCCCACCCGGGATCCGTCCCGGATGTCGGCCAGCCTGGCCGCGAGGGAGCGGTCGTCCACGCTGAACGCCACCCGTAGCCCGTCGGGAGCCTCGAGGAGCCGGACCGACTCCCCGACCACCAGCCGAGGGTCGTGGTCGACCAGGATCGGAACGGCGGGACGGACCCGCAGCGACCGGGTGAAGGCCCCCGGCATGATCACCTCGTCGAAGATGTGGAAGCGTTCCCGGACCTGGGTCATCCGATTGAACGGGGCGGCCAACCCCATGAAGGTGTCACCGTCCCGGGTGAGGGTGATCCCGCCTCCGTCGTGACGGACCAGCGGACGAGGGCGGGCCGCAGTGGTCAGGGTCCGGCGGGCCTGGTGCTCGGTGATGACCCGGCGACTCCGGTACTTGGCCTCGGTGCGACGGTGCAGCACCTCGAGCGCACTCACAGTGCCCATGATGACAGGGCGGGGGGTGAAC
>DASXBZ010000165.1:0-8140 GCA_036491435.1 Acidimicrobiales bacterium
GAGGGCGCATCGCATTGAGCTCGAAGTTCCCTTGGCTCCCGGCAAACGCCACGCAGTTGTCCTCGGAGAGAATCTGGATGCAGACCATCACCATGGCTTCGCATTGGGTCGGGTTGACCTTGCCGGGCATTATGGAAGAGCCGGGCTCGTTGGCAGGTACGACCAGTTCGCTGATCCCACAGCGCGGCCCGGAAGCAAGCCAGCGAATGTCGTTGGCGATTTTCATCAACGGGACCGCGACCGCTCGTAGTCCCGCGCTCGCGGCGACCATGGCGTCAAGACCGCCCTGCGCGGCGAACTTGTTTGTGGCAGTGGTGAACGGATGGCCGGTCAGATCGGCGATTTGGACAGCGGCGTCCGCTGCGAATCTAGGGGGGGCGTTGAGTCCGGTACCAACGGCTGTGCCGCCCATGGCTAGTTCGTAGAGGCCGGGCATCGTGGAGTGCAGCCGTTCCAGGGCCTGGTCGAGCTGTACCGCGTAACCGGACCACTCCTGGCCCACTGTCAAGGGCACAGCGTCTTCGAGATGCGTACGACCGATCTTGATGACGTGATTCCACTCGCGCGCCTTGTCGGCGAGAGCCGCCTGCAGCGCTCGCACTTTCGGCGCTAGCCGGCTATTGAACTCGGTAATCGTAGCGATGTGCATTGCGGTCGGGAACGTGTCATTGCTGGACTGGCCCATGTTGACGTGGTCGTTCGGGTGCACCGGTACCTTGGATCCAAGCGTCCCGCCGATCAGTTGGATCGCCCGATTGCTGATCACTTCATTGACGTTCATGTTGGACTGTGTACCTGACCCTGTTTGCCACACGTAGAGCGGGAAGCTGTCATCGAGGAGACCAGCGATGACTTCATCGGCGACGCGGGCGATGAGGTCGGCTTTCCATTTCGGTAGTCGTCCGGCCCGGCCGTTGATGATGGCAGCCGCCTTTTTGACATAGCCATAAGCGTGGTACACCTCATGGGGCATCTTGTCGTTCCCGATCGAGAAGTGGACCAGGGAGCGTTGGGTTTGTGCGCCCCAGTACCGGTCGGCGGGTACCTCGATCCCACCCATCGAGTCGGTCTCGTGGCGCTGGCCGCTCTCCGAGAGCCCGATGGGCAGGTCCAGAACGGCCGGCGCGTCGTCGGACTGGGCGTTCGACGGCCTGTGATCCGGGGCATGGCGTTTGGCGGCAGGCATTATCGGGCACCTCCGGCGGCTGGGGAGGGGAGGTCGGGGTACACGGGCTGCCACATGGCGTCCTCGACGGCTTGGACGAGGTCGTCATTTTTGATGGTGGCGACTCCGTCATCCGCGGCCGCTTTCGCCACCGCCACCGCCACCGTGGCCGACGACGCCCGCAGGCTGTCCACCGCCGGCAGCAGTGACGCGCCGGGAGCGGCGACGCTCACCTGGCTGGCTACCGCCTCTGCGGCGGCCAGCAGCATCCCGTCGGTAACGTGCATGGCACCCGACACGATCGTGCCCAAGCCGAGGCCGGGGTAGAGCAACGCGTTGTTGGCCTGACCGATGGTGTAGGTCACGCCGTCGTACTCGACCGGTGGGACCGGGATGCCCGTAGCGATCAGTGCCTTGCCCTTCGACCAGGGCACCGCCTGGGACGGCATCACTTCGATCTGAGAGGTGGGGTTCGACAGCGGCAGCAGGATCGGGCGCTCCACCCCAGCCGATAGCGCTTCGACCACTTCTTGCGTGAAAGCCCCGGGGTTGGTCGAGGTGCCAATCAGGATCGTCGGCTTCACGTTCTGCACTGTGGTCAACAGGTCGATCGGCGCCTCCCGCTTGCTGGCCCAGTCCTTGACTTCCGCCGCCGGTCGGGCGTAGGGCTGTTGGTAGTCCGGCAGGTCGGCCATGTCATCGGTGACCAGCCCGTTGATGTCGACCAGCCAGACCTGTCGAGCCGCCTGCTCGGGGCTGAGCCCGTCGCGGACCATTGCCGCGTGAATCTGATCGGCCATGCCGGTTCCCGCCGTCCCAGCGCCGTAGACGACCAGACGCTGGTCGGCGAACCTTTGCCCCGTCACCTTCAGACCTGAGAAGACCGATGCCATCACGATGGCCCCCGTCCCTTGCATGTCGTCATTGAAGATTCGGTACTTCTTGGAGTTGTCGACGAGGATCCGCCGAGCGTTGGACGGACCGAAATCTTCAAAATGCAGCAGGGCGTTGGGAAACAGGTCGGAGGCGGTGCTCAGGTAAAGAGCGATGAGTTCGTCATAGGCCTTGCGATCCACGCGGGCGTGGCGATTGCCCAGGTATCTCGGGTCGTTAAGGAGCGCCTCGTTGTCGGTGCCGACGTCGAGGTTGACTGCGATCACCCGCTCGGGATGGATCCCGGCCGCCGCTGTGTACACCGCGAGTTTCCCCACCGAGATGGCAATCCCGTTGGCACCCCAGTCGCCGATTCCCAGGATCTCCTGGGCATCGGAGACGACGATCAGGTCGACGTCATCGGGACCGAGACCAGTCCCAGCAAGCGATGCCCTCACGTCGTGCGGTCGGTCGACAGACAGATAGACGGAGTTGGACGACTGGCGATAGTCCCGGCTCCACTTTTTGATGGCGTCTCCGACCGTCGGGTCGTAGACGATCGGCAACATTTCGGCCAAGTGGTCGGCCAGCACTTTGAAGAACACGACAACGCTGCGGTCGTGCAAGGCGTCCAGGTAGATGTACTTGGCCAGGTCCGAGGGCGCCTCACCCAACTGGGCGTAGCACCGGTCCGCTTGATCGTCCAACGTTTCGACCGCCGACGGCAATCGGCCGGTCAGGCCCAGCCGGTCGCGCTCCACGGTTGTGAATGCGGTTCCTCGGTTGGTCAACGGATTCGAAAGGATTTCCGGCTCAAAGTTCTTCATAAAACGCTCCTCTTTTGTGCTGACCTATGTCACTCCATGATCGGTTTGCGGTACGCGTCCTCGCGGCCCTCTGTGGTGATCGAGCATCGAGAGCCTCGATGACTTCGTCGGTCGTCGCGAGCTCTGCAATTTTGGGGAAGATGACTTCAAGGCTGTTTTTGTGGGCGCCGAGATCGGTGTCGGTGACTGCGTCGGTGACGATCGTCAGCTGGTAGTCACGTTCGGCGGCCGCCCGAGCTGCTGATTCCACACCTACACTGGTCGAGATCCCTGCGAGGACGATCCCAGTAATCCCACGCCGTCGGAGCTGCAGATCGAGTTCCGTGCCGTAGAAGGCGTTCCATCCTCGCTTGGTGATCAGGATGTCGCCTTCATCGAGTTGAAGCTCTGGTTGCATGACGGTCCCTTCGGTTCCGAAGGTGACCATTGGGGTGTCGGCTGCAGTGCGAGTCCGGACAACGTCTCCACCGTCGGCGGAGAACGCAACGCGGGTCGCGACAACGGGGAGGTGGTGCTCTCGGAAGACGATGGCCAGAGCCGCGCCGCACAGGACGATGTCGTCGGCCGGGTGCGCTGTCGGCAGCGCGGTGATCCCTCGCTGGAGGTCGATCAGGACCAAGGCGGTGGCAGCGTCGAGGGTGGTTGGCATTAGCGGTCCTTCTGTACGCGGATCGATCGGCAGGTTGACCTGCAGTCAGTCGAGGGCCGATGCAACGGTTGGGGTCAGCAGGGCGGTCAACTCCGATATATCCTCGACTGCGTCGATATTGAGGACGGCGCTCTCGATGGCGCTTTGACGGGCGGGTGAGATCACGGTGCGGGTCAGGCTGCGGTACTTCTCCACGATGTCGGCATCGGAGAGTCCTCGGTCGCCGGTGCCGCGGGGGTGAGCGACGACCTGTTCGTGCGTGCTGCCGTCATTGAGCGTGAGGCGCACCCGAGTGGTCAACCTCTCGTCCACGGGCAACTTGTCGTAGGACGCTTCATGGTGGACGTCGGTGCGGTCGATGAGGCCCCAGACGTCGTCGGCGTTGATCCGCTTCTCGGAGAACTGATCGACGAGTACCGCTCCGTCGAGGATCGCTACCGCGACGGTGTAGGCAACGCTCATCTGGGCGCCGATCGGTGCCAGTGGCCGTACCGCCTTCCATCCGCCGTGCTGGTAGCCGGCTTCGGGCATGTCGATCTCGATGTGTTGGATCTGGTCTGCCGACACCGTGTCCCGTGAGCGCAGTTCGAGGGCGGCGTCGATCGCCGCGTGCAGGAGACCCATGGCGGCGTAGGGCTTGATCGCGTAGACCTCCGTTTGCCAGACGGTTCCGAGTCCGGCGTAGATCTGCGCTGCATCCGTTTTGTGGCAGTCACCGAACGTCGACAGCCAGCCGCCGAATGAGCGTTCGAAGACACGCTTGATGCCTACATAGCCGGAAGCGGCCAGCGCCGCCGCGGTGAGTCCGTCGCGGGACGCAAAGCCGTGCTGCATCCGCTTGACCATGGACTCGAATTGCGCCGACATGAGGCCGCCTGATTGCGTGGCGCCGATTCCGAGGGCGTCCTCGAAGCCGGCGGCGTCGAGCCCGTAAAGGGTCCCGGCGGACGCTGCTGCGGCCAGAGGCCCAAAGACCACGCCCGAGTGCCAGCCCCGAGAGATCATGTCGAGACCACCGAGCGCGAGGCCGACACGCGGCCCGGTTTCGTAGCCGAGGATCGCACCGAGAAGGAACTGCGCACCCGAGACCGATCCCACGTGCGGCGCGGCCGCCAGCATCGCGGGGAGCACCAACGAGTTGGCGTGAAGGGGAGCGAGGGGGTGGTAGTCGTCGAGCTCGAAGCCCTGGATGAAGCTCGAGTTCAGCATTGCGGCTGACGGGGGACTGGTGGTGCGGCCTCCCCAGCCGACGAGTGCCGCGCTGCCGGCGTCGTCGAGCGCGGTGACGCCCTCGACGCCCTTTCGTGAGACGGGAAGCTGGGCGCCGACCAAGGCACAGCCGACACCGTCGAGCATCAGGTGCTTCGCGTGCTCGCGAACGGAGCTGGGAACATCGCTCAGACTGGTGGTTGCAAGCCAGGTTGCCAGCCGTCCGGTGGGCCCGTTGGGGTCAGTAGCCGCGCCGGAGTTCGTGGTCTTGGGCTGCTCGGTGATGGTCATTGAGCTTCCTTCCTGGGTCCCTTGACGTCGACGTCCATGATCCTCGGATTCGTACGTGATCGAGTCCTCCCAACCTCGTAGTCGTCCCGGTTCTCCGCACGCCCAGCGGCACGCGCCCTGCGGAGTGTCGAGAGACTCGCCGTCGAGCTACGCAACCCTGATCGTGGGCGCTGGGAGTGTCCTCTGGAGGACTCGCCCGAACCGAGCTCCCATACCAGGCAGGCGAGCAGGAGGCGGTCAGGTGCTGCCGAACCGGGCGGAGACGGTGTGAACGGAAAGCGGTTCCACGCTGCGAAGCGGGGACCAGGAGGCCTCGGTGCTGAGCCACGCGGAACAAGCTGCCAGGGGCTTGACCGTGGATCGAGTGTCCGATATCCGAAACTGCGAGAATGGCTCGGTGGCGCTGAATATTGTTGAGAAATCGGCAGCTAGGTCCTGAGGAATGTTGCTCGATCGCATCGATGAGCGCGCCGTTCTCGAAGGTGTCTTAGACAAGGCTCGTCAGCGGATGAGCAGTGTTCTGGTCCTCGGGGGCGAAGCCGGAATGGGAAAAACGGCGCTACTCGATCATCTCATCGATCGGGCGCAGGACTTTCTGATTGTCAACATCTCGGGTATCGAGGCCGAAAGCACGTTTGGGTTTGCCGCGCTGCACCGCCTCCTCTTGCCGTTCTTGGGGTTAGTGAACGATCTTCCGCCCCCTCAGCGCGATGGTTTGAGCTCCGCATTCGGACTTTCGACCCGAGAGCCTGCAGATCTCTTCCTCGTCGGCCTGGCCACCCTCACGCTGATCGCCGATGCAGCCATGTCGCAAGGGCTGTTGTGCGTCGTGGACGACGCACAATGGGTCGATCAGGAATCGCTACGGGTTCTGGCCTTTGTCGGTCGCCGTCTGAGGGCAGATGGTGTGGCTTTGATCTTTGGAGTCCGCACGTCCGATGAACCATCACTCGTCTTGGCTGGGCTTCCTGTGATCGAGATCGGAGGTCTTCCCGAGAATGCCGCCCTCGAGTTGCTCTCTCAGGTAGTGCCTGGCCCACTTGATACGCACATCGCCCATCGCATCGTCACCGAAACAAGTGGATGTCCATTGGCGCTCACGGAACTGACTGACGAGCTGACCTCAGCGCAATTGGCGGGTGCCAGTCGCCTCCCGGAACCAATCCCCATCAGTCGGCGCCTCGAGACCCACTTCCGCCGCCAGGTGGACAAGATGCCATCCGACGTTCAGACGTTCCTGCTTGTAGCGGCGACCGAGACGTCAGGTGATCCGTCGATGGTGCGGAGGGTTGCAGCTCAGCTCGGATGCACGTCTGATGCGGAAGCAATGGCAATCCACGAGCGACTC
The DNA here is from genome assembly GCA_036491435.1 of Acidimicrobiales bacterium. Taxonomy (GTDB): domain Bacteria; phylum Actinomycetota; class Acidimicrobiia; order Acidimicrobiales; family RAAP-2; genus Bog-473. Next base: position 6,363 of record DASXBZ010000165.1, read on the forward strand.
ATTGTTGCGGAGCCACGGATCGAGTTCCGCCATCCACTAATACGTTCCGCGGTGTACGCGGGGGCCCGACCCGAGGATCGGAGGAAGGTCCACCAAGTGCTCGCGACCCTGATCGACCGAGCCACCGAACCAGCTCGATGGGCTGGACATATCACCGCCACCGCCATCGGACCCGACGACGTGTTGGCTGCTGACTTGGAGGTAACCGCTCACCGGGCGCGCGGCCAAGGCGGCTACGCGGCAGAAGCGCTACTCCTGGCTCAGGCAGCTGAACTGACCGAAGACGTCGCGAAACGCTCGTCGCGACTCCTCGCCGCGTCGGATGCCGCTCTTACCTCAGGCGCTCCACATCAAGCCAAAACTCTCCTGGCCCGAGCACGATCCGGGCTTACAGAGCCATTTTTGCTCGCGGAAGCACAGCAACTGGCCGGCCGCATACGCGTCCAGACCCGACCCGTGAAGGCACCAGCACTCTTTCTGGATGCGGCCCGTCAGTTTCTCCCGCTTGACGTCGACAGATCGCGCCAATCGCTTCTGGAGGCGCTTGACGCATTCTTGATCACGCAACACTTCACTGTAGACACCACCGGGCCGCAGATTGCGGTGACTGCGCTCGGGACAAGGGATGGACGAGAACCTCAGCTCGCTGATCTTCTTCTCGATGGCATGTCACTGCTACTCGCTGAGGGATACGAAGCCGGCGTCGACGTCTTGAGTTCCGCTGCACGTTGGCTGCGCGAAGGACCCGTCACAACTGAAGACTCCGTTCGGTGGTTCAGTTTCATCCTTCTCGTTGCCAATGAATTGTGGGATGACCAAATGTTCGCTCAGTGGGCCCACCACGTCGAGGGTATAGCCCGAGAACGAGGTGCACTCATCGCTCTTCAAACAGCCCTTATTGGTCTGATGGCGCATGAGATTCGGGCCGGTCACCTCTCGGTTGCTGAGGCTCATTTCGCGGAGGCCCTCGAGATTACGGGTGCTATGGGCCGTGACATCGAATTCTTTGGGCCGTTAAATATCCCACTCCTGGCATGGCGAGGCGACGAAAAAGGCACTCGGTCCGCCGCTCAGATATTGATTGGCTTAGGCTCGGCCACCGGCTCGGCCCCCGCCGTGGGTTTGGCGCAGGATTCCCTCGCCACGTTGGAGCTGAGTGTAGGTCGGTATTCAGCGGCGCTGACCGCCGCCCAGTACGTCACCGAGCAAGAGGTGTTTGGCTGGGCGTTCCAGGCACTCCCCATTGTCGTCGAGGCCGGCGTGCGCAGTGGCGATCTCGCTGCGGCTAAGAGCGGACTCGACGAGTTGACGCGACGGGCTCGCGCAAGTGGAACCCCATGGGCCCTCGGCCTCCTGGCGCGCTCACGTGCCCTTCTGGCCGACGACAGTGAAACTGAATCTCTGTTTGACGAGTCCATTGCCTATTTGAAGGACACGTTGGTTGTAACTGATTTGGCTCAGGCTCATCTCGTCTACGGAGAGTGGCTCCGCCGACAAAATCGCCGAATTGATGCCCGCGTCCAACTGCACGCCGCGTCCGAGCTGTTCGTGGCCATGGGTGCCGCTGGCTTTGCCGAACGTACCCGAATCGAATTGGCGGCGACAGGCGAGCGGATCCGTCGGCGCTCAATTGACACCAGCAGCGACCTGACTGCACACGAGCTTCAAATCGCTCGAATGGCGTCGCGTGGGTCCACGAACCCTGAAATCGCCGCCAAGCTTTTCGTCAGCAGTAGCACAGTGGACTATCACCTGAAGAAGGTGTTCCGAAAGCTGGG
>DASXBZ010000166.1:0-15225 GCA_036491435.1 Acidimicrobiales bacterium
AGTACTATCTTCTCATGGTCCCATCCTCGGCGCCGGAGAACACAGAGGATCACTCCCGCGGAAGCCGCAAGAAGGCAGCGATCCTCGAGGCGGCCCAAGAGGCGTTCTTCGCCAACGGTTTCATTGGGACGAGCATGGATCAGGTAGCAGCCAAGGCCGCTGTCTCGAAACAGACCGTCTACAAGCACTTCAGCGACAAGGAAACGCTCTTCCGAGAAGTCGTTACCCAAGTGGTGCGAGCCGGAGACGGGGGAATACCCCAGAACCTCTTCTTAGAAGGTGAGGGGTCGATCGAAGACCGACTCAAGTCATTCTCTTCGAGCTTCTTGAGGGGAGTGCTGCAGCCCGACGTCATCAAGCTACGGAGGTTGCTCATCGGGGAAGCAGGTCGGTTCCCTGAGCTCGGCCGGATCTTCTATGAACTCGGTCCCCAGCGAGCAACCGACCAGTTGGCCATCGCTCTAGGCGCAGCGGCGGACCGGCACGATTTGATGATGAACGATCCCGAGGTCGCCGCGGGCCACCTCTTGTCGCTGATCCTCTCGAAGCCACTCGACGAGGCGATGCTTCTCGGGGACGGGTTCCGCTGCACCGAAGCTTCCCTTCTCAAGGTTACTGACGAGGGCGTGCGAGCGTTCCTGGGAGTGTATGGATCCTCCCAGCACTGAACACCTCGAGGAGCTGCCAGCTACTTCCCCCTGAGAAATTCCGGAGCGATTCCTACCTTTGACGGATACATCCACCCCCGAAGTCAGCGATGATGGTGGGACCACGATCATCGCGATCGCGGGGGCTTGCAGGCTGCATCTCCTGCCCTGCCTCCACACCAGACGGAACTGTGAGGAGTTGGAGTGATAGAGGTCCAAGGCGTCACCCAGCGCTTCGAGGACACCCTCGCCGTCGACGACCTCTCCTTTGACGTCAGGCCCGGTCAGGTGACCGGTTTTTTGGGCCCGAACGGTTCCGGAAAGTCCACCACGATGCGGATCGTTATGGGACTCGATGCCCCCGACGCCGGCACCGCGAGGGTCAACGGGCGCAACTTCCACGACCTGCCCCTCCCCCTGCGCGAGGTCGGCGCGCTCCTCGAGGCGCATGCCATCCATCCCGGCCGGAGCGCCTACAACCACCTGTGGTACCTCGCCCGGTCGAACGACATCCCGAGCTCCCGCGTGTCAGAGGTCCTCGAGTTGGTCGGGCTCGAGACGGTGGCGCGCAAGCGCGCCGGCAAGTTTTCGCTCGGCATGGGCCAGCGCCTCGGCATTGCTGCCGCGCTTCTCGGTGACCCCGAAGTCCTTCTGTTCGACGAGCCCGTGAACGGCCTCGACCCCGAGGGCATCCTCTGGGTCAGGAATCTCCTCAAGGGCCTCGCATCGGAGGGACGGACCGTGTTCGTCTCGAGCCATCTCATGAGCGAGATGGCGCTGACGGCCGACCAGATCGTGGTGATCGGCAAGGGCCGGCTGATCTCCGCCGGCTCGACGGCCGAGTTCATCGCCGAGAGTTCGGAGCAGTTCGTCCGGGTGCGCTCGCCCCAGATCGACCGCCTCGAGGAGCTCTTGCGGGCAAAGGGAGCGGTCGTCAGCCGAGAGACCGACGGCACGCTTTCTGTTTCCGGGCTACCTGCTCCCGAGATCGGAGACCTGGCCGGCACCAACGGCATCTTTCTGCACGAGCTCGCGACGCAGTCGGCCTCGTTGGAAGAAGCGTTCATGGAGCTCACGCGAGAAAGCGTCGAGTTCCACGCCGAGGCCTTCCAACCACACGAGCCGGTACCTGCCGCCAGCGCTGCCCCTTCGGAGGAATCGTGACCGTCGCCGTTCCCACCCGATCCGCCCTGCCTCCCGTCGAGGGTCGGCGCATCCGCGTTCCGAGCGTGCTCGCCTCGGAATGGATCAAGATGCGTTCGGTCCGCTCCACCGGCTGGAGCATCTTCGCCATGACGCTCATCACCATCGGCGTCGCCATCATCGCCGGCATCACCGTGACCAACCAGTGGAACACCTTCTCCCTCCCGGACAAAATCACGTTCGACCCCACGGGGCTCAGCCTGCGGGGCCTCCTCTTCAGCGAGCTCGTCATCGGTGTCCTGGGGGTGCTCGTCATCAGCGCCGAGTACGGGACGGTGACCATCCGGGCGACGCTCAGCGCCGTCCCCCATCGTCCTCTCGTGCTCGCCGCCAAGGCCGCCGTCTTCGGCGCCCTGGCACTGGTCGTCGGCGAGATCCTGTCCTTCGGTGCCTTCTTCCTCTGCCAGGTGCTCCTGTCCAGCCCGGCGCCACACGCCACAATCAGCCAGCCGGGAGTGTTGCGCGCCGTCGTCGGCGCCGGGCTCCTCGTGCCGGTCTTTGGGCTGTTCGCGTTGGGCCTCGGCGCCATCATCCGGCATACGGCGGGCGCCATCACCGCCTACGTCGGGGCCTTCCTGGTGTTGCCGCTCATCATCGAGGCCCTGCCGTCCTCAATCGGCCACCCCGTCCTGAAGTTCATGCCGTTCGTCATCATCAATGCGATGGCGTCGACGGGCCGCTCGTTCGACCTCGGCCCGGCGTTCAGCCCCTGGGTCGGGTTTGGCGTGATGAGTGCTTACGCGGCCGCCGCACTCCTCATCGGCGGGTGGCTCATGGTCCGCCGCGACGCCTGAGGAGAACCGTCGCCAGGAGCCGGATCAGGCCGCGTTCACCTTCCCGATGGCCCGGAACCAGTTGTAAGTCGTGCCCAGGCCCTCGTCGAGGCTGATCGGGCTGTAGCCGAGGCGCTTGTAGGTCTTGGAGTCCTCGAGGGTCCTGCGGTCGGGGGTCCCCCGGGCGGCCTTCTTGGCGATTGCGACCAGGGTGGGGCCGAAGACCTTCACCAGCTCGGGGTCGTCGGAAGCCTCCACGTCGACGACATGGTGGTCGAGGCCGGCCACCTGGCACATGCGGTTGCAGGCCTCGGCGGTGCTCACCACGTCCTCGGGCCGGCCGTCGAGCATGTAGCGCTCCCCCGCCACCCCCTTGTCCAAGGCGAGGATGCAGCCGCGGGCGATGTCCTCGGCGAACACCCAACTCACCGGGAACTTGATGTACCGCTCGATGCGCCCTCGCGCCGCGGACAGCAGCACGCGATTGAAGCTCGTCATCCCAAGTGCGTTGCTGGCCACCGGCGACGGGCCGAAGATGGCGCCGGGATGTGTGCTGACGACGTCGCGCCCTTTGGCAGCACGCGCCATCGCGTCGAGGAACGCGGCCATCTTCGTGACGGTGTAGGGATCCTGGCTCGGGTTCTGCATTACCGGCGCGTCCTCGCGGTCGAGGCCCGTCGTCGTGTCGAAGAAGGTGCCGGTGCTCACGGCCACGACGCGTCGAAGGTCGACCTTCTCGGCCGCGTCAAGGACGTTCTTGGTTCCGCCGATGTTGACCGCCTCGAAGTCGGCCATGTCCTGGCTCGCCCCGCCCAGCAGCGCGGCACAGTGGATGGCGGCGTCGCTCCCGGTCGCAGCCCGCACGACCGCTTCGGGGTCGGTGACATCGCCCGTGACCACCTCCACGCCCAGAGCAGCGAGTGGCGCGGTATCCGCGCTCTCGCGGGCCAGGGCACGCACGGTGTCGCCGCGCTCCACCAGCAGCTTGCAGATGTTGGCGCCGGCCAGGCCCGTAGCCCCGGTCACCAGGACGGTCTGGCTCACGGTGCGCCGTGCAAAGCGGGCTCGTCAATGGCGGAGTCCACCTGTTCCGCGCTGTAGGGGATGACCGGCGGCGAGTCGCCGAAGACGTCGAGCGTGTGGATGAAGCGGTGCAGCCCCATGGAGTTCGCGCAGGCGAACCCGAGCTCGATGATCTGCGCCGCCGTGAAGTGCTCCCCCAGCCGTCGGTAGAACTCGTCGTCCATCGCGTGGTGATCCGCGGAAAGCAGGTCGAGGAACTCGACGGCGAGCCGCTCCTGGTCGTTGAGCTCCGACCCGCCCGGCGAGATGAGGCAGGCCACGTCCTCTTCGGTGATGGAGTCGTGCTTGCGCGACTGCATGCATGGCTGGCACTCGCCCAGCTGGGCGCTGCGGATGCGCAGCAGCTCGAGGATGCGGCCGCCCAGGAGCGACTTCTGGCCCCACGTCGTCCGCGCCGCGTTCGTCATCAAGATCTGCTGCGTCTTGTAGGCGAAGATCTGGAGCGGTATCGGCGTGGCATAGAGCCCGTCGGCCACGCCCTCCTCGATGATGCGACGCGGCTCCGGCGCCAGCTCGTCCATCGGAATCGGCTCGATCCTTGGCACACACACCCCCCGACCGCCCCGGGCCATCCCGGGGCATCGCTCAGTTTTCGACCCCGAACCTGACGTCGACGTCAGGGTCACTGTACTGTCCTCTCGTGCCGCTTGATCCCTCCTCCATCCTCCTCAACGACCGGGTCGCCGTGGTCACCGGCGGCGGTTCGGGCATCGGGCGAGGCATCGCCAACGGCTTCCGGGCCTTCGGGGCCAAGGTGGCCATCTGGGAGCGCCACGCCGACACCGCCGCCGCGGCGGGCGAAGAGGTCGGTGGCCTGGGCCTTCAGGTCGACGTGCGTGACTCGGCCGAGGTGGACGCCGCTCTGGAGCGCACCGTCGCCGACCTCGGCCCGGTGAGCATCCTGGTCAACAACGCGGGCGGCGTCTTCAACTCGCCGCTGCTCGAGACGACCGAGAACGGCTGGGACGCGCTGTACCGGTCGAACCTCAAGCACGTGATCCTCTGTACCCAGCGGGTCGCCCGAGTGATGGTGGAGAACCAGCTCAAGGGCAGCATCATCAGCGTGACCTCCATCGAGGGCGTGCGAGCCGCACCCGGCTACGCCGCCTACGCCGCAGCCAAGGCCGGCGTCATCAACTACACCAAGACCGCCGCGCTGGAGCTCGCGGCCTATGGCATCCGGGTCAACGCCCTGGCCCCCGACATCACCTGGACCGAGGGCCTAGCCGAAATCGCCCCCGACCCCGCCGGCCAACAAGAACGGTTCGGCCTGACGGTGCCGATGGGCCGGGCCGGCCACGTGGACGAGATGGCAGGGGCGGCGATCTTCCTGGCCAGCGAGCTCTCGAGTTACGTAACCGGCCAGACCATTCACGTCGACGGCGGCACGCACGCCGCCAGCGGCTGGTACCACCACCCGGACAACGGCACGTACGTGCTCGGGCCTTCCTCCTGAGGAAGGTGCGGGTGCGGACTCTGCGGACGACCGGCTAGCCGTCGCCGAGCCCGACGTGGGCGGACATTCCGCCATCGACGGCGAGCATCTGCCCCGTGATGTAGCGGGACTCGTCGGAGGCCAAGAACACGACCACGTCAGCGATGTCGTCAGGTTGACCGACCGACGGCGTGAGCGTCGCCTTGCTGAGTGAGGCCAACATCTCCTCCTTCAGGTGCGCCCGCACCGCGTCGGTGATCACCAGCCCCGGCAGGATCGTGTTGGCCCGGATGCCCTTCTTCCCGTGGCTGGTCGCCACGTACAGCGTGAGGGCGTTGACGCCGGCCTTCGAGACGCCATAGGCGGTCCTCGTGCGGTCTCCCTTGATCGATGCGCCAGATGACATGTTGATGATGGAGCCACCGCCCTGGTCCGCCATGATCGGCACGGCGTGCTTGCACATGAGCATCTGACTGCTGAGGTTCACCGCCAGCGTGCGCTCCCAGACCTCGAGGGAGAGCTCCGTGACGGCGGTGTCGGCGCTGAGGAAATCCGAATCGGTCAGTGCGGCGTTGTTGTGCAGGACATCGAGACGCCCGAACCGCTTCACGACCTCGGCAACGACCGCCTCGACGTCCCGCTCTTGTGAAAGGTCGGCTCGGAAGCTCTCGGCGACTCCGTCAGCGTCCCGGATCCCACCGGCCACCGAAGCGGCCGCGTCCTCGTTGACGTCGACGACTAATACCGACGCGCCCTCACGGGCGAGTGCGCGCGCCGTGGCGCCGCCGATGCCACCCCCACCGCCGGTGACGATCGCCACCTTGCCTTTGAGTCGATCCATGCAGCCTCCGCTCTCTCGTGGGTAGACCTTACGAGCCGCTCGGTGCCAGCCTCGCTATGGTGCAGCGGCCACACGTCGACGGCGCCAACGATGCATGGGAGGGAATGGTGCACTTCATCCTTCAGTACCCCGAGGCCAGTGGGAGCGGCATCGACCTGCTCGATGCCGGAGCAATGACGGACCTCGCTGTAGCCGCCGAAAAAGCAGGCTGGCACGGGATCGCACTGACCGAACACCCGGCACCGAGCAGCCGGTGGCTCGAGACGGGCGGCCACCAGAGCCTCGACCCCTTTGTCGCCCTCGCGGCAGCTGCCGCGGTCACGACCAGCCTCGCGCTGGTCACCAACATCAGCGTGATCCCCTACCGGAACCCGCTGCTGCTGGCCAAGTCGGCAGCCACGCTCAATCGGATGTCGGAAGGCCGCTTCTACCTGGGCGCGGGTGCCGGGTATCTCAAGTCCGAGTACTTCGCCTTGGGCGTCGACTTCAAGGAGCGCAACGCCCTCTTCGAGGAGGCGCTCCAGGTAATGCAGCTCCACTGGAAGGGCGAGCCGTTCACGTTCGAGGGACGGCACTTCTCCGCCCGCGACATCCAAGCGTTGCCGGCACCGCGCAACCGCTCCGTCCCGATCTGGATGGGCGGGAACTCGGACGCCGCGCTGCGGCGCGCTGCGACCTATGCGGCCGGGTGGATGCCGATGACAGCACCAGCCTCAGTGGCGAAGACGGCACGGACGCCACCGGTCACGACGACCGAAGAACTTCAGGAACGACTCGGGGTGCTCAAAGAGTTCGCCGGCGATCGGTTCGAGGATCTCGAGCTGATCATGGGTTTCTCGGGTCCAAGGCTCACCGACTTCGACCGCGACGCCGAGAGAGTCCGGCACCGAATCGGCGAGCTCGAAGAACTGGGTGTGAACTGGGTCTTCGTCGGGCCAGCCTGGTCGCCGGCCCCGGGGCCCCAGGAATGGGTCGAGGCCTTTGGAGCGAGCTTCCTGAAGGGCTGAACCTGTCGCGAGATCGGGACGACCGGCCGCCCGGAATTAGGCCCGCGGCCCTGCGGGGACGACCGCTGGCGCCGCCTCGGTCGAGGGGGCGGTCCAGGGACGCAGCCGGACCTCGAAGCGCGAGCCGCCATCGGGCCCGAACGGCGACACCGCGCGCACCCGGCCGCCCATCGCAGTGGCGAGCTCGGCCACGATCGCGAGCCCGAGGCCCGAGCCCATCAACCGGTTCCGGCCCCGATCAGCTTGGTAGAAGCGCTCGAAGACGCGCTCGAGGTCGCTCGGCGCGATGCCCGGGCCGTTGTCATCGACGGTGATGACGCACCCTCCTCCGGGGCCTGCTTCCGTAAGGCCGACGGTGACCCGGCTGCGGGCATAGGTGCACGCGTTCTCTATCAAGTTCGCAACGATCTGCGCGAGCCGATCGGGATCAGCTGCGACAGGCGGAAGGGCAGGTGGTTGCTCTGACGCGTACGGGCTCGCAACGTTGGCCAACGCGTCCGCGTCGGTTTCGGTGTGGTCCAATCCCGCCACGCGCAAAGCGATGTCGATGCCGTTTCTCGCCGCGGCAGGCCGGAATCCCTCGGCCGTCGTCGTGACCACCTCGACTGCATCGGTGGCGCGCATTGCGATGGACATCTGGTGCGCCTCGAGTTTGGTCAGGTCGAGGAGGTCACCCACGAGGCGTTCGAGCCGGCGGGACTCGGCGATGATCACGTCGGCTGCCCGTCCACTGTCATCGATCGCGCCGTCCTTAATGGCCTCGGCAAACCCGCGGATGGAGGTGAGCGGCGTGCGCAGGTCGTGCGAGACCGCGAGGAGGAGATGGCGCTCCCGAGAGCGGCTGTCCTCCAGGCTCTGTGCCATGTCGTTGATGGAGCCGGCGAGCGAGGCAAACTCGGGGTAGTTGCGCTTGTTGATCGGGATGCGGCTTTCGAGGTCGCCCGCCGCGATGCGCCCCGTCGCCTGTGTCGCCTCGACGAGCGGTCGGGCCATTCGCCGGCTCATCTGCCAGGCGATGAGCGCGGCGATGACCAGCGCGGCGCCGCCCGCGACGATGAAATAGCCCCAGCTAGGGCCGAGGTTGCCGACGTTACGGGTGAGCAGGACGGCGAACGTGCCCTGGAAGGTGAAGTGGCGAGGACGCTTTTTTGCGAGGTGCTGGATCTCCTGCTGGGAGAGTGTGACCGGCGAGACGGCGTACACGAGGCTGCCGCTCCGGCCGGAGACGGTTTGGCCGTTCTGGACGGCGGCGACGTCGATGTCCGTTTCGTTGATGTCGGACGGGAGGGTGTTGCCAACGATCTGTCCGAAGCGGTTGATCGTGATGACATCGGCGTCCTCGAGCTTGAGCGTGGCCTTAATAACGGCCAGCGCCCCGAGCGATCGCTCGCTGATTTTGGACTGGGTGAGCGATTTCGCTTCTTGTGTCAGCTGCTGCTGGGCCTGATTGCGGGCGGCATTTCGGGTGAGGAGTAGCGATCCGACGCCAGCGATCACAAGGACGACGGCCACCAGGCCGACCATGGCGAGCATCAAGCGGCGGCGCATCGTCAGCCGAACCGGTAACCGACGCCCCAGACGGTGGCAAGCGGGAGGTCGGGGCCGAATTTCTTCCGAAGTTGTGCCACGTGGACGTCAACCGTGCGCTCGTCGCCATACCAATCCGCGCCCCAGACGCCGTCGAGCAGCTGTTGGCGCGAGAGGGCCAGACCAGCGTTGTTGGCCAGGAAGGCGAGAAGATCGAATTCGCGTGTGGTGAGGTTGACGACGGCACCGCCTTGACGAGCCTCGCGTCGACGCAGATCGACCTCGACGGAGTCGACGCTGACGACTTCCTGTGCGGGCGGCGCGCCGCGGGTGCGGCGGAGAATGGCGCGCACCCGCACGACCAGTTCGCGCGGAGAGAACGGCTTGACGAGATAGTCGTCTGCTCCGAGCTCGAGTCCAAGGATGCGGTCGACCTCGTCGTCTCTCGCGGTGAGGAAGAGGACGGGGACGGTGCTGCGGGCGCGGATCTGACGACAGACCTCGAAACCGTCGCGGGCGCCCGGAAGACCGACGTCGAGGATGACGATCCAGGGATCCTCCCGGCCGAAGACCTCCAGGCCCTGCTCGCCGTCCGGAGCCAGCAAGACGCGGTACCCCTCGCGCCGCAGGTACAGGTCGACCAAGTCGGCGATGTTGGGGTCGTCCTCGACGACGATCACCGTCCCGGTCTCCGTATTCACGCCCCCAAGCCTCGCATCTCCCGGTGCCGAAATGACCTCGACGGACCTATTCCTTACAGAACCATCATGTTTGGCAAGCAGACTTCTGACGTGGACCGCCCAGGAACGGCACGGCGTCGAAGACGTTTGCCGTGACGTGAGGCACGTGCGTTCGTGACCGCAAGTCTCGTCGTCTGATTCCGGGATCAGCCGAAGAGCTTGCTCAAGAAGGCATCGACGGTCGCGGTGACCGCCTCACGGCGGGCGCGGTTGAACGGTGCGGCGGCGATAAGCCCGGCCCCCTCGTTGAGGAAGCCGAGGAGCAGTGCAGCGGCCACGGCGGGATCACCTGGCACCTCCACACCCTCTTCTGCCGCCCGAGCGAAGCCGTCTTCGAGAAGAGGCAGGCACGACTCGGCGTCGAGCTGGCGGCACGCGGCCACGCCAAGGACAGCCGGCGCGTCCGCAAGGATCCGCGCGATCGTCGGGTCGGCCGCGGCGTCCATGTAGGCGCGACAGGCCAGGTGCAGCTGCGTCCTCACGTCCTCGGCTTCGGCTGCTGCGGTGATTACCCGCCGGACGAGCTCGTCCTCCAGCTCGCTCACCACGGCTGCCGCGACCGCTGTCTTGGACTCGAAGTGGTGGTACAGCGCCCCCCGCGTGACGCCGGCGCGTTCGGCGATCTGATCCCGGCTCGTGGCGGCGAAGCCCTGTTCGGCGAAGAGCTCCCGTGCCGCCCTCACGAGGGCCGCGGTGGTCGTGGCCGAACGGTCGGCTTGAGAGCGCCGTGGCCGGCGGGTGGCGGTGCGCTCGGATGGGGTCGTCGTCATCGTGGTCCTCTGCCCGGGTGTATGGGCATAGATAGTTTACATGCGGGCAGCACGCATGTTAGCCTCCCAGCATTGGGGAGGTCGAAATGCCAGAGGACAGAGTGGAAGCCGACATCTGCGTCGTAGGGGCCGGGCTCGCGGGACTCACCGCGGCCCGGCGGCTCTCCCAGGCGGGCCAGTCAGTGGTCGTGCTCGAAGCTCGGGACCGGGTGGGGGGCCGGGTGTGGACACAGACTGCGGCGGGGGGCGTTCCGGTTGACATGGGGGGCTGCTTCATCGGCCCGAACCATGACCGGCTGCACGCATTGGCCAAGGAGACCGGCGTCAGCACCTTCAAGACGTTCGTCGAAGGCGACGCCGTGCTCGCCACAGGCGGGAAGGTGCGGCGGTACCGCGGCGACATCCCCAAGATCAGCCCACTTGCGCTGGTCAGCGCCGGGCAAGCGGTGGCACGAATGAGCGCCATGGCAAAGAAGGTTTCCCCCGCCGCACCGTGGGACGCACCCCGCGCGGCGGCGTGGGACGCCCTATCGGTGCGGGCCTGGCTGACCGCCGGGCGGGTACCCACCAAGCTCGCTCGCGACCTGGTGGAGGCGACGGTACGGGCCTGTTTCACTTGCGACCTGTCCGAGGTTTCCATGCTCAGTTGGCTCTTGCTCGTGAGCTCGGCCGGCGGCGTCGAGTCTCTGATGAATATCGCCGGCGGCTACCAGGACTCGCAGTTCGACGGCGGGGTCAGTCAGATCCCCGCCGCAATGGCACACGACCTCGGCGACGCACTGATCCTGAGCGCGCCGGTCACCGCCGTGACCCAACAGGCAGACCGCGTCGAGGTCGTTTCCGATGCGTCGACGGTGACGGCTCGCCGCGTCGTCCTGGCGCTCCCGCGCGCCTTGGCGGCCGGGATCCGGTTCGAGCCTGCATTGCCCGCTGACCATGCGCTGCTGATTCACAAGATCCCCGCCGGTACCGAAGTGAAGACCGTGGCGATCTACGACGAACCGTTCTGGCGGGCCGACGGGGTGTCGGGGGCGACGGTCGCGACGGACGATCTCATCGAAGTGACGCTCGACACGACGCAACCCGGGCACTCCCATGGCGTCATCGCTACGTACTCGGCCGGACCACGGGCCCGGGCCTTGTGGACCCTGTCCGAGAGCGAGCGCCGCTCGGTGCTGTTGAAGATGCTGACGACGCGCCTCGGGCCGAAGGCGGCATCGCCGCTCGAGGTCATGGAGGTCAACTGGTCGGAAGAGCGTTGGACGCGCGGCTGCTCGTGCGCGCACTTCGCGCCGGGCGTGCTCACCCAGTACGGGCGGTTGCTGCGCGAGCCGGTGGGCCGCATCCACTGGGCCGGCACCGAGACGGCAACGACATCGTTCGGCGCCATGGACGGCGCGGTGCGCTCGGGTGAGCGGGTGTGTGAGGAGATCTTGGCCGCCAACCGTTGATCTTCGTGCTTCAGGGCTCCGGGTCCAACCCGGCTGGTCGCGGCCCGGGTCCCGCACCGACCCCGAGCTTCTCCCGGAAGAACGTCAGAGTCTGGTCGAGCGCCGCCCGCGTGGGCGTCCCCTCCTTGTCGACCAAATGTTCCGTAACGACGGAGTGCGCCTGCTTCGGGTGTCCATGGGGATTGCCGGGTGCAGAATCGATTTCCACCGCGATGAACTTGTCGCCGAGCTCGCGGCGCAGGGTCTCGAAACGCTCGGGGAAACAGAACGGGTCATTGGTGAAGCGAAGGCCGAGGAGGCACTGGCCCGCATCCGTGCGCTCCTTGACCCGCGCCAGGTCACGGTCCGAGATTCCGATGTCCGCCTTACGCCTCTTCGACAGCGGGAACGGCAGCGACGGCTGGCTGAGCACCGGCGCCAGCATGATGTCGTCGACCATCATTGCCAGGGCGAACCCTCCGGTGAAACACATGCCGATGGCGCCAACACCGGGGCCGCCGCAGCGTTCGTGCTCAGCTTTGGCCAGCTGCCGTAGCCAGGAGGTCACTGGACTCGTCTTCTTGAGCGCGAACCATGCGAACTCGCGCGAGACGCAGGCCGGGCCGATGGAGCGCATGGCGTAGCCGGCACTGGCGGGACGTCCCGGGTCGCCGAAGAGGTGCGGGAGCACCGCCGTGCAACCCGCCGCGGCGACACGTCGCCCGAACTGCGCGACGAGCGGGGTGATCCCCGGGATCTCGCTGATCACGATCACTGCGGGTCCGCTGCCGGTGCGATAGATGTCCCGGCGCTTCCCGTCGGCCTCGAACGACTCCTTGGTGAAGCCGTCGAGTGCGTCCTGCCACTTCGAATCGCTCGGCGCCATCGGCGGACCGTAGCATCGCCCGTCGTGACGGAGCCCAACCGCTCGATCGACCCGCGCGAACCCGTCCTCGTGGGTCTGGGCGCGACAAACGAACCCGCTCCCGTGGCTGAGCTCATGACCGAGGCGGTACGCCGAGCCGCAATGGACGCCAGCGAGCTGAAGCTCTTGGGATCGATCGAGCGCATCGTCTTCACGCAGGGCTCGTGGAGGCTGACCGACCCCGGACGGAACGTGGCACGTCGAATCGGTGCCGGCGACGCCCGAACCGTTCTGGCCGAAGTCGGCGTGTCCCAGCAGGAGGTCATCAACTACGCGCTGGCATCGATCGGAGCGGGCGAGTGCCGCGCCGTCGTCGTGGTCGGCGCCGAGGCCCGAGCGTGGGAGCGACAGGGTGGCGCGGAGGTGGACGACGAGGTTGCTGCGCCCGACGATGTACTGAGGCGCCCCCCCGAGTTCATCGCCCCCATTGAGGTCGCCGCGGGACTGGTGTGGCCCGTCATCCAACAGTACGCGTTGATCGAGAACGCATTGGCCGCGGCCGAAGGCCTGTCGAACGAAACCCAGGGTGCGCAGATCGCCGAGCTGTGGAGCCGATTCAACGAGGTCGCGACGCGCAACCCCGACGCGGCGTTCGGCGCGCGCCGGAGCGCATCCGACATCGCGACGCCTGGCCCGGGCAACAGGCCGCTCGCCTACCCTTACAACCTGCGGCATTCGACGCAATGGACAGTGGACCAGTCCTCGGCGCTATTGATCTGTTCCGTCGAACTCGCCACCCGTTTGGGGGTGCCGCGCAGTCGCTGGCTGTTTCCCCACGTCGCGCTGCACTGCTCTGAGGCCGTCACACTCACCGCACGCAAGCGACTGCACGCCTGGCCTGCGATGGCGGTACTCGGTCACGCAGCCGAATCCCACCTCGGTGTGGCATTGCGAGACATGCAGCTCGCCGAGGTCTATTCCTGCTTCCCCGCCGCGGTCCGCGTGCAACAGCGCGAGCTTGGTCTCGATCCTTCCGGCACGCCGACGCTGACCGGGGGCATGGCCTTCTCGGGTGGGCCGTTCAACCATTACGTCCTGCAGTCGGTCGTCACGCTGGGCCATCGTCTGCGAGACGAGCCGGACCAGCTGGGCCTCGTGACAACCGTCTCGGGCATGCTGTCGAAGCCGGGGCTCGCGGTGTGGTCCGCGTCGCCACCGCCCCAACCCGCGCTCCTTGCCGACCTGGCGATCGAGGCACGAGCGGCCACCGATGTCCTCCCGGTCGTGGACGACGCGCCTACGAACGAGACCTCAGCCACCGTCGCCAGCTTCACCGTGACGTACGGCGGCGCCGAGGGCTTCGAACCAGTACGCACGGCCATCGTCGCCGACCTGCCCGATGGGGTCCGCACGGCAGCCACCTGCGAAGATGCGTTGACCGCCCGCCTCGCTGCCGCGGAGGGCCTCACAGGCAGGACGGTCTTGGTGAAGGACACGACATTTCGACTCTGAACGCCACGCCCCCACGAAGGGGTCCGCCCCGACTCGTCGACCCGGCCCTCGCAGCGCGGGTGCCCGGCCTCCGGCGGGTGGCCGGCGTGGCGCTGCTCCTCGCCGCCTTGAGCGCGGTAGCCGTCGTCGTCCAAGCGGTGGCATTAGCGCATGTCGTCGAGCGCTCGCTTCTCCATCATGCGCCGCTCAGCGCGGTCACTGGTTCTCTTGTCGTGGTCGGGGTCGCACTCGTGGTCCGTGCGCTCCTGAATGCGGCGGGTGACCTCTCGGCCCTGAGCGCGGCCGACCGCGTCGTCGGCCGGCTGCGGCGGGACCTGCTGCGCCATACCCTCGACCTGGGGCCGGCGTGGCTCGCCGGCGAGCGCACCGGTGAGCTGTCACTGACCGCGACGCGCGGCATGCGGTCATTGCACGCCTACTACTTCCGGTACCTGCCGCAGGCAGCCGGTGCTGCGGTCATTCCGTTCCTGTTATTGGTATGGGTGGCGACGCAGGACTGGCTGTCGTTCGTCGTGGTCGTCGCCCTCGTGGTCGCGGTACCGCTCACCATGATCTATTTCGGGCGGGAGGCGACGCGACGGGCCGAGCGGCAGTGGCGCCGGCTGTCGTCGCTGGCTGGGCGCTTCCTGCAATTGGTCGAGGGACTCCCGACACTCCGCGCCTTCGGGCGCGAGACGCAAGGTCGACGCGAAGTCGAGGCCGCGAACGACGGGGTGCGCTCGGCCACGATGCGAACGCTGCGCACCGCCTTCCTGTCCGCCCTCTCTATGGACATGATCGCGGGGTTCGGCGTCGGCTTCGTCGCCATGGTGCTCGGGCTGCGGCTTCTGTGGGGACAGCTCGGCCTCGAAACAGCGATGGCGGTCCTGCTCGTGGCACCCGAGATCTTCATCCCCCTCCGGCGCGCTGGCGCAGAGTTCCACGCCAGCACCGAAGGGCAGGCCGCGGCCGACCGCGTGCTCGCGGTGCTCGACACTCCCGCCGCACCGACGCCTGTCGACCGTTCGCCTTCGTCCTCAGCGTCCGGGGCGCTCGACGTCTCCGGGCTCGTTGTCGAGTACGAGCACCGGGACCGGCCCACCCTTCTCTCCTTTTCGATGCACGTGCCGTCGGGCGCGCGAGTGGCACTCACGGGTCCGTCAGGGTCGGGCAAGTCGACGGTGCTCGCCGCGCTCCTGGGTTTCGTGGCCCCGAGGGCGGGGGTGGTCACCGTGGGTGAGCGGGTCGCGGGAGACGTGCCCTCCTGGCGGGACTACTTTTCCTGGCTGCCCCAACGTCCCCACCTCTTCAACGCGACACTGGCGCAGAACCTGCGCCTTGGTGCGCCCGAGGCCAGTGACGACGAGCTGCAGGCAGTGCTCGACGCCGTCGGGCTGGCCGAGCTCATGGCGG